>NZ_JBGFSH010000002.1:0-451050 GCF_041365715.1 Rhodosalinus sp. FB01 | reverse complement strand
AGGCTTCCTCGGTGGTCATCTTCATGGGGGTCTCTCCTTGCGCGCGGCACCGACGCCGGTCCGGTCCGGCCATGCGCCGCCTGAGCGAAGTTACGGTTGCAGGGGGGCGGCCAATAGGGCCAGCGGCGTTCGCCGGATATGGCCAGATCAGCCCAGCGCCCGGGCCAGGCGGGCGACGCCTTCGGGGATGCGTTCTGCCGGGATCGAGGACCAGGCGAGGCGGTAGAACTCGCCCGGCGCCTGCGGGGTGGCGAAAAAGGGCGCCCCGGGCTCGATCAGCACCTCCTCGCGCTCGAGCTTGCGGGCGAGGGCGGCGGTGTCGGTGCCGCGCGGCGCCCGCATCCAGAAGGACGAGCCGCCGAAGGCCCCCCGTCCCGCGATCTCGAGCCCGTGCTCGGCGACCGCCTCTTCCATCACCGTGCGGCGCTCGGCGAGCACGCGGCCCATGCGCCGTATCATCGCGTCGTAATGCCCGAGGCCCAGGAAATAGGCCGTGCTGCGCTGCACGAGGCCGGGCGGGTGGCGCAGGACGGAGGCGCGCAGCGCGCGCGCCTCGCGGATGAAGGGCTGGGGGCCGACCAGGTAGCCGAGGCGCAGGCCGGGAAAGAGCGGTTTCGAGAAGCTGCCGACGTAGATCACCCGCCCGTCCGTATCGAGCGACTTGAGCGCGGGCAGCGGCGTCTGGAGAAACGCCATCTCGAACTCGTAATCGTCCTCAACGATGAGCGCGTCGAGCGCGCGCGCGCGCTCGAGAAGCGCCTGGCGGCGCTCGAGCGGCATGGTGGCCGAGGTCGGGCACTGATGGCTCGGCGTGGTGAAGATCACATGCGTGCCCTCGGGCACCGCGTCGGGCGGCAGCCCGTCGGCATCGACCGGTACGGGCGAGATGTGACACCGCGACTGGGTGAGGATGTCGCGCAGCGCGTGGTAGCAGGGCGTCTCGATCGCGGCCCTGCGGCGCTGGGTCAGCAGCACCTGCGCGGTCAGCCAGAGTGCGTTCTGTGCCCCGAGCGTGATCAGGATCTCCTCCGGGCGCGCCTCGATCCCGCGGCGGGGCAGCGTGTGGCGCGCGAGGAATTCCACCAGCGGCGGGTCGTCCTGGTCGTAGAGATCATGCGCGAGGGCGGGAAAGTCCTTCGCGCCAAGCGCCTTCATCGCGCAAAGCCGCCAGTTGGCGTGATCGAAGAGCGACGGGTCGGCCTGACCGTAGATGAACGGGAAGCGGAAGCGCGCCCAGTCGGGCCGCTTGCGCGGCGCGGCACCGCCCGAGAACCGCTGACCGAGCGCGCGCGTCCAGTCCACGGCGTCCTCGCGCGGGGGGCGCGCGGCCGGGAAGGCGGGCGGCTCGGGCGCGTTCGCCGACACGAAGTAGCCCGAGCGATCCTTCGACGTCAGGTAGTCGTTCGCCAGAAGCTCGTTGTAGGCCAGCGTCACGGTGATCCGGCTGACGCCCAGATGCGCCGCCATCCGGCGCGTCGAGGGCAGCCTGTCGCCGCGCCTCAGCCGACCGGAGAGGATCGCCTGCGCGATCATCTGCTGGATGCGCGCCTGCAACGTGCCCGTGCCGTCGGGATCGAGCGTGAAGCTGACCGCGGAGATGCCCATGGCCGGAAGCGTATCTGGCCCGGTCGCGCCGTGCAAACTGGACTTATGGGCCGGGCCGGACATTGCGCCCGAGCGCCGATCGCCCCGGGCCGCCATGCCGCGCGCCGCATCGGGCCGGGCCCCGGGCGCCCGCGCCCGGCCGCCGGGTCACCCGAAGACGCGGCCCAGCGCCTCGTCCACGGAGGCGGCGATGCGGTCGATGTCGTCCGCCGTGGCGATCAGCGCGGGCGAGAAGCAGCGCGTGTTGTTCTTTCCCGGCACCGAGCGGTTGGTCACGCCGATGATGACGCCCTGCGCGTTGCAGTCGCCCACCACCTTCTGGGCCAGCTTCTCGTCCACGGGCTCTTTCGTGGCGCGGTCGGCCACCAGCTCCGCCCCGCAGAAAAGTCCCGCGCCCCGCACGTCGCCCACGACGGCGTGCTTCTCGTGGAGCTCGTGCAGCCGCTCCATCAGCCGCGCGCCCATCGCCGTCGTGTTTTCCAGAAGGCCCTCCTCCTCGATGATGGCCATGTTCTCGAGCGCCGCGGCCGGCCCCGCCGTGCAGCCGCCGAAGGTGGAGATGTCGCGGAAATAGTCGAGCGGATCGTCGGGATCGGCCTTGAACATGTCGAAGACCTCTTCGGTCGTCACGAGGCAGGCGATCGCGGCGTAGCCCGAGGCCACGCCTTTGGCCATCGTGACCATGTCGGGCTCGACGCCGAATTGCTGGTAGCCGAACCAGGTGCCGGTGCGGCCGACGCCGCAGACGACCTCGTCGATGTGCAGCAGGATGTCGTATTTCCGGCAGATCTCCTGCACCCGCTCCCAGTAGCCGGAAGGCGGCGGGATCACGCCGCCGCCCGCCGTCACCGGCTCCAGGCAGAGCGCGCCCACCGTGTCGGGGCCCTCTTGCAGGATCACCTTCTCGATCTGGTCGGCGGCCCAGAGGCCGTAATTCTCCTCCGGCGCGCCGTCCTGCTCGTGCTTGCGGTATTCGAGGCAATGCGGCACGCGAATGAAACCGGGCGTGAACGGGCCGTATTGCGCGTTGCGCTCGTCCTGCCCGCCGGCCGACAGGCAGCCGATCGTCGTGCCGTGATAGTCCCGGTCGCGGTAGAGGATCTTGTGCTTGCGGCCGCCGTACCGCTTGTGGGCGATCTGCCGGACCATCTTGAAGGCCTTCTCGTTGGCCTCCGATCCGGAGTTGCAGTAATAGACGCGCGACAGGCCCGGCATCTTGTCGATGACCCGCTCGGCGAAGCGCGCGCCGGGGATCGTGCCGGCGGCACCCGCGAAGTAGTTCAGCTTCACCAGCTGGTCGCGCACGGCGTCGGCGATCCGTTCGCGCCCGTAGCCCACATTCACCGTCCAGACCCCGCCCGAGACGGCGTCGAGGTGTTCCTTGCCGTGCTGGTCCCAGACCGACATGCCGCGCCCCTCCACGATCACGCGGGGCGCGCCCGTCTCGAAGGGCTTGTGCTGCACCAGATGATGCCAGACATGGGCGCGATCGGCCTCGACGATGCCGCTGAAATCGTTCTCTCTGGGGGTGCCGTCCATGATGATGCGTCCTTGGAATTGCGCGGGCGGGCGGCGGGGCGGCGCCGGCGCGCGGGAATTGTCTGCGGCAACGCTAGCCTGAGCTTGGATGATCAGCCACTTTTTTCGCCGCTTGTTAGGGCCAGTTGATCCGGCCCGGTAAGTCCACCCTTTCGCGGAGAGGATCCGCGCCCGGCCCACGGGCGTCATTCAAGGCGGCGGAAAGTCTTGCAAAATTCCTGCAGATCGCGTGGCGGCGGCATGTTCCGGCTGCGCGGCGCGGTCCGGGATTTCGGAAAATCCATTGATCGGAATCGCCTTTTCGGATCGGATTCGGGCACGGGCGCGCCGTCGGGCGCCGCTCCGGGCGACGGTGCCGCCTCAGAATTGCGCCGCGCCCAACCGCCGCGAATCGCGGCTGCCAGCAAGGGATGACGGAAGATGATGACAAGACGAAAGCTGATGGGGGCGGTTGCCGGTGCGGCGATGCTCACCGGTGCGCAGGCGGCGGCGCAGGAGAGCACGGTGGCCTATTTCCTCGAGTGGCCGATGCCTGTCCAGTACGCGAAGGCCACGGGGATGTACGAGGACGCCATGGGCATCGACATCAACTGGGTCAGTTTCGACACGGGAACCGCGATGTCGGCGGCGATGGCCTCGGGGGACGTGCAGCTTTCCGTGAGCCAGGGCGTGCCGCCCTTCGTGGTGGCGACCTCGGCCGGGCAGGACCTTCAGATCCTCGACGTGGCGGTCAGCTACTCCGACAACGACAATTGCGTCGTGCGCGCGGAACTCGAGATCGACAAGGACTCGGCGGACGAACTCGAGGGCAAGAAGGTCGCGGTGCCGCTGGGCACGGCGGCGCATTACGGCTTTCTCGAGCAGATGAACCATTTCGGCGTGGACATCTCCACGATGGATGTCGTCGACATGGCGCCGCCCGACGGCGCCGCGGCCATCGCGCAGGGCGCGGTGGACATGGCCTGCGGCTGGGGCGGGGCGCTGCGCCGCATGAAAGAGCACGGCAACGTGCTGCTCACGGGCGCCGAGAAGGAGGATCTGGGCATTCTGGTCTTCGACGTGACCTCGGGCCCGGCGAACTGGGTGGCGGAGAATTCCGACATCGTGGCGCAATTCCTCGCGGTCACGGCCGAGGCCAACGCGATGTGGAACTCGGGCGAGAACACCGAGGAGATGCTTCCGGTGATCGCCAAGGACGCGGGCATGGATCTGGAGGCCACGCGCGAGACCATCGCCACCTTCGTCTTCCCGCCGGTGGACGAGCAGCTGACCGCCAAGTGGCTTGGCGGCGGTGCGCAGGAGTTCATGCAGGGCGTGGCGAACGTCTTCGTCGAGGCCGGCAGCATCGACGCCGCGCTCGACAGCTACGCGAACGCCGTGAACGCCGCCCCGCTGGAAAGCGCCGCCGGCGGCATGTGACCCGGCCCTCCGGCGGCGCCGGAGGAAACGGGAAAGGACGTCCCGGGCCTGCCGCGGCAGGCCCGGGGCCCTTGGGCGCGGGCCCGGACACGCAGGGCGCTCGAGGCGACAGAAGACCCTCGCAGGAGGGCGATTGCGACGCAGGGAGACAGGGAAGACCATGAGAGACGACGCATGAGCGGGCTCGACATCGAGCGGCTTTCGATGCGCTTCGACCTGCCCAATGGCAGCTCGGTCCAGGCGCTGCAGGATGTCACGCTACACCTCGCCGAGGGCGAGGTGCTGAGCGTTCTGGGCCCCTCGGGCTGCGGCAAGACCACGCTGCTCAACATCGTGGCGGGGTTTCTCGCGCCGACCTCGGGCAAGGTGGTGATGAACGGCCACGAGGTCACCGGCCCCGACGCCGAGCGCGGAATGGTGTTCCAGCAGGGCGCGCTCTTCGAATGGATGAGCGTGCGCCAGAACGTGAGTTTCGGCCCCCGCATGGCCGGCCGGCGCGAACGCGACTGGGCCGGCACCGTCGATCACCTTCTCGACGTCACGGGGCTCGCCGATTTCCACGACAAGGCGATCTACGAGCTTTCGGGCGGGATGCAGCAGCGCGTGGCGCTCGCCCGGTGCCTGGCCAACGACCCAGACGTGATCCTGATGGACGAGCCTCTGGGCGCGCTCGACGCGCTCACGCGCGAGAAGATGCAGAGCCTGGTGCTCAGGCTCTGGAAGGAGACGGGCAAGACCATCATCCTCATCACCCATTCGGTGGAAGAGGCGCTGCTGCTCGGCGAACGGCTTCTCGTGATGGCGCCGCGGCCGGGGCGCATCCACACCGAATACCGGCTGCCCTTCGCCGATCTCGGTGTCGGCGCGGACCTCCGCGAGGTCAAGCGCCATCCCGATTACGGCCCCAAGCGGGAAGAGATCCTTTCGATGATCTGGGACATGGAGGAAGAGATCATGGGCCGCACGGAGGCCGCGCAATGATCATCTTCCTCATCTATGCGGCGATCTTCACCGCCTCCTTCTTCCTCGTGAAGCTCGTCGTCCACCAGACGCGCACCGGCCTTACCGCCCGCAAGACGGTGACCTTCGGCGACGAAAGCGCCGTCACGCCGAACCGCATCGCGAGTGTCATCTCGGTGGCCACGATCTTCCTGCTCTGGGGCGCGTTCACGGGCTCGGCCTGGGTGCCGGGCTTCCTGCACGCGCCGGGGCCATTCCTGGGCGAGACCCGGTTCGACTACACCGTCGCCACGCCCGACGGGCAGCGCGACACGGCGACGGTCACGGTCCTCGTGCATCCGGTGCAGCAGGACGCGGAAGCCCCCGAGGTGGCCCCGGGCGAGGGCTGGGCCAAGAACGACAGCGCCACCGTCGGCGCCTGGCGCAGCACGCTCATCCGGGTGGACCGCAACGACGAGCTGGGCCGCGACGCGGGCGCCGAGGTCGTCGAGGTCGACGGCCAGCCGATCGCCCCCGGGGGATCCGTGCGCATCGCCGACGGGCGGGTCGGCATGACGCCCAAGGGCACGCTCAACTTCGAGCCGGCGAAGGGCTGGCAGATGGAGCCGATCTGGCTGCCCCCGCCCGAGGCCGTCGTGGCCCGGATCGGCGAGGTCGCGAGCGACGGCTACCGCGACAGCACCCTCTGGGAGCATCTGGGCTGGTCGCTCTTCCGCGTGATCGTGGGGTTTCTCTTCGGCGCGGCGGTGGGGATCCCGCTGGGTTACGCCATGGGGCTCTCGGACTGGTTCCGCGGCTGGTTCGATCCGATCGTGGAGTTCATGCGCCCCGTGCCGCCGCTCGCCCTCATTCCGCTGGTGATCATCTGGGCGGGGATCGGCGAGGTTGGAAAGATCATCCTGCTCTTCCTCGCCGCGCTCTGGATCATGGCGATCTCGGCGCGCTCGGGCGTGTCGGGCGTGGCTATCTCGAAGGTGCACGCGGCCTATTCGCTGGGCGCCTCGCGCTGGCAGATCCTGCGCCACGTCATCATCCCGAACTCGCTGCCGGAGATATTCACCGGCGCGCGGGTGGCCATGGGGGTGTGCTGGGGCACGGTGGTCGCCGCCGAACTCGTGGCCGCCGAGCAGGGCGCGGGCATGATGATCATGGTCGCCTCGCGCTTCCAGCTTACCGACATCGTGATTATGGGGATCATCCTGATTGGGATCATCGGCTTCGGCATCGACATGGCCATGCGCCGGATGGAGCGCTGGCTGGTGCCGTGGAAGGGCCGGGCCTGAGCGCGGGCGCGCTCAGCCCGAGGACCAGCGGCGGGCGCGGTCGCGGAGCGCGCCGGCCAGCAGCGTGACGTCGATCCCGACGGCGACGAAGCGCGCCCCGGCCTCGAGATGCGCGGCGATCTCGTCGTCGTCGACCGACAGGATCCCGGGCGCCTTCCCGGCCGCCGCGATGCGGCCCAGCGCGTCGCGGATCGCCGCCCGCACCTCCGGCGCCTGCGGGTCGCCCGGATATCCCATGTCCGCCGAGAGGTCCGTGGGCCCGATGAACACGCCGTCCACGCCATCGACGGCGAGGATGTCGTCGAGCGCGGCGAGGCCCGCCCGCGTCTCCACCTGCACGAGCAGGCAGATCTCGGCGTTGGCGGTGGTCGCGTAATCCGCGATCTCCGAGAAGCGCGAGGCGCGGGCAAGGGCGGCGCCCATGCCGCGATGGCCGTCCGGCGGGTAGCGGGTGGCGCGCACCAGACGCTCTGCCTGTGCGGCCGATTCCACCAGCGGGATCAGCAGGGTCTGCGCGCCCGCGTCGAGCGCCTGCTTGATCGCCCAGTCCTCGCCCATGGGCAGGCGGACCACGGCTTGCGGCGGCAGCGGGTCGATCACCTGGAGCTGCGCGGCGATGGTGGGCAGGTCGTTCGGCGCGTGCTCGCCGTCGACGAGCAGCCAGTCGAAGCCCGCGCGCGCGGCGATCTCGGCGGCGTAGGGGCTGCAGAGCCCGAGCCAGCAGCCGAACTGGGTGCGGCCCTGGGCGAGGGCGCGCTTGAAGCTGTTCTCGGGGGCGGGCATCGGCTCAGTCCTCCTGTCGCAGGCGGTCTGCGGTGGCGGTGATGGCGTCGTAGGCGGCGTCCATGTCCGCCGCGGTCGTGAAGACGGAGCCCGCCTGGAACCGGATGACGGGCCGCCCGTCGATCACCGTGCGGGTGAGGGAGATGCGCCCCTCGTCGTTGATCGCCGCGAGCAGCCGCTCGGTCGCGGCATCGGCGTCCGCGCCCGGCGGCGCATGGCGGAAGGTGAAGAGCGAAAGCACCGGCTCCGTCACGATCTCGAAGCCCGGCGTCTCTCGCAGCCGCTCTGCCAGCCCCCGGCTCCACGCGACGTGGTCGCGGATCATGGCGCGCAGTCCTTCTAGCCCCTCGGCGCGCAACAGGAACCAGAGCTTGAGCGCCCGGAAGCGCCGCCCGAGCGGGATCGACCATTCAGAGTAATCCACCACGCCGTCCGCGCCCTGGGTCCTGAGGTATTCCGGCCGGATCGCGAGCGTGCGGGTGAGCGCGGCCGGGTCGCGCAGGAAATGCGCCGAGCAGTCGAACTGCGCGCCGAGCCACTTGTGCGGGTTGAAGACCACCGAATCCGCCTGCTCGACGCCGGCCCAGAGCTCGCGGAACTCCGGGCAGATCATCGCCGCGCCGGCCCAGGCCGCGTCCACGTGAAGGTAAAGCCCTTCGGCCCGCGCCACCTCGGCCACGGCGGCGAGGTCGTCGGACGCGCCCATGCCCGTGGCGCCCGTGCAGGCGACGATCCCGGCCGGAAGATGCCCCGCGGCACGGGCGTCGGCGATGGCGCGGGCCAGCGCGGCCGTGTCCATGGCGCGGCGCGGCCCCGTGACCGGCAGGCGCACAAGGTTCGCCGACCCGATGCCCCCGATCCAGATCGCCCGGTCGATGGAGGAGTGCACCTCGCCCGAGCAGTAGATCCGCAGCCGCGGCGCGCCCGAAAGGCCCTCGGTATTGCCCGCCCAGTCCAGCGCGCGCTCGCGCATGGTGAGCACCGCCGCCAGCGTCGCCGAGCTCGCGCTGTCCTGGATCACGCCATGGAACGCGTCGGGCAGCCCCACTGCCCGCGCGAGCCAGCCCATCATCCGCGTCTCCATCTCGGTGGCGGCGGGCGAGGTCTGCCAGAGCATGCATTGCGGCGCGACGGTGGCCACGAGGTATTCGGCCCGCACCGAGGCGGGCGCCGCGTTCGCCGGGAAATAGGCGAAGAAGCGCGGGTGCTGCCAATGGGTCAGCCCCGGCATCACGATCTCGTGGAAGTCGCGGAGGATGTGCTCGACGGGCTCCGCCGCCTCGGGTGGGGCTTCGGGCAGGCGCGCGAGCGTCGCGCCCGGGGTCAATGGCGCGCGCACCGGCCGGTCGCGCAGCGTTGCGTGATACTCTGCCGCCCAGTCGGCCACCGCGCGGCCGTGTTTGGGAAATTCGCTCCAGTCCATGCCGCCTCCCTCCGCGTCGCGCCGTCGTCCCGCGCGGGCCCCCCGGTGTCAAGGGCGGCGGGTCAACCGGGCGCGTGCCGGTCGGGATGGGCCGCGGCGAAGGCCGGGTGCGCGTCCAGCGCGGCCTTCACCTTCAGGATGCGCGGGCAGTCCGAATAGTCCGCGCCCCAGCGGTCGGCGTTGTAGAGCTGCGGCACGAGGCAGATGTCGGCCAGCGAGACGGCCGCGCCCGTGCAGTAGGGCGCCTGCTCCCACCGCGCGAGCAGCGCCTCGAAGGCAGCGAGCCCCGGCGCGATGAAACGGCGCATCCACATCTCGCGCGCCTCCTCCCGACCCGAAAGCTCGACGGCATAGGCCGCGACAGAGACGTTGCAGACCGGGTGGACGTCCACGGCGATCGAGTGGGCGAGGGCGCGGACATGGGCGCGCTCGGCGGGCTCGGCCGGCAGAAGGCCCAGCCCGCGCGTCTCGTCGAGGTAGTCGAGGATCGCCAGCGACTGGGTGAAGCGGTCTCCGTCGATCTCCAGCACGGGGACGAGGCCCTGCGGGTTGCGCGCGACATGCTCGGGCGTTTTGTGCCGGAGCGTCGGCAGATCGACCGGCACCGGGCGGGTGTCGATCCCGGCGAGGGCGAGCGCTATGCGCAGACGGTAGCTCGCCGAGCTGCGCCAGAAATCGTAAAGGACGGCCTCGCTCACCCTGCGGCGTCCCGCCCGGGCGCGCGGGCGGCGTCGAGCGCCTGCGACAGCACCGCGCGATCGCCGATGTGGTTGGCGAGAAGGAGGATGAGGCGCGCGTTGAGCGCGTCGCTTTCCGCCTTCGTCAGCCCTTCATGGGCGGCGAGAAGCTCGGCGTAGAAATCGTCCGGCCCCGCGATGTTGGGCGCAAGCGTCAGGGTCATTGGCGCATCTCCCGTGCCATGGCGCGGCGGAGCGCGGCGCGCGCGGCGCTCTCGCCGAAGGCGGGCCAGCGCGCGGCGACGTGCTGGTCCGGCCGGACGAGATAGACGGCCGAGGCCGCGTCGCCGAGATAGCGCGCCGCGAGCGCGCCCGAGGGATCGTCGGCGGCGGAAAGCGCGATACACGGGGCAGCGACGCCGTCCTCTTCCAGCCGCTCGGGTGCGTCTGCGTCGATGCAAAGCAGCGCGAAGCCCCCGGTGAGACGGTCGAGCAGGAAGCCGTTGCCGACGGGCGCGTCGGGGCAGGGGCTGCCGGGGCGCGTGCGCGCGGGGCCCTCCGGCAGCGCGTCGGGCGTGTTGAGCGGGGACCCGTCATAGGTGCAGGGCACGGAGAGCCGCCCCGAGTTCACCAGCGGCCGGGCGAAGGCGTAGTGCTCTGACAGATCGAGCACCGCGTCGCGGAAAAGCCGGCTCGTCTCGGATTTCGGCGTGATGAAATCGGTGGAGCGGCTCGAGTTCAGGATGTTCTCGTCCGCGCCGTGGATACGCTCGGCGTCGTAGCTATCGAGCAGCCCTTCGGGCGCCTTGCCCTCGATCACGAGTTCGAGCTTCCAGGCGAGGTTGTCGGCGTCCTGAACGCCCGAGTTCGCGCCCCGCGCGCCGAATGGGCTGACCTGGTGGGCCGAATCGCCGGCGAAGATCACCCGGCCGTGGCGGAACCGTTCCATCCGGCGGCACTGGAAGGTGTAGATCGAGACCCATTCGAGCTCGAAGGAGACATCCTCTCCCAGCATCGCCTTCAGCCGGGGGATGACGTTCTCGGGCTTCTTCTCTTCCTCCTTGTCGATGTCCCAGCCCAGTTGCAGGTCGATCCGCCAGACCCCGTCGGGCTGCTTGTGCAGGAGCGCCGACTGGCCAGGGTTGAAGGGCGGGTCGAACCAGAACCAGCGTTCGGTGGGGAACTCGGCGTCCATCACCACGTCGGCGATGAGGAAGTTGTCCTCGAACACCCGTCCCACGAAGTCGAGCCCCATCATGGAGCGGATGGGAGAGCCCGCGCCGTCGCAGGCCACGAGCCATTCCGCCTCGACCTCGTAGGGGCCCTCGGGCGTGTCGAGCGCGACGGCCACGTGATCGCCCGCCTCCGCGACGGAGGCGACCCGTGTGCCGCCCCGCAGCTCGATCGGCGCGCCCGCGGCCTGCATCTCGCGCACGCGGTCCACGAGGATGCGCTCGAAATGGTATTGCTGAAGGTTCACGAAGGCCGGGCGCCGGTGGCCCTCCTCGGGCAGCAGGTTGAAGTCGTAGACCTTGCGCTCGCCGAAGAAGACCTTGCCGAGGTTCCACCGCACGCCCTTCTCCACCATCGGCTCGCCGCAGCCGAGGCGGTCGAGGATCTCGAGCGGGCGCTTGGCGAAACAGATCGCGCGGGAGCCGAAGCTCACCTTGTCGTTCTCGTCGACCACCACGACCGGAACGCCGCGTCCGGCGAGGTCGATGGCGGTGGCAAGGCCCACCGGGCCCGCGCCGACCACGATCACCGGATGGCGCACCGGCGCGGGCGCGTCCTGGTCCGGCGCGCGGGTGTAGGGGTAAAGCGGCGTCTCGAAGATCTTGTTCATGTCCGGGTCTTCCCTGTGAGCTTCCAGATCGTCCAGAGCGCGGTGCCGCCGAAAAAGGCCCCGCCCACGGCGACGATCTCGATCCAGGCGGGGCTCGGCCCGCGCAGCAGCAGGGCCGCGGCGATCGCGCCGAGCCCGAAGAGGGAGAAGGCGAGGCGGAACCACAGCTCGCCGCGGGTGGGGCCGAAGCGGCTCATCCCTGCAACGCTTCCCACATCTCCTTGTCGCGCGCGGCGGTCCAGATTCGCGGCGTCTCGATGCCGCGCGCCTCGTCATGGGCGCGGGCCACGTTGAAGGGCAGGCAATGCTCGTAGATCGCGAAGTCCGAGAACTTCGGGTCGCATTCGGCGCGCACGGCGTCCCACGCGTCCTTGAGCGTGCCGCCGCGTGCCGCGACGCGGGCGGCGGGCCGGTAGGTGCTTTCCAGGAAGTCGCGCGTGCTCTCGATGGCGGCGTTGACCATCTCGCGGCCCACCAGCGCATCGCCGCGGCCGGGCGCGATGGCGTCCACGTCGAACCAGCGGATCGCGTCGAGCGTCTCGCCCCACTCGGCGAAATGCCCGTCGCCGCAGTAGCAGGCGGAGTGGTATTCGACGATGTCGCCGGTGAACATCACGTTCTGGTCGGGGACGTGGATCACGATGTCGCCTGCCGTGTGCGCGCGGCCGAGGTGCATCAGGTCCACTCGCCGGTTGCCGAGATAGACGGTCATCCGGTCGTTGAAGGTGGTCGTCGGCCAGGTGAGGCCGGGGATCGACTCGTGGCCCTGGAAGAGGCGCGGAAAGCGCTCGAACTCGCTCTCCCAATCCTCTTGGCCGCGTTCGGCCACCATGCCGCGCGCCATCTCGGACATCACGATCTGATCGGCGCCATAGGCCGAGGCGCCGAGAACGCGCACCGCATGGTAGTGGGTGAGCGCGAGATGGGTGATCGGCTTGTCGGTCACCTCGCGCACCTTCTCGATGACCTTGTTGGCGAGGCGTGGCGTGGCCTGCGCCTCGACGATCATCACGCTGTCGTCGCCGATGATGACGCCCGAGTTCGGGTCGCCCTCGGCGGTGAAGGCCCAGAGCCCCTCGCCGATCTCGGTGAAGCTGACCTCCTTTTCGGTCATGTCGCCCTGCGACGCGAATGCCTTTGCCATGTCCTGCCCTCTTCTCAGCGTTTGTAGGGATCTTCGAGCGCCGGCAGGAGCTGCCCCGCGCAAGGCCCGAAGCCGATGGTGTAGCCGTCCCCGCGCGCGGCGGCATAAAGCGTGACGGTGTCCCCGTCCTCGAGGAAGCTGCGCGCCTCGCCGGTGTCCAGCGTCACGGGCTCCTTGCCGCCCCACGAGAGCTCGAGCAGCGAGCCGCGCTGCGTCTTCTCCGGCCCCGAGACCGTGCCCGACCCCAGCAAATCGCCGGGCGTCATCGGGCAGCCGCTGGTCGTGTGATGGGCGAGTTGCTGGGCCGAGGAATAGTACATCTCGCGGTAGTTCGTCCGCGCGATTTCCGTCGCGGCCTCGCCCTCGGGCGCCAGCGTGACGGAGAGCTCGATGTCGTAGAGCATGGGGGCGGCGTCGCGCAGGTGCGGCAGGAGCTCCACCTCGCGCTTCGGCGCGGGCACGCGGAAGGGCTCCAGCGCCGCCCTGGTGACGATCCACGGCCCGATGGTCGTGGCCGTGGCCTTGGCCTGGAAAGGGCCGAGCGGCTGGTATTCCCAGGCCTGGATGTCGCGCGCCGACCAGTCGTTCAGCAGCACGTAGCCGAAGATCATCTCGTCGGCCTCGGCGACCGTGAGCGGCCCCTCCGACGCCTGGCCCACCACCGCGCCCATCTCGAGTTCGAGGTCGAAGCGGCGCGAGGGCGCGAAGCGGGGCGCGGCATCCTCCGGCCCCTTGAGCTGGCCCCAGGGCCGCCGGACCGGCGTGCCCGAGACCACCACCGAGGAGGCGCGGCCATTGTAGCCGATCGGGATGTGCAGCCAGTTGGGCGGCAGCGCGTTCTCGGCGCCGCGGAACATGGTGCCGACATTGGTCGCGTGATGCCGGCCGGCGTAGAAATCGGTGTACTCGGCCACGAGGAAGGGCATGTGCATCTCTGCCCCGGCCTGCGGCACGAGCAGCGGCTCCACCCTGTCCCGCTCTGGCGCGCCGCGCGCGAGGAGCGCGGTCAGGCGCGCGCGCAGGGCGGCCCAGACCTCGGGGCCGTCCTCGAAGAGCTCGTTCCAGAACGGCACGTCGAAGAGCGGCCCCGCCCCGACCTCGACCAGGCCCTCCGCCTCGGCGCGGGCGAGATCGAGGATCATGTCGCCGATGGCCACCCCGCAGCGGGGATCCAGCGTCTCGGTGGAGANCAGGCCCTCCGCCTCGGCGCGGGCGAGATCGAGGATCATGTCGCCGATGGCCACCCCGCAGCGGGGATCCAGCGTCTCGGTGGAGAAGACGCCGCAGGGCAGGTTGTTGAGCGGGAAGGGGTGATCGGGCGCGTTCGCGCTTTCCACCCAGCTCGGCATCAGCGACATGGGGCTCCTTTCCGTGGCGGGGGCGGCCGGGTGCCAAGGCTTTTCGAAAAGCCTTGGCGCAAGAGACCTGGCGATCTCTTGCGCGTCGCTTCACGCCCGGCGTTCCGTCGAACTTCTTCTCGAGGCTGTCCCAGCAGTCGATGTAGTCGTCCTGCAACGGCGCCTCCTTCGCCGCGAAGGCGGTGAGGTGCTGCGGGAACCGCGTCTCGAACATGAAGGACATCGTGTTGTCGAGCTTCTCCGGCCCCAGCTCGGCGTTGGAAGCACCTTCGAAGGCGCTTTTGTCCGGCCCGTGGGGCAGCATCATGTTGTGCAGGCTCATGCCGCCCGGCACGAAGCCCTGCGGCTTGGCGTCGTACTGGCCGTAGATGTTGCCCATCAGCTCGGACATGATGTTCTTGTGATACCAGGGTGGGCGGAACGTGTCCTCGGCCACCATCCACCGCTCGCGGAAGAGCACGAAGTCGATGTTTGCGGTGCCAGGCACCCCCGAGGGCGCGGTCAGCACGGTGAAGATCGACGGGTCCGGGTGGTCGAAGAGGATCGCGCCGACCGGGCAGTAACTGCGCAGGTCGTACTTGTAGGGCGCGTAGTTGCCGTGCCAGGCCACCACGTCGAGCGGGCTTTGCGCGATCTCGGTGACGTGGAACTGGCCGCACCACTTGACGGTGAGGGTGGAGGGCGTCTCCCGATCCTCGAAGGCGGCGACCGGCGCCTTGAAGTCGCGCGGGTTGGCCATGCAGTTGGCGCCGATCGGGCCCCGGCCCGGGAGCTCGAACTTCTGCCCGTAATTCTCGCACACGAAGCCGCGGCACGGGCCGTCGAGCACTTCAACGCGATAGACGAGGCCGCGCGGCAGGATGGCGATTTCCTTGGGCTCCACATCGATGATGCCGAGCTCGGTGGCGAAGCGCAGCCGGCCTTCCTGCGGGACGACGAGAAGCTCGCTGTCGGCGGAGAAGAAATACGCGTCCTTCATCGACTCCGTGACGAGGTAGATGTGGCTCGCCATGCCGACCTGGGTGTTCACGTCGCCCGCCGTCGTCATCGTGCGCATGCCGGTGAGCCAGGTGAGCGCCTCGTCGCCATGCGGCACCGGATCCCAGCGATACTGGCCGAGCGAGATCACGTCCGGGTCCACGTTCGGCGCCGACTTCCAGTAGGGCAGCTCCAGCTTCGTGTAGCGCGAGGAATGCTTGACCGAGGGCCGGATGCGGTAGGTCCAGGTCCGTTCCGGCGGGTTGGCAGTGAAGGCCGTCCCCGAAAGCTGCTCGCCGTAAAGGCCATAGTTGCATTTCTGCGGCGAGTTCATGCCCTGCGGCAGCGCGCCCGGCAGTGCCTCGGTCTCGAAGTCGTTGCCGAAGCCGGGCATGTAGCCCTGCTGCGTGCCTGTGGGCGTGGTGGCCTGCGTAAGGCCGACGGGATCGGTGCGACGATTCATGGTTCAGGCTCCTCCCTCCCGAATTCGGTTGCGGTGTTAACGGTTGAATTTGTAACTAACAAGAGTCGGGAGGACGCGATGGACGGAAAAGACGGATTCGATCTGCAGGAATTCCTGCCCTATCTTCTCAACCAGGCGGCCGAGGAGGCGAGCCTCGCCTTCCAGCGACATTACAAGGCGCGCTACGGGATGCTGCGCACCGAGTGGCGGGTGCTCTTCCACCTGGGGATCTACGGCCGGATGACGGCGGGCGGGATCGGCGCGCGCGCCCGGATGCACAAGACCAAGATCAGCCGCGCGGTCGCACGGCTCGAGGCGCGGCGCTTCCTGACCCGTTGCGCCGATCCCGCGGACCGCCGCCGCGAGGTGCTGGAACTCACGCCGGCGGGGCAGGCGGCCTACCGCGACCTGCGCGAGGTCGCGCGCGACTACGACGCCGCGCTCGCCGCGCGCTTCGATCCCGAGGACGCGGCCGCCCTGCGGCGGATGCTGCGCGCGCTGGCCGGGGGCGATGATCCGGGCTGACCTTGCGTCAGTGAACCCGGTGACGCGCCGCCATGGCCGCCCCGGCGGCGGACCCCGCGACCTTTCCGAAGGCATCCGCGCCTTGCGATTTCGCGCGCGCCACCTGTGCCCAGAGCCGTTGCGCCGTGGCCGACAGCGCGTGGCCGCCCCGCCCGCCGGTGAGCACGAGCGTCCCGGGCAGGGCCGCGCGCAGATGCTGGCCGAGTTCGGTCATCCGCGCCTCGACCAGTCCCGAAAGCAGGCGACTGCCGGACAGAAGCACCGGCGCGGTCCTGTTGGCGCGGGCCGCGGCCTCGATATCCGACGTCTCGGCATCGAGCAGCAGGCTGACCGACCAGCCCGAGGCGCGCAGGATGTCGGCCTTGATCACCGCGCCCAGGAAATGCGGGTTGCCGGGCTGGTTCGCGACGATGGCGTGCCCGACCGGCTGCACGGGGTCCGCGGTTTGCGGCGCCTGCCACAGCAATGACTGGAAGCGCCCCAGCGCCACTGTGACCTGCGCCATGGACCAACGGTCGGCCATCCAGCCGTCGCCGAGCGCGCGCGCCACGGCCTCGTACCCCTCCGCGCGGCCCGTCGCCGTCGACAGCCTGGGCGCGAGGTGCTGCGCCACGATCGCATCCTCTCCGGGGGCGATCAGCGCCTGCGCGAAGGACTCGGCCTCGGCGGGCGAGACGACCGGGCCCGGCCCGCGCTGCGAGAGGCCCTTCGTGACCATCGCGAGCGCCGATGCCCAGTCGGCGCCGGCTTCGGGCCGCGGAGCGCCGAGGACGACGGCAAGCGGCGACAGCGCGAGATCCCCGGGGGTCTGGAAGAGCTGCATGTGCCAGCCGGCAAAGGCGCGCCTTTCGATGGCGGCGTTCTCGATGAGGTTCATGTCGGCGTGGCGCGGATCGTCCTGAAGCCGCCCCATCAATGCGTTGATGACGCCCGCGGGTCCCTCCAGCCATTGCTGGTAGCCGACACCGGCGGAGACCAGCGCGCCGGTGATGCCGTGTCCCGCGTTGAACCGCGCCGCGCCTTGCACGAGCGCGCCGATCTCGCCGGCATCGAGCGGGCGGGTCGCACGGCTGCGGTAGCAGACGCGGCGCAGATCGCCCGGCACTTCCTCGCTGGTTTGCATCGCCCGCCCCTTCCGAATTGCGACGGGGATCGCCCGTCCGGCTTTCCGCGATGGCGCGGTCCGCTTGGAGCGCAGGGCACTGCGTCGGCAGGCGCCGGACCATCCCCCTCAATATGATCTGACAGGCCAAAATGTCTAGAAAAATTTACACACGGATCGCATGTCGCCGGTGTTCAGAAATCCACGTCGACGCCCGGAAGGTTCAGCGCCCGCAGCAGATCGCGCAGTTCCTGCCGGGCGGCGATGTTGGACAGGCTGAACTGCGTCACGCCGATGTCGGGCAGGTCGAGAAGGGTCAGGCCCCTCGGGAAAAGTTCCCGGAACACCACGCGCTCGTGAAAGCCGGGCGCGGTGCGGAAGCCGATCCGGCGCGCAAGGGCATCCAGCGCCGCCTGCATCTTGGCCTTGTTGACCATCGCCTGCGCGCCCAGCCGGTTGCGGATCACCAGCCAGTCGAGCGCCGGCAGCCCGGCCTGGGCACGCAGCTGCCGCGCCGACCAGACCATCTCGGAATAGACCGACGGCCCGAGAACCTTCTGACCGTCTTGATCGGTGCGCGCCAGCAGATCGAAGTCCACGAAGCTGTCATTGAGCGGCGTGATCAGCGTATCGGCGAGCGAGTGGGCGAGCTGGCTGAGCCGGGTGTGGGAGCCGGGACAGTCGATGACGAGGAAGTCGCAACTGCCCTCGAGCGCCGCCACGGCGGTGGACAGGCTGCGATCCTGCGGGTTCTCGTCGGGTTGCAGCGTGTCGGGATCGATCGTCGGCAATTCGTGGAACTGCGGGCTGGGAAGATGCGCCAGCCCCTCCGCGGCGAGGTAGCGCTGACGGTTCGACAGGTAGCGCCCCAGGCTTTGCTGGCGCAGGTCGAGGTCGAGCGCGCCGACGCGCTGGCCGCACCGCGCAAGGCCCGTCGCCACATGCATCGAAACGGTGGATTTGCCGGCCCCGCCCTTCTCGTTGCCGACGACGATGATGTGCGCCATGCCCTTCCCCTCGTGCCGCGCGGCCGGTCCGGGCCACGCTTCGCCCACCGTCTATAGGGCGCACCCGATGCGAGGGAAAGCGCCCGAAACGGAACGCGCCGCCCGGAGGTCGGGCGGCGCGTCCTGGAAAAAACCTGTAAGGGGGTGCCGGCTCAGAAGCCGAGGCCCTCGTACTTCTTCTTGAACCTCGACACGCGGCCGCCGGTATCCATCAGACGCCCGCCGCCGCCGGTCCAGGCGGGGTGCACGGAGGGATCGACGTCGAGGGGCAGGGTCTCGCCCTCGCCGCCCCAGGTCGAGCGCATCTTGACGATATCGCCGTTCACCAGCTTCACGTCGATGAAGTGATAGTCGGGATGAATGTCCTTCTTCATGGCGCGGCTCCTCAGGCTTGGGCCCCGGCGCCCTTGGGCGCGCGGTAGTTGGTCTGCTCCGTGATCCGGGCCGACTTGCCGCGGCGCGAACGCAGGTAGTAGAGCTTGGCGCGGCGCACCTTGCCGCGGCGCACGACAGTGATGCTGTCGATGTTCGTCGAGTAGAGCGGGAACACGCGTTCCACGCCCTCGCCGAAGGAGATCTTTCGCACCGTGAACGAGCCGTCGATGCCCTGGCCGTTCTTGCGGCTGATGCACACGCCCTCGAAGTTCTGCACGCGCGAGCGCGTGCCTTCCGTCACCTTGTAGCCGACGCGCACGGTGTCACCGGCCTTGAAATCGGGAATCTTCTTCCCGAGCGAGGCGATCTGTTCCGCCTCCAGTTCCGCGATCAGATCCATCTGATCCACTCCTATTCTCGCTCGCGGTGGTCCCGCGAAGGTGATGGCCCTCAGAGCTCTCGGTCGTCCTCCGGGTTCCTGCGATGCGCCTCGCGCCAGGCCCGCCAGAGATCAGGGCGCCGTTTCCTTGTCAGCCTTTCGGCCTCGGCCTGCCGCCATTCGGTGATCCGCGCGTGGTGCCCCGAAAGGAGAATTTCGGGTATCTCGCGCCCCTGCCAGACGGTGGGCCGTGTGTACTGCGGGTGCTCCAAAAGACCGTGCGAGAAGGATTCCTCCTCGACGGACGCCTGATTCCCGAGCACGCGGGGTATAAGTCGGACCGTCGCGTCGATCAAGGCCATCGCGGCGATCTCGCCGCCGGTCAGGACGAAATCCCCGATCGAGACCTCCTCGACCCCGTAATGGTCGAGCGCGCGCTGGTCGATCCCCTCGAAACGCCCGCAGATCAGCGTGACGCCCGGACCCTCGGCGAGGGCGCGCGCGCGGGCCTGCGTGAAGGGCGTGCCGCGCGGGCTCGGCGCGATGAGCGGGCGGCCCGCCGGCGCGGTGGCGCGCGCCTCCTCGATGGCGCGGCCCAGCACGTCGGCCCGCAGCACCATGCCCGCGCCGCCGCCCGCCGGCGTGTCGTCCACGTTGCGGTGGCGCCCCTCGCCGTGGCGGCGCAGGTCGACCGTCCGAAGCTGCCAGAGCCCCTCCTTGAGGCCGCGCCCGGTGAGCGAAAGCCCGAGCACGCCCGGGAACGCCTCGGGAAAGAGGGTGATGACCTGCGCGCACCACACGCCCGCCAGCGTCTCCTGCGCAGGCATGAGCTCGCGCGGGCCCACCGCGGCGCTGATCGACTTGCGGCCATGGGAGCGGGCGGGGGCATCGCTCATTCGAAGAGCCCCTCGGGCGGGTCGGCGACGATCCGTCCCGCCGCGAGGTCCACCGTGGGCACCGCCGCGCGGGTGAAGGGCAGAAGCACCGTCTGGCGCGCCCCGGGGACGATCACCTCCAGCAGCGCGCCGGCGCCGTGATCTTGCACGGCCTTCACCCGTCCCAGCGCCGCGCCGCCCGTGTCGAGCACGTCGAGGCCGATCAGGTCGGCGTGGTAGAACTCGTCCTCGGGCAGATCCGGCAGCCGCGCGCGCGGAACGTAAAGGCGCGTGCCGCGCAGCGCGTCGGCCTCTTCCTTCGTGCGCACGCCGGACAGCCGGACGCGCAGCGCGTTCTTGACCCGCCCCAGCGGCGTGACCTCGAAGCGCCGCGCGCCGTCCTCCGTGACGAGCGGGCCGTAGGACGCGACGGCCTCCGGCTCCGCGGTGAAGCTTTTCAGCCGCACCTCGCCCTGCACGCCATAGGCGCCCGCGATGGCGCCCACACAGACCTGCCCGCTCATCGGCCGGCCGCCTTACTCCTGCGCCTCGGCGGGCGCTTCCGCGGCCTCGGCGGCCTTCGCCGCGCGCTCCTCGGCGCGTTCCTGCGCCTTCTTGCCCGGCGTGCCCTTCTTGGGGTTCGCGCGCGAGCGGGCTTCGCTGAGGCCCGCGGCCTCCAGCATGCGGCTCACCCGGTCGGTGGCCTGCGCGCCCTCGCCGAGCCAGTACTGCACGCGCTCGACGTTCATGCGCACGCGCTCCTCGCTGTCCTTGGGCATGAGCGGGTTGTAGGTGCCCAGCTTCTCGATGAAGCGGCCGTCGCGCGGCATGCGGGAATCCGCCGCGACGATCCGGTAGAAGGGCCGCTTCTTGGAGCCGCCGCGGGCGAGCCTGATCTTGATAGCCATGTGTATTCTCCTTCGTCTGGCTGGTTGCGGGCAGGGGCGTCAGACGCCCTGCGCCTGGTGGCTTTCGTGGTGCTGGATGACCTCCTGGATGATGAAGGCCAGGAACTTCTTGGCAAATTCGGGGTCGAGATCCGCCTGACGGGCGAGATCCTCGAGCCGCGCGATCTGCTGCGCCTCGCGCTGCGGATCGGAGGGCGGCAGGTCGTGGCGCGCCTTGAGCCGGCCCACCGCCTGGGTGTGCTTGAACCGCTCGCCCAGCGTGTAGACCAGAATGGCGTCGAGCCGGTCGATGCTCTCGCGGTGCTCGCGCAGGACGTCGGCCGCGAGGGCGGTGGGATCGCTGGTCTCGGTCATGCGCTGGCCTCTTTCGCGGAGGAAAAGATCGGCCCCTCGAAGGACGCGATCTCCTGCTGGATCGCGTCCTCGATCTGGCTGCCGCGCAGCCGCTCCGGGGCGGGGTGACGATAGACGATGTCGTGCCCGTCGCCCGATCGTGCCTCGGGGTCGCGCTTCGCGCCGAGGCGCTGGGCGAGCAGGATCGACTGGGTGTTGCGCGGGTCGAGATAGCTGACCGCGCCGGTCCATCCCATCCTGTCGTAGAGATGCCGCCGCACCGCGTCGGTGGCCTCGAGCGCGATTCCGCGCCCGGCCACCTCGGGCCAGATGACCCAGGCGATCTCGCGCTCGGGCCATTTGGCCGGGAACCAGCCCCCCGCCATGCCGAGGCTGCGGTCGGTCTCTCGGTCGTGGATCATCCACATGCCGAAGCCGCGGATCTGCCAGTGGCCGATCTCGGCGGCGTAGAGCATCCATGCCTCGTATTCGTTGAGCGGGCCGCCCATGAAACGCGCCCGGTAGGAGGTGAAGGTGGACTTGAAGTTCGGGTAATCCTCGGGCACCGGGCCGCGCAGGATCAGCCGCTTCGTCTCGATCACGGGGATGGAGGAGGCGGGCATCAGGCGGCCCTCCGGATGCTGGCGCGTGTCATGCGTAGGCCTCCGCGCCGCCGTCGGAGTCGAGTTCCCGCGGTCCGGGGTGGCGATAGAGCATGTCCTCGCCCATCGTCACGTTCTGGTAGGTGCGCTCGTAGCGCGCGCCCAGCCGCTCGGCCAGCGCGACAGAGCGCGCGTTGCCGGGCAGGATGTTCGAGCTGAGCGTCGTGAAACCGAGGTCCTCGTAGGCCCATTCGCGCGCGCGGAGCGCCGCCTCGCAGGCGATGCCCTGGCCCTCGAAGGGGGCGAAGACGAGCCAGCCCAGTTCCGGCTCCGGCCAGCCCTCGGGGTTCCAGATGCCGCAAAGCCCCGCGGGCGCCGCGTCCTGCGTCATCTCGATGGTGAAGTAGCCGTAGCCGTGGATGTGCCAGTGCCCGATGTTGGAGGCGAACCAGCGCCAGGCGTCGGGCCGCGTCTCGGCGCCGACGAAGCCCCAGGCGCGCTCCGGATCGGCGAAGAACTCGGCAAGCGGGTCGAAGTAGCGCAGCTCGGGGCTGCGCAGCCGCAGCCGCCTGGCCTCGAGCACGGGGGCGGGGGTGATGCTCATGCCGCGGCCTCCGCCGGGGCGGGGTGGCGGAAGACCCAGACCTCGGTCGCGTCGTCTTCCGACCCTTCCCCCACCGGACGCCGCGCCTCCCGGTCGCGCACACAGCCGAGCTGCTCGGCCAGCGCGATGGAGCGGGCGTTGTCCGCGTCGATGTAGCGCACCGCCGTCGTCCAGCCGAGATCGTCGTAGGCGAAGCGACGCAGGCGCTCGGCCGCCTCGCAAGCGTAGCCCTTCCCCTCCGCTGAGGCGTGCCAGAGGCTCCAGCCGAGTTCGCACTCCGCCCAGCCGTTCGGGTACCATGGGCCGACGGATCCGAGGAGCGATCCGCTCGCCTTCTCTTCCAGCACGAATTGGCCGTAGCCGCGCAGTACCCAATGCCCGACAGCATGTCCGAAGACGCGCCAGGCGGCCGTCTGCGTGTACGGCCCGCCGATGAAGCGCGCGCGATCCGAGACGAGGAATGCCGCCGCGGTCTCCCAGTCGCGCGCCTCGGGCGCGCGCAGGATCAGCCGCTCGGTCTCGAACCGCGGCGTATCGGCCAGCGTCACCGTCATTTCTTCTTGCCGAAGCCGGAGAGCCCCGGGGGCAGGGACATGCCGCCGCCGCCCATGCCGGGCATCCGGCCCGCGCCCATCTGCTTGGCCGCCTGCTCGAGCGCCTTCTGGTCCATGCCCTCCATGCCCTCGGGCGCGCCGCCCTTGCCGAGCATGCCGCCCATGGCCTTCTTCAGCATGCCGCGTCCGCCCTTCTTGCCGAGCCTTTTCATCATGTCGGCCATCTGGCGATGCTGCTTGAGCAGCTTGTTGAGCTCCGCGACCTCGAGCCCCGCGCCCGCGGCGATGCGCTTCTTGCGGCTAGCCTGGAGGATCTGCGGATTGGCGCGCTCCTTCTTCGTCATGGAGTCGATGAGCGCGATCTGGCGCCTGAGCACCTTGTCGTCGATGCCCGCCTCGGCCATCTGGCCCTTCATCTTGCCCATGCCGGGCATCATGCCCATCAGCCCCTCCATGCCGCCCATCTTGAGCATCTGGTCGAGCTGCGTCTTGAGGTCGTTCATGTTGAACTGACCCTTGGCCATGCGCTTCATCATGCGCTCGGCCTGTTCGGCCTCCAGCGTCTCCTGCGCCTTCTCGACGAGGGCCACGATGTCGCCCATGCCGAGGATGCGGCCGGCGATGCGCTCGGGCTCGAAGGTCTCGAGCGCGTCCATCTTCTCGCCCGTGCCCACGAAGCGGATCGGCTTGCCGGTGACCGCGCGCATGGAGAGCGCCGCGCCGCCGCGCCCGTCGCCGTCCATCCGGGTGAGAACGACGCCCGAGACGCCGATCTTGTCGTCGAACTCCTGCGCGACCTCCACGGCGACCTGGCCGGTCAGCCCGTCCACCACCAAAAGCGTCTCGCGCGGGCTGACCACGTCGCGCACCTCGGCGGCCTGCCGGATGAGCTCCTGGTCGATGTGGAGCCGGCCCGCCGTGTCGAGCATGTAGACGTCGTAGCCGCCGAGCGAGGCCTGGGTCCTGGCGCGCTTCGCGATGGCGACCGGGTCCTCGCCCTTCACGATGGGCAGGGTGTCCACGCCGACCTGCCGGCCGAGGATCTGAAGCTGCTCCATCGCCGCGGGGCGGTTCACGTCGAGCGAGGCCATGAGGACGCGCTTGCCGTCGCGATCCTTCAGGCGCTTGGCGAGCTTCGCCGTCGTCGTCGTCTTGCCCGAGCCCTGAAGGCCCACCATCAGGATCGGTGCGGGCGGGCTGTCGATCTTGAGCGCGCCGGGATCGGCGTCGCCTTTCAGCACGTCCACCAGCTCGTCGTGGACGATCTTGACGACCTGCTGGCCCGGCGTGACCGACTTCGTCACCGCCTGGCCCGTGGCCTTCGCCTGCACCGCCTTCACGAAGTCGCGCGCCACGGGCAGCGAGACGTCGGCCTCCAGCAGCGCCACGCGCACCTCGCGGAGCGCCGTGCGCACGTCCTCCTCGGACAGCGCGCCCTGCTTCGTCAGCCGGTCGAAGACGCCGGAGAGACGCTCGGACAGATTTTCGAACATGGCCCTCTGGCTCCTTCTGCGATACGGACATGCACCTCCGAGATGGGAAGCGCGGCTCAAATGCCAAGCGCCCCCGTGGGCGCAACGCGCTGACGGGGGGCGATCCCGGGCACAAGCCCATGGGACCGGAAGCGATGACGCACTTCCGGAGACAGGCCGGGCTTAGGCCGCGGCCCTCACGGAGTCAAGCCGGTCGTCGCAGCGCCGCGGCGCTGCGGGGCGATGCAGGCCTGTCCGTCAGGCAGCCGGCCCCGGACATTGCCCTTGCGCCGCCGAACGCAACCTGCCCAGTGTTGGCGCCGTGTTCGATGCCGCACGGTCGCCGGGGGAGTGTCATGGAGAGCTGGGACGAGATCCGCACCGCCTATCACGTCGCGCAACGCGGCACGGTGAGCGGCGCGGCCGAGGCGCTGGGCGTCCATCACGCCACCGTCATCCGGCATGTCGACGCGCTGGAGGCGCGGCTGGGCGTGAAGCTGTTCCAGCGCCATGCCCGCGGCTACACGCCCACCGAGGCGGGCGAGGACCTGCTGCGCGTGGCCCAGGCCACGGACGAGCAGTTCGGCCAGCTTCTCGGGCGCATGAAGGGGCGCGGCGCGGACGTGTCGGGCGAACTCGTGCTGACCTCCATCGTGGGGTTGTCGCCGCTCCTCGCGCCCGTCCTGCGCGACTTCCAGGACCGTTATCCGGCGGTCACCCTGCGCTATCTGACCAGCGAGAGGATCTTCCGGCTGGAATACGGCGAGGCGCATGTCGCGGTGCGCGCGGGCCCCGCCCCGGAAGAGCCCGACAACGTCGTCCAGCCCTTCCTGCGCCAGCGCATGGGGCTTTACGCCGCGCCCGCCTACGTCGCCGCTCGCGGCGTGCCCGCAAGCCTCTCGGCGCTCGACGGGCACCGGTTCGTCGGCCATGATGGCGAGATGCCCCGCGCCCCGTTCGATCGCTGGCTGCAGGCCGAGATCCCGCGCGGGCAGGTCGCCTTCCGAAGCCCCGACCCCCGGGCGCTGGAGGCCGCCGTGCTCGCCGGGGCGGGCATCGGGTTCCTGCCGCCCTGGACGGTGGCGGCGCATCCCGAGCTGACCGAGGTCGCGCCCCCGCGCGAGGCGTGGACCGCGCCGCTCTGGCTCGTCACCCATGTGGACCTGCATCGCAGCAGCAAGGTCCAGGCGCTGCTCAGCGCGCTCAAGGCGTATGCCAAGGGGCTCGAGGACGCATGACGGAGGCGGCGCGCGGACACTTCGCCATGCTGCTTTTCTCGGGGCTCGTCGCGGGTTCCTTCTCGCTCGGGGGGCTCGTCGCGAACGAGATCGCGCCCGCCGCGATCACCGCGGTGCGCTTCGCGCTCGCCGCGCTCGTCATGGGCGCGGTCGTCTGGCTGGGCGGCCGGGCGGAGCGACGGGCGCTCGCCGCGCCCTGGCGCTATCTCGTGCTGGGCGCGCTCTTCGCGACCTATTTCGTGCTCATGTTCGAGGGGCTGAAGACCGCGCCGCCGGTCAGTGCCGCGGCGGTCTTCACGCTGACCCCGCTGATGGCGGCGGGGCTGGGCTGGGTGATCCTGCGCCAGGTGACGACGCCGCGCATGGCGCTTGCGCTCGCCATCGGTGCGGCGGGGGCGCTGTGGGTGATCTTCCGCGCGGACTGGCAGACCTTGCTCGGTTTCGACGTGGGGCGGGGCGAGGTCATCTATTTCTGGGGCTGCTTCGCCCATGCGGCCTACACGCCGATGCTGCGGCGGCTGAACCGCGGGGAATCCCCCACCGTGTTCACCCTGGGCGTGCTGGTGGCCGGCACGGTCGTTCTGGGGCTGTGGGGCTGGCCCGAGATACGGGCCACGGGCTGGGCGGCGCTGCCCGCGATCGTCTGGGTGACGATCCTCTACCTCGCGATCTTCGCGTCGGCGGCGACCTTCGTCCTGCTGCAATACGCCACGCTCCGGCTGCCCTCGGCAAAGGTCATGGCCTACACCTATCTCACACCGTCCTGGGTGCTCGTGTGGGAGCTTGCGCTGGGCAATGGCGCGCCCCGCCCGCTCGTGCTGGCGGGGCTCGGGCTTACCGTGGCGGCGCTCCTGCTGCTTCTCAAGGACGAGGAGGCGCCGCGCCGGGTGGCGGGTCAGTCGTGATGGTCGGGGCAAGCCCCCCGGCCGCCCAGCTCCTGCCGGAGAAATCGCTCGAAGGCGTCGAGGTTGACGGGCTCGAACTGGCCGAAGCCCTGCATCCACACGCTCGCGTCGCGAAGCGCGTCGGGCTCCAGCTTGCACCATTTGACCCGTCCGCGCCGCTCCTGGCTGATGAGACCGGCGCGGCTGAGGATCGCGAGGTGCTTCGAGATGGCGGCCAGCGACATCTCGAAGGGTTCGGCCACATCGGTCACCGCCATGTCATCCTCGAGCAGCATGGCGAGGATCGCCCGCCGCGTGGGATCGGCGAGCGCGGCGAAGACGGCATCGAGTCTGTCGATCATCCTGCCTCTTCGCCCGTCGCGCCCGGAAACTCAACCGTTCAGTTGAACGAGAGTCCTGGCCCGTCCGCGCGCCGCCTGACCTTGTCCGGCGTTGCGAGGCCCTGAATTCCTTCACGAATTACAGCCACTTGACCGTCGCACGGCCGTGCTTGACTCGCGCTGTGCTGCAGCGTAGCACCCTACGCGACGATCCGCGGGGAGCCTTGGTGCCTGACGCCGACCACAAGCGCCAACTCGAGCAGCTTGAAAAGCGGCTGGCCGTCCTGAAAGCGGCGCAGGAGCCCAAGCCCCGCGCGGACGAGCATTATTCGCAGGCGCAGCTCGCGTGGCGGATGGTGATCGAGCTGGTGGCGGGCCTCGGGATCGGGTTCGGCATCGGGTACGGGCTGGACAGCCTCTTTGGCACCCTGCCCGTGCTTCTGGTGACGTTTACGTTGCTGGGCTTCGCGGCGGGCATCAAGACGATGCTGAGAAGCGCGCGGGAAGTCCAGAAGGACGCGGAAACCCGCGCTGGCGGGCACGAGGACGGGAGAGACTAGGCGTGGCGACGGATGCGGCAGGCGAAGGCGGCGGGCTGGCGTTCAACCCGATGGACCAGTTCCTGGTGAAGCCCCTTTTCGGGGACGGGCCGGTGCACTGGTACACCATCACCAACGCGACGCTCTGGATGGCGCTCGCGGTGGTCGGCGTGACCGCGCTTCTCGTGATCGGCACATCGCGCCGCGCAATCATCCCCTCGCGCAGCCAGTCCGTGGCGGAACTCGCCTACGGGTTCGTCTACAAGATGGTCGAGGACGTGGCCGGGAAGGACGGTCTCAAGTACTTCCCGTACATCATGACGCTGTTCATGTTCATCGTCTTCGCCAATTTCCTCGGCCTGATCCCGATGTCCTTCACGACGACGAGCCACATCGCGGTGACCGCCGTGCTCGCCATGGCCGTCTTCCTGACCGTGACGGCGATCGGCTTCATCAAGAACGGCACGAAGTTCCTCGGGCTTTTCTGGGTGCAGGAGGCACCGCTGCCGCTGCGGCCGGTCCTCGCGATCATCGAGCTCATCTCCTATTTCGTGCGCCCGGTGAGCCACTCCATCCGTCTTGCCGGCAACATGATGGCGGGCCACGCGGTTCTGAAGGTGTTCGCGGGCTTCAGCCAGGTCGCGGCGATCGCGCCGATCTCGATCCTGGCCGTGACGGCCATCTACGGCCTCGAGGTGCTGGTGTCGTTCATCCAGGCCTACGTCTTCACGATCCTCACCTGTGTCTATCTGAAGGATGCGCTGCATCCGAGCCACTGAGACATCCGGGCCGGGCGAAAGCCCGGGCCGAACCGCACACCCCTTAATCAGCCATCTTCCAACCGTAAGGAGAAACGACATGGAAGGCGATATCGCAAACATGGGTCAGTTCATCGGCGCAGGCCTCGCCGCCATCGGGTCGGGTGCGGCCGCGATCGGTGTGGGCCACGTGGCCGGCAACTTCCTTTCGGGTGCGCTGCGCAACCCGTCGGCTGCGGCAAGCCAGACCGCCACGCTCTTCATCGGCATCGCCTTCGCCGAAGCGCTGGGGATCTTCTCGTTCCTCGTCGCGCTTCTGCTGATGTTCGCCGTCTGATCCGGGGAACGATCCTTACGGACGGGGCGTCGGCCCGCTTGATGCAGGCCGAGCCCCCAAGGATTTGACACCGACGGAGGGCCGAATGGCGACCGATACCGAAGGCGCAGCCGCGCAAGGCATGGACGGCGGGGCGGAGGCCGGCGCGACCGGGCTTCCGCAACTCGACTTCTCGACCTTCCCCAACCAGATCTTCTGGCTGGTCGTCACGCTGCTCGCCATCTACTACATCCTGACGCGGATCGCGCTGCCGCGCATCGCGTCGGTTCTCGCCGAGCGCTCGGGCAGCATCACCAACGATCTCGCTGCCGCCGAGGACCTCAAGGCCAAGGCCGCCGAGGCCGAGAAGGCCTACGAGAAGGCGCTCGCGGACGCCCGGGCCGAGGCACAGAAGATCATCGGCGAGGCGAAGGCAGAGATCCAGGCCGATGTCGATGCCGCGACACGTCGCGCCGACGCCGAGATCGCGGAAAAGACCGCGGAGTCGGAGAAGGCCATCGCCGAAATCCGCGAGAACGCGGCCCAGAGCGTTCAGGACGTCGCGCGCGACACCGTGGGCGCGGTGCTCTCCGCGGTCGGGGCGGACGCCGACGACGCCGAAATCGAGAAGGCCCTCGCGGCCCGGGCCAAGGGGGCATGACCATGCGGAAGTTCACCGTTCTCGCCGTCACGCTGGCTGCCGCCAGCCCGGCGCATGCCGCGAAGGGTCCGTTCTTCTCGCTCGCGAACACTGACTTCGTGGTCCTGATTTCGTTCCTCGTGTTCATCGGCGTCCTCGTCTACTTCAAGGTGCCGACGCTGCTGAGCGGGATGCTCGACAAGCGCGCCGAGGGCATCAAGAGCGAGCTTGACGAGGCCCGGTCGATCCGGGAGGAAGCGCAGAAGCTTCTGGCCTCCTACGAGCGCAAGCAGCGCGAAGTCGCGGAGCAATCCGATCGCATCGTCGCGCATGCGCGCGAAGAGGCCGAACTGGCCGCGGAGCAGGCGAAGAAGGATCTCGAGACCTCTATCGCCCGCCGCTTGAAGACGGCCGAGGAGCAGATCGCCCAGGCCGAGGCGCGCGCCGTGCGCGACGTACGCGACCGCGCAGCGGAGATGGCTGTCGCGGTGGCGCGGGACGTGATCGCGGGGCGCATGACCGCCGTGCGCGGCAACGAGCTGATCGACGCCTCCATCGAGGAAGTGGGCCAGAAGCTTCACTGACCCTTTCGGCACGGCCCGGAAAGACCTGCATGTGACGGCCCCGGTCCAGCTGGGGCCGTTCGCGTTTTCTGGGGGCGGGCTGTCGGTGCGGCGAGCCGTGGATATGCACGCTCGACGCGTCGCCGCGCGCGCTCCGCATGACATGTGCGGCAGACTCTCGTCGCGCGACCGCGCACTCCCGCCGCGGCGGGGGGCTGGGTCAAGGATGACGGGATGGCCTTCCGATGCGGAGGCGGCGCAGGGACCGCAGGCGCTGCTGCTTGCCACCGCCGCGCCTGGGTTCGCGGTTCCAGCCGCCGGATGTCCGGGCGAGGACGGCTTCCGCGTCCGTGCCTCTCCCGCCCACCGGGCGGCCGCATGCTTGTCGCACCCTTGACCATGGCTTGGGGCCAGTCTCTCACCGGGGCCACGGGCCAAGGCGGCTTCGGGACGATCGCCGCTTCGGGGCAGCGAAGGCTAAAAGGGCGCGCCGTCCGGGCGCGCCCTTTTAGTTGGTGGATACGGCGGTCATTCGGCCGGGACGGCGGCCCGTGCGGCGGGGGTGAAATGCTGCCGGTTGAGCCGGAGCACGAGCGCGATCGCCACCACCTGCGCGACGAGTGCCACGGCCGTCAACGCCCAGTACCCGGCAGAGAACTGCGTGACCACGCCGGCGCCGACCAGGCCCTTGTTGATGAAGAACTGCCCCATCACGGAAAGCGCCACCGCCGGACAGACCAGCGCGTAGGAACCGGGCGAGGTCCTAGGCCCGATCACGAAGTCCGCGAAGTAGCCCTGGCGCAGCAGCACGACCAGTCCGAGCGCGAAGAACACGATCTGGACCGTCAGGAGACGTGCGAGGAACACCAAAGTCTCGCCCGGATTCTCCTCGGCTCCGAAGGCGGTATGCAGCCCGTGCTCCTGGCGCAGGAAGAGAATGCCGAGGACCGTCATGATCGGCACCACCACCATGAGCGTCGGGCCGGCCTCCTTGGCGGTGCCATGCTGCAACATCGAGTTGAAGGCGATGATCGCGGCGATCGCGGCGTAAAGCGCCGCGGTCACGCCGAAGAAAGTGGACAGCACGAGGCTCGTGCCGACCGTGAGCGTCGTGCCGCTCATCGCCGCCGGGGCGGCGAACCCCACCCCCACCATGGAGAGCGCGAAGGCGGGCAGAAGCTGCGCGAACGAGTTGTTGGCCGTCACGTCGAAGACGCCGCCCTCGCTGAGGACGCGGCCGAGAAAATCGCCGATCTGGCGGAACGCCAGCACCCCCACCAGCAGGAAGGCGACCATCGCCGCGGGAAAGAGATACTCCACCACGGTCCAGAGCCCCGGAACGAAGACGAGGCCGAGGATGAACCCCACATTGATGCTCATGGCGAGGGCGAGCGGCATCGCCAGCAGCGTCGTCTCGGCATTCGTCGTACGCAGACGCCTGTAGTCCTCCGTTCGCCGGAAAGCGGCGAAGGCGCGCAGGTTCCAGACGAGCGACTTCAGGTTCAGGAAGGCGAAGGCCCCGATGCCCGCCAGCGCGGCGACGATGGCGGTCTGCATGGCAAGGCCACCGTTCGCGAAGGCCGTGGCGATGTCGCCGAAGACCGGAACGGGCTGTCCCGGATGGGGCACCCAGAACATCAGGAACATGAAGAAGGTGACGGTAATGCCCCCCGCGCCCAGCGAGGCGAGGAAATAGAGCGGAGAGTAGTTGTCCGCAGGTCTTGCGACGTGATCCGGCATTGGTGAACTCCCATACGTATTCCAGAACTGGAATATAATATGCATCCGGATTTCGGAATGTAAATGGTCGCGTCGACCCCTTGGCGGTAACGCTGCGTTAACCATTTGTCGCTCTGATCGCGCCGATGCTGGTAAGATCGATTTCCTGCGCGGCCCTTTGCCTCGCCGCCGCCTGCGACACGCCGGGGCGGGGCTTCATGGGACAGCCCGCGGAACGCGTGGCGGCCGGCGGGCATGTCTTCGACGTGCGCGTGCGCGGCGACCGGGCGGAAGCGATTCGCCTCAACGCCGCCGTCTTCCCGAGCTATGGCGAGGTCGGGCCCGCCGCGGCGCTCGCGATTCGCCGTGCGACCGGCTGCGAACCGCAGGCGCTGACCGGCGATCCGTCCGTCGTCCACGCCACGCTGGCGTGCCCCGGCTAGGTCAGCGGCGTTTCCATGAACACGCTGCTGCCGTTCGCCGCGTAGTCGCCGAACGGCTCGCACCGGACGAAGCCCGCGCTTTCGTAAAGCGCCATGGCCTCGGTCAGCGCATCGCCGGTCTCCAGCCGCAGGCACGGCATGTCGAGGTGGCGCGCCTCGAGCTCCAGCCGGTCGAGCAGGCGGCGCGCGACGCCCTGGCGGCGCACGAAGGGTGCAGTGAACATCGCTTTCACTTCGCCGTAGCCTTGACGTTGCGCAAGCGCGGCACATCCAAGCGTCGTATCCCACTCGCGCGCGACGAAAAATCGAATGTCCGGCCCGCGCAGTTCCTCGACGCCCAGGTGATGATTGTGCTCCGCCGGGAAGAGACGCGCCATGAGCGCGCGAGCCTCCTCGATAAGGGATCGCACCTCTGGCGTCCGCGGGTCGCCGGGTTCCACGATGACGGTCATGGCTTCTCCCTCGCTTGGCCGGAGGCGCCAGTTTGCTCAGATGGCGCGGACGGTCAAGCGGCTGCGTGCGTTGGGCGGACCGCTTCAACATCTTGTGGAAATCTCGGAGCTCCATCCCCAGATGCGGGGGTCCTGCATTGACAGGGCCGCCCGACGCCCCGCAGAATGACGCTACGCGCTGAATCACCGGAGGCTCCCCGCCCTTGCGCTTCAACCGCCTCAGACTGTCCGGCTTCAAGAGTTTCGTGGATCCCACGGAACTCGTCATCGCCGAGGGGCTCACGGGCGTCGTCGGCCCCAACGGCTGCGGCAAGTCCAATCTGCTGGAAGCGCTGCGCTGGGTGATGGGCGAGAACCGGCCGACCGCCATGCGCGGGGGCGGCATGGAAGACGTGATCTTCGCCGGCACCGCCTCGCGCACGCCGCGCAACTTCGCCGAGGTCAGCCTGCAACTCGACAATTCGGAACGTCTGGCGCCGGCGGGCTTCAACGACAGCGACCTGCTCGAGATCACCCGCCGCATCACGCGCGACGTGGGCTCCGCCTACAAGGCCAACGCGCGCGAGGTGCGCGCGCGCGACGTGCAGATGCTCTTCGCCGATGCCTCCACCGGCGCGCACTCGCCCGCACTGGTCCGGCAGGGCCAGATCTCGGAACTGATCAACGCCAAGCCGCAGAACCGGCGGCGCGTTCTCGAGGAGGCGGCCGGCATTTCCGGCCTCTACCAGCGTCGCCACGAGGCGGAACTGAAGCTGCGCGCGACCGAGGCGAACCTCGCGCGCGTCGACGACGTGGTGGAGCAGCTGGCGGGGCAGCTTTCGCAGCTCGCCCGGCAGGCGAAACAGGCGGCGCGGTACCGCGCGCTCGGCGCCGAGCTCCGGCAGGCCGAGGGGCTGCTGCTCTACCGGCGCTGGCGTGACGCGGATGAGGCACGCAAGGCCACGGCCGAGGCGCTGCGCACGCGCGTGGCCGAGGCCGCCCGCGCCGAGGCCGGGGCGCGCCAGGCCGCCGCCGCGCGGGAGGCGGCCGACGCGGCGCTGCCGCCGCTGCGCGAGGAAGAGGCGATCGCGGCCGCCGTGCTGCAACGCCTTGTCGTCGAGCGTGACCAGATCGCCGAGGAGGAACGCCGCGCGCGCGCCGCTGTCGAAACGCTCACCGCGCGGATCGCGCAGCTTGCCCGCGACATCGACCGCGAGGCGGGGCTCAACCGCGATGCGGGCGAGACCATCGCCCAGCTTGAATGGGAAGCCTCCGAGCTCGCCCGCGCCGGGGAAGGGCACGAAAGCCGGATGGAGGAGGCCGCCGCCGCGACATCGGCGGCAGCGGAGGCGCTGCGCGACCGCGAGGCGGCGCTCGAGGATCTGTCCGAGGCCGTGGCGCGGCTTTCGGCCCGGCATCACTCGGCGACCCGGGCGGTGGAGGACGCGCGCAAGACCGCCGAACGCAGCGAGGCGGCCGCGGCTTCCGCCGCCGAGGAAGCCGCGCTGCACGAGGACAGGCTGGCGCGCGCGGCGCGTGGCCTCGAGACGGCCGAGGCCGAGGCGCGGGCGGCGATCGCCGCGGCGGAGCGTGCCGAGACGGCGCTGGCCCGCGCGGACGAGGCGCGCGCCGAGGCCGCGTCGAAGGAGGCCGATGCCCGCGCCGAGCGCAGCGCCGCGGAGGGCGAGGTGGCCGCACTCGAGGCGGAGATCACGGCGCTAGCCCGGCTGGTGGCGCGCGACACCGCGGAAGGCGGCCAGATCCTCGACCGGCTCCAGGTGGAGCAGGGCTTCGAGCGCGCGCTCGGGGCCGCGCTCGCCGACGATCTTCGCGCCGCTGAAGTGCAGGATGGCGGCTCCGGCTGGGTCGCGATGCCGCCGTACGACGCGGCGCAGCCGCTGCCCGACGGCGTGACGCCCCTCAGCCACCATGTCTCGGTGCCTGACGTGCTTTCGCGCCGCATGGCGCAGATCGGCCTCGCCACGCCGGAGGACGCCGAGCGCCTTCAGCCGCTTCTGCGGCCGGGCCAGCGTCTCGTCAGCCCCGAGGGCGATCTGTGGCGCTGGGACGGCTTCCGCGCCCGCGCCGAGGATGCCCCCACCGCCGCCGCGCTGCGTCTTCAGCAGCTCAACCGGCTGGAGGAACTCAAGCAGGACAAGGCGCGCGCCGACGCCCGCGCGGATGGCACCCAGCTCGCCCATGAGCGCCTGACGGCGCAACTGAAGGAACTGACCGCCGCCGACCGGGCTGCGCGGGACGCGCGCCGCGCCGCCGACGCGGCCGCGGCCGAGGCGGCCCGCGCCATGAGCCGCGCGGAGGCCGAGCGGAACCTTTCCGAGGGCAAGCTCGAAAGCCTGACGATGGCCGCCGAGCGCCACGCGGAGGAGGCCGAGAGCGCGCGCGCCCGCCTTGCCGAGGCCGAGACCGCGCTCGCCGAGCTCGAAAATCTCGACGCGGCCCGCGCCCGGGCCGAGGCCGCCAAGCAGGACGTGGAGGACGCGCGCCGCGCGAGCCTCGCCGCACGGGGCGCGCACGACCAGCTCAAGCGCGAGGGTGAGGCGCGCACCGCCCGCGCGCAGACCGTGCGCAAGGACCTTTCCGGCTGGCGCCACCGGCTGGAGACCGCGGAAGCGCGCAGCGCCGAACTGACCGAGCGCCGGGCCGAGGCGGAAGCCGAGCTCGCCGGCGCGCGCGACCGCCCCGCCGCCGTGGCGGCACGGCGAGAGGAACTGGCCCGGTCCATCACCGAGGCCGAGGCGCGGCGCACGGCGGCCGCCGATGCGCTTTCGGCCGCCGAAGGCCGCCTGCGCGAGGCGGTGCAGGCCGAACGCGAGGCCGAGCGTCTCGCCGGCGCCGCGCGGGAGGCGCGCGCCTCCGCCGAGGCCCGCGCGGAGGCGGCCGCCGAAACCGTGACCGCCGCCGCCGAACGGATCGCCGAGGAGCAGGAGACGACGCCGGGCGCGCTTCTCGAAAGCCTTGGCGCGGACCCGGACGCCATGCCCGCCGCCGATGCGCTGGAGACGGAGATCGGGCGGCTCAAACGCCAGCGCGACGCGCTGGGTGCGGTGAACCTGCGCGCCGAGGAGGACGCGCGCGAGGTGCAGGCCGAGCATGACGAGCTCGTGCGCGAGAAGGCCGATCTGGAAGAGGCGGTGCGCGCGCTGCGCAACGGGATCGCGAGCCTGAACCGCGAGGGGCGCGAGCGGCTGCTCACGGCCTTCGAACAGGTGAACGCCAACTTCACGCTGCTTTTCACCCATCTCTTCGGCGGCGGCGAGGCACGGCTCGTCATGGTCGAATCCGACGACCCGCTCGATGCCGGGCTCGAGATCATGTGCCAGCCGCCGGGCAAGAAGCTGTCCACCCTCTCGCTGCTCTCGGGCGGCGAGCAGACCCTGACCGCGCTCGCGCTCATCTTCGCGGTCTTCCTCGCCAATCCCGCTCCGATCTGCGTGCTCGACGAGGTCGACGCGCCGCTCGACGACGCCAACGTGACGCGGTTCTGCGATCTGCTGGACGAGATGGTGCGCCGGACCGAGACGCGGTTTCTCATCATCACTCACCACGCGGTGACCATGGCGCGGATGGACCGGCTTTTCGGGGTGACGATGGTGGAACAGGGCGTGAGCCAACTCGTCAGCGTGGACCTGCGCCGCGCCGAGAAGCTCGTGGCCTGAGCGGCGCCATCGTCCACGGCGCGCGCGCGCGGACGGACCGCCCGGCGCGTGCCACAGGGGACGGGGTGCGCATCCCTCTCCGTGCCCCGAGGGCCCGGCGCTTGCACCGCAGGCGGCCGCGCGCGAGAAGGGGCGCAAGGGGGACGCCATGACCATCCTGTCGGAACTCAAGGCGATTGTGGGCGACGGCCATGTGCTGACGGGCGACGACGCGCGGCCTTTCGCGCAGGATTGGACCGGGCGTTACCGGTCTGCCCCGCTGGCGGTGGCGCGGCCGGGATCGACGGCCCAGGTCGCGGCGATCCTGCGGCTCGCCACCCGCAACCGCACGCCGGTCGTGCCGGTCTCGGGCAACACCGGGCTCGCGGGCGGCACGGGGGGCGCCGACGGCGCGATCCTGCTCTCGCTCGCCCGGATGAACCGCATCCGGGAGATCAATCCGCGGGCGCGGATCGCCGTGGTCGAGGCGGGCGTGGTGATCGAGACGCTTCAGCGCGCGGCCGAGGACGAGGATCTCGTCTTTCCGCTGAGCTTCGGGGCGCGCGGTTCTGCCATGCTGGGCGGCGCGCTCTCCACGAACGCCGGCGGGGCCAACGTGGTGCGCTACGGCAACGCGCGCGATCTCTGCCTCGGTCTCGAGGCGGTGCTGCCGACCGGAGAGGTGGTGGACCTGATGCGCGCGCTGCGGAAGGACAATTCGGGCTACGACCTGCGCCACCTGATGATCGGGGCGGAGGGCACGCTGGGCGTCATCACGGCGGCGGTGGTGCGGCTTTTCCCCGCGCCGCGCGCGCGGGCGACGGCGATGGTGGCGCTGCCCGCCCTCGACGGCGCGCTTGCGCTGCTCAACCGGCTTCAGGACGAGACGGGCGGCGCGGTCGAGGCCTTCGAATACATGCCGCGCCGCTACCTTGAGGAATACCTCGCCCGGACGCCCGGCGCGCGTCCGCCCTTCGACGACGCGCACCCGGTGAACGTGCTGGTGGAGCTGGCCGCCACCGCGCCGCGAGACGCCGTTCCGGGTCCGGACGGCGCGGTTCCGGTCGCCGCGCAGCTGGAAACGGTGCTGGCGCGCGGCCTCGAGGCCGGAGACGTGGCCGACGCGGTGGTGGCGCGCTCGGAGGCCGAGCGGGCCGAGATGTGGGCACGCCGGGAGGCCGCGGCCGGGGTCTGTCTGGCCGAGGGCCGTGTCGTCAACAACGATATCGCCGTGCCGCTCGACCGGGTCGCGGCGTTCCTCGACCGGGCCGGCGCGCGGGTGGCCGCGCTCGATCCCGCCGCCGTACCCCTTGTCGTGGGCCATCTCGGCGACGGGAACCTGCATTACGCGGTGCGGCTGGGCAACGACGATGCGGAGCTTGCCGACGCGGTGATGGACGCGGTGGAGGACGTGGTTCTGGCCCTCGGCGGCAGCTTTTCCGCCGAGCACGGGATCGGCATGACCAAGCGGCCTTCCATGGCGCGGCGGAAGGACCGGGGCGCGCTCCAAGCGATGCGCGCGATCAAGGCCGCGCTCGACCCGGCGGGGGTCATGAATCCCGGAAAATTGCTGCCCTGAGCGCCCCGGGGCGCGCCGTCAGGCGGTGCGCCAGTCGAAGAAGCCCGGACCCGCCTGGCCAAGCAGTTTCGCGCCCATCTCCTCGCCAAGCGCGGCGCCGTCCTCGACAGGGGCGCTGGCCTCGTCCGAAAGGCATTCCGAGCCATCGGGGCGCAGGATCTCGCCGCGCAGCCGGAGCGTGCCGCCGTCGAGTTCGGCAAGGCCCGCGATCGGCGTCTCGCAGGAGCCGTCGAGCCGCGCCAGGAACGCGCGTTCCGCGGCGAGGCGCTTGGCGGTCTCGACATCGTGGATCGCTTCGAGCATGGCGGCGGCGCGGCCGTCGTCGGCGCGCCGCTCGATCCCGAGCGCGCCCTGCGCCACGGCGGGAAGCATGTCCTCGGGGGCGATCGGCCCGCGCGACACATGCGCCATGCCGAGACGGTTGAGCCCCGCCATCGCGAGGAAGGTGGCGGCGGCCACGCCGGCCTCGAGCTTCTTCAGCCGCGTCTGCACGTTGCCGCGGAACTCCACCACCCGAAGCTCGGGCCGGCGCCACAGAAGCTGCGCGCGGCGGCGCAGCGACGAGGTGCCCACGACCGTGCCCGCGGGAAGATCGGCGAGCGCCGCGTGGGCATGGCTCACGAAGGCGTCGCGCATGTCCTCGCGCGGCAGGTAGGTGTCGAGGGCGAGGCCCGCGGGCTGCGCCACCGGCATGTCCTTCATCGAATGCACCGCGAGGTCGATCTCGCCCGAAAGGAGCGCCTCCTCGATCTCGCGTGTGAACAGGCCCTTGCCGCCGATCTCCTTCAGCGGGCGGTCGAGGACGCGGTCGCCCGTCGTCTTGATCACGACGATCTCGAAGGCGTCCTCGGGCAGGTCGAAGGCGGCGGCGAGGCGGCCGCGGGTCTCGTGCGCCTGCGCGACGGCAAGCGGCGAGCCACGGGTGCCGATCTTCAGCGGTCGGGCGGGGGAGGGAAGGTCGATGCTCATGTCCTCCGTCTAAGTCTGTCAGGCGCGGCTGACAAGCGCCTGTCGGCTTGACAACCCCCTTCCCGGCGGGGAGGCATTGCGGGAACCATTGTCGAAAGGGTGGAAATGTCGGAGACCAAGACGATCCTGAAGTCGCTCGCCGGAGAGGCGCAGCCGGTGCCGCCGATCTGGATGATGCGGCAGGCGGGGCGCTACCTGCCCGAATACCGCGAAACGCGGGCCAAGGCGGGCGATTTCCTGTCGTTGTGCTACAACCCCGAGCTCGCGGCCGAGGTGACGCTGCAGCCGATCCGGCGCTACGGGTTCGACGCGTCGATCCTTTTCGCCGACATCCTGCTCTTGCCGCAGGCGCTGGGCGCCGATCTGTGGTTCGTGACCGGCGAGGGGCCGCGGCTTTCCACGCTGACCACCGAGGCGGAGTTCGACGCGCTCAAGCCGGCCGAGGCGGTGCACGAGACGCTGAACCCGGTCTACGAGACGGTGCGCATCCTGTCGCGCGAGCTGCCCGCCGACACCACGCTCATCGGTGTCGCCGGCGCGCCGTGGACCGTGGCGACCTACATGGTCGCCGGGCGCGGCACGCCGGACCAGGGCCCCGCCCACGCGCTCAAGAACGAGAACCCGGCGCTTTTCCGGCGGCTCATCGACCGGCTGACGGACGGGACCATCGAGTATCTCGCCGCGCAGGTCGAGGCCGGGGCCGAGGTGGTGAAGATCTTCGACAGCTGGGCGGGATCGCTTTCCGGCGAGGATTTCGACACCTACGCGCTGGAGCCGTGCCGCAAGATCACCGCGGCGCTCAAGGCGCGGTATCCGGGCCTGCCCGTGATCGGGTTCCCGCGCGGGGCGGGCGACCGCTACGTCGGGTTTGCGAAAGCGACCGGGGTGGATTGTGTGGCGCTCGACCAGGGCGTGGATCCCGACTGGGCCGCGCGCGAGGTGCAGCCGGAGGGGTGCGTGCAGGGCAACCTCGATCCGTCCCACCTCGTCACCGGCGGGGAGGCGCTGGAGCGCGAGACGCGCCGCATCGTCGAAGCGTTCCGGGGCGGGCCGCACATCTTCAACCTCGGCCACGGCATCACGCCGGACGCCGATCCCGAGAACGTGCACCGGATGATCGCCGCGGTGCGCGGCGCCTGACCGGAACGGGTCAGTAGTCGCGCTCGAAGAAGATGCCGAGGCTGGAACTGCCCTCGTTGTCCGCGCCGCCGCGGACGGTGAGGCTGCGGGTGATGTCGAGGTTGAGGTTGAGTTCCGTGGTGCCGTCGCTCTCCACCACCACGTCGGTGTAGATGTTCTCGCTGATATACTTGCCGGCGCGCACGGCGGTGGTGCCCTCGTCGGTCTGGCTGACGTCGAGATCGTCGAGGCCCGCGCCCTCGCGCAGCCCCGAGACGAGCCCCGGACCGCCGCCCGTCAGCTCCGAGACGGCGCTGGCCAGCTGGATCGCCTGGAACGGTGAAAGCTCGGAAAGGCTGCGCCCGAAAAGCAGCTTCGCCAGCACCTCGTCCTCCGGCAGGTCCGGGGTGGAGGTGAAGCGGAATTCGGGCTCCGACACCTCGCCCACGACCTCGATCGCGATCGCGAGGCCGTCGGCCTCGGTCTCCGCCACCAGCCGCACCCACGGGTCCAGCCCGCCCTGAAGCCGCACCTCGCCGTCCGTCAGCGCGAATCGCTGGCCGAGCAGGTCGAGCCGCCCGCGGATGAGGTCGAAACCGCCCTCGGGGATGAGGGTGTCCGAGGTGCCGAGAAGGCGCAGCTCGCCGCCGAACTCGGCGTCGAGGCCGCGGCCCCGGATGAAGATGCGCGCCGGCGAAGAAATGGTCAGGTCGAGCTCGAATGGCGCCGCGCGACGCCCGGCCGGCGCGTCCTGCCCGTTCCCGCCCGTCTCGAGCAGTCCCGCGTAGCTCAGCGTGCGGCGGACCGCGGGCGAGGGCGCGACATGCTCGATCGGGGGGATCTCGCCCAGCAGGGTCACGCCCGAGGAGGGCACGCGCAGCTCCGTGTCTGCGAGCGCGATCCGCCCGGCGATGCGCGCCCCGCCGGCAAGAGGGCCCGCGACGGTGATGCGGCCGTTGGCCCTTGTGCTATAGAGCCCCGGATCGCGCAGCAGGGCCCGTTCCAGCGCGATGGCGAGATCCGCGGCGAAGGGCGGCGAAAGTGCGACCGGTCCCGAGACCGTGACGCGCCCCCCGGCGGCGGGCCGGGCGCGCGCCGCGATCTCGGCGCGTGCGTTCCGCAAGGTGATCGTCGTGTCGATATCCTCGATCACGCCGAGGGCGGAGGGATCGGTGAAACGCGCGCCGCTGGTCGAGACCGTGCCCGAAACCGCGTCCAGGCCCGGCGGGCCGGCGATGGCCAGGTCGAAGCGGGCGGTGCCCGAGATGCGCCGCGGCGCCAGCGCCGTGTTGGCCAGCGCCAGGGGCGCGCTGCCGCGGGCGGTCAGGTCGAGCCGCCCGCTGTCGGCCACCAGCCCGGCGACCGTGGCGGCGATCCCGCCGGGGCCGGTCGCGTCGGCCGCGACACGCCAGCCTGCCGCTTCCGCGCGCGCCGTGCCCTGCACCGTCGCCGGGCCGGGCAGGTCGGCCACGACGCGGCCCAGATCCGAGACGCGCAGCGAATAGCTCACCGCCTGCAGGTCGCCATCGGCCCGCGCCGTGACGTTCGCCCCGTCGAAGGACAGGCGCGGAACCAGAAGCCGCCCGGCCGCGTTGCGCCGCGCCTCGAGCGCCAGCGTGCTGGAGCCTCCGATCAGCCCGTCGAGCGCCGCGTCGCCAAGCGAGAGGTTCGCGACGCGGCCGTCGGCGGTGACGTCGAAGGTGCCCTCTGCCGGGTCCGCGCTGCCGGCGAGCCGCAGATCGGCGGCGCCGCGGATCGGCCGGCCGAGAAGCCCCGAGAAGCGCGCGAGGCTCGCGGCGGACAGCTCGGCCTCGAACCGCGCGGCGAGGTCCCGGACCGGTGCCGCGACCTCGCCGGACCCCGAAAGCCGCACCCCGCCCGCGTCGAGGCGCAGGCCCGAAAGGATCGCCGGGCCGTCGCGGGTGTAGTCGATGCGCCCCTCAAGCGCGACCTCGCGTCCGAGCGCCTGCGAAAGCGCGGCGTCGTCGGTCGAAAGGCCCGTCGCGGAGGCCGAGATGTCGGCGGTCACCCGGTCGGGCGCGCCGCCGCTTTCGGGTTGGGCGAAGGTGCCGCGCGCGTCGAGGCTCAGCGTTTCCGCCGACGCCCCGGCCGCGCTTGGCTCCACAAGTTCGGTGCGCAGGCTCCAGTCCTGGCCGGTCTCGGCGTTGAAGGTGGCCTGAAGTTCGGCGCCGCGGGTCACGAGCCGCTCCTCCCCGAGGGGCAGGATCGCCGGCCCGTTCTCCGCAGCGAGCCGTCCCGACGCGGTGAGCCCCAGAAGCCGCGTGCCCGCGAGGGTCACGCTGCCCGTGATCCGCGCGTCGCCGCGCCCGTCGCCGGTCGGCGACAGCAGGCCCAGATCGGTGATCCGGCCGCTGTATCCCAGCCGGCTCGTGCCGCTCGACAAGGTTCCGTCGGCCGCGAGGACGAGGCCCCGCGACCTGACATTCAGGGTCCGGAGTTGCACGCCGGTCTCGTCGCGCAGCACGGCGATCTCCAGGTCGCTGCGCCCGGCCAGCAGACGCTTGCCGAGCGGATCGCCCGGATCGAGGTCGTCTCCGGTACCTGTGACCTCGAGGTCGAAGGCGCCCGACAGCGGGGCCACGCGCCCGTCCAGCACGACCTCGGCGGCGCCGCCGAGCTCGGTCCCGGCGAGGCTGCCGAAGCGGCCCAGATCCCGGGCGCGAAGCCGCACGTCGAAATCGGATTCGAGCCCCGTCTCGAGCCCCGCGAAGCTTGCGCTGCCCACGACCCCGTAATCCTCTCCGGCGAGGTCGAAGGCGTCGAGCCGCAGCGGCTGGCCGGGGACGTAGTCGAGCGCGACGGTGCCGGACAGCGCGCGGCCGAGCGCCTCGGCCAGTGCCGCATCCGCGGGGTCGAGCCCCTCGGCGTCGAGTTGCATCTCGGCGGTCGCCCGGCCGGCGCCCCCCGGGGAGATGATGCCGCCGCCGCGCAGGCGCATCGCCTCCGCCTGAAGCTCCGGCGTGTCGAGGCCCAGAAGGCTTGCCGAGCCCGTCCACATCTCGCCCGCGGCTTCGTCGTAGTTGATCGCGACGATGGCGCGGCGCAGGCGCGTGTCGCCGCCCGCCACCGGCAGCGTCACCGGGCCATCGCCCTCGGGGTCGGCGATGCGGAGCGTGATCGCCATGAGGCGCGGCCAGCCCGACGCGTTCAGCGTGACATCCCCGTGCAGCCGAAGCGCGCGCGACGAAAGGGCGAGGTCGTTCACGCGGGTTTCCCCGCCCGTGGAGCGCGCGCCCTCTGCCGAGAAACGGACCTCCCGGCCGAAGAAGCTGCCCAGTTCCGGCGCGAAAAGCGGCGTCACGTCGCCGCCCAGATCGGCAAGCACACGCCAGTCGGTGTCGTCGGTGTCCTCGGTGGCGCCCAGCAGCGTGACCGTGCCGGTCAGGCGCGGCGTGCCGTCGGTGGCCAGCGCGATCCGGGTGACGAGATCCCGCGTCGCGCCCTCGCCCTGCACGCGCATCTCGAGAGAGGGCGCGCCGGGCAGATCGAGCGCCTTCGCGGCAATGCCGCCGGGCCCTTCTTGCAGGATCAGGTCGATGCGCGCCGTCTCCTCGGCGGCGTCGTAATTCGCGGCGAAGCGGAACAGCCCCGCCGCGTCGTCCGTGCGCTGCGCGGCGAGGTCGATATCGGCCGAGCCGCCCCCCTCGGCCAACCGGGCGGAACCGGTGAGCGACAGCACCGCGGCCTGCCCCAGCACCGAACGCCCGAGATCAACCTCGGGGGCCGCGATCCGGCGGATATCCACGGAGACGGGAAGCTGCGGCAGGCTGAAGGGTTCGGCCTCCGGTTTCGGAAGCGCGGCCACGCCCTCGGGCGGCACGGGCGGGCGCGACACCTCGATCCGCTCGGCCGCGAACTCGTTGACCGAGATCCGCCCGCGCAGGACCTGCGCGCGGTTCCAGTCGAGCACGATGCCTTCCATCGAGAGCCAGACGCCCTCGTCGTCGGCGATCGTCAGCCGCTCGATGGTGGCCTTGCTCGACAAGGCGCCCCGGAAGCCCTGCACATCGACCGTCCGCCCGGCCCCGGAAAGCGAGTCCTGCAGGAACCGCGTGAGCACGCCCTTGTCGTCATCGCCGTCCTGGGCGGCTCCGGCCAGGGGAGAGAGCGCCGCCGTGCAGGCGACCAGAAGAACGCGCAGCAGTCTCAAAACGCCTGTCCGATCCCGATGTAGAAGAAGATGTCCTCGCCGGCCTTGGGTCCCGTGGTCGGCACCGCGAGATCCACCCGGATGGGGCCGATGCCGGTGTCGTAGCGCAACCCGATCCCGGCGCCGGCCTGGTTGGCGCTGCCGCCGTCCGGAAAGCTTTCGTCGCTGACATAGCCGAGATCGTAGAACCCCACCACGCCGAAGGCGCCGCGCAGCTTGGCGCGCACCTCTGCCGACAGCGCGAGGAACGAGCGGCCGCCCACCTCCTCGCCGCCGGGCAGCGTGACGCCGAGCGACTGGTAATCCTGGCCGCGCACCGTTCCGCCGCCGCCGAGGTAGAACAGGTCCTCCGGCATCACCTCGGTGATGTCGGGCCCCATGACGGAGCCGAACTGAAGACGCCCGGCCAGCACCACCCGATCGTCCTCACCGAGCGCGCGATAGGCGCGGGCGTCGGCGGTCAGGCGCAGGCCCGATTCGGTGCCGTTCAGCCCGGCGAAGGGCATCGTCTCGACGTTCAGGTAATAGCCCCGCGCTGGGTCCAGGAAGTCGTCGCGCCGGTCGAGCTTCGCCGTCACGGGCAGGATGATCTGCGAGAAGTCCCGCGATCCGAGATCGTCCCGCGTGGAGGCGTAGCGATAGCCAAGCGACGCCGACGCCTCGAACTCGTCGCCGAAGGTGTGGATCAGTCCGGCGAGGATCTGGCCCTTGTCGCTTTCGAAGAGCGGGTCGTCGATGACCTCGAACCCCGCGCCCGCGAAGAAGTCGGTGTCGCTGTCGATCACCGCGGGGCGGCGAAAGCGGAATTCGACGAGGTAGTCCTCCCCGTCATCCTTGGTCCCGGTGCCGATGCCCGAGATTTCCGCGCCGACGCGGAACCGCTCGGCGCCGCCCAGAAGGTTGCGGTGCAGCCAGTAGGCCGAGACGGTGCCGCCTTCCTCGCTGGACAGCTCGGCGCCGAACCCGAACCGGCGCGGCGGGTTTTCCTGAAGCTGCACGGTGACGTCCAGCGTGCCGTCGGGCGAGGGCGTGTCCGCCTCCGTGACGGCGACGGAGCTGAAGGGCCCGGTGCGGCGCAGCCGCGCGACCGCGCGGTCCAGATCCTCGGGGTCGAAGACCGAGCCCTCGGGCAGGCCCGCGATCTTGCGGAGGCGCTTTGCCGAAACGGTCTCCGCCCCGGACACGCGCAGCCGCCCGAACCGCAGCCGCGGGCCCGGGGCAAGGCGACGATCCGCGTTCAGCCGCCTTTCGGGCTGCATGGCGACGATCCGCTGCCCGGACAGTTCCGCCTTGGCGTGGCCGATATCGCGCCACGCGGTGATCCCGTCGCGCGCGGCTCTTCGCATGACCGAAAGGCGCGCGCGCTCGCCGGTGCGAAAGCTTTCCCGCGGCGAGACGCCGGGCGGCAGCGGGGCGATCTCGGCCCGTCCGAAGCGGAAGCGCGGCCCCGGCGTCACCTTGACCTCGAGGGTGGCGATCCGGGCGGGCGCCTCGAAGGGCGACAGCGTCGCCGCCTCGCGCCCGTCGATGCGGATGGAGACCTCCGGCCCGAAATACCCCTCCTCGTAGAGCGCCGACATGATGCGGCGGTAATCCGCCTGCGCTGCGGCGATGATGTCTTGCGGCGCGGCGTCCGGGTCCTCGGCGGCGGTCGCGGACAGCATCGCGCCGCGGATCGAGCCCCTCAGATCTTCGGCGTCGGGGGGCAGGGCCAGCCGGAAATCCAGCGCCTGCGCCGCGGACGCGAAGGCGAGCGCGGCCCCGAGGACGAGGACGCGCAAGATCGTCAGGCGGATCAGGGGCAGAGCCATCGACTCTCCGGCGTTTGGGCGGCTCGCGGCAGTGTTGCCGCCGCGCCGGGGTTTCGCAAGGTCGCAGAAGGGACGAAGCCTGCCGCGCGTGGTCTCCGGCGCCCGGTCAGGAAAGGCGGGCGACGACGTAGTCCGAAATTTCGCCCAGAATGTCGCGGAATTCGTGCGGCGGCACTGCACCCAGCGCCTCCCGGGCACGCGCGGCCCATGCCATCGCCTCGTCGCGGGTGGCGGCGAGCGTGCCGTGGCGGTCCATGAGCTCGAGCGCGTGGTCGAGATCGCCGTCGCGCTGGTCGCCCGTCTCGATCACGCGGGTCCAGAAGGCGCGCTCCTCGGCGTCGGCCCGGGCGACGGCCTTGATGATCGGCAGCGTCAGCTTCCGCTCGCGGAAGTCGTCGCCCACGTTCTTGCCGGTCGCCGTGGCGTCGCCGCGAAAATCGAGAAGATCGTCGGCGATCTGGAAGGCGATGCCCAGCGCGTCTCCGTAGGCGAAAAGCGCGCGCCGCACGTCCTCGGGTGCGTCCGCGATCACCCCGCCCGCCTCGGTCGCCGCCGAGAAGAGCGCGGCGGTCTTGCCGCGGACGACCTGGAGATAGGTCTCCTCGGTGGTGGCCAGGCTCCGCGCCGCCTGAAGCTGCAGCACCTCGCCCTCGGCGATGGTGGCCGCGGCGTTGGACAGGATGTCGAGCACCTCGAGCGAGCCGGTTTCCACCATCAGCTGGAACGCCCGCGCGAACAGGTAATCGCCCACCAGCACAGAGGACTTGTTGTCCCAGAGCAGGTTGGCGGTGGGCCGGCCGCGGCGCTGGCGGCTTTCGTCGACTACGTCGTCGTGCAGCAGCGTCGCGGTGTGGATGAACTCCACCGTGGCAGCAAGCCGCCGGTGGTGCGCGCCCGTGTAGCCGCACAGCCGCGCGGCGGCGAGCACCAGCATCGGGCGCAGCCGCTTGCCGCCGGCTTCCACCAGGTGGGCTGTCACCTCCGGGATGCGCGGCGCGTGGCGCGAGGCCATCCGCTCGCGGATCAGCGTGTTGACCCGGTCGAGATCTTCCGCAAGCAGGGCGGCGAGCCGGTCCTGAGGCTTTCGCGCGGTGCTGTCCAGGCTCATCACACCCCCGTAACAAGGCTCGACATCGGCGCGGCCCCGTCCTTATCTGCGTCCCATGAGAGAGCTTATCCGCACCAACGACCTGGCGCTCATCGCTTACGTGCAGGCGCTTCTCAGGGGCGAGGATATAGAGTTCTTCGAGTTGGACGTAAACATGAGCGTGCTCGAAGGCTCCATCGGCATCCTGCCGCGCCGGATCATGGTGCGACAGGAGGATCTTTTCGTCGCGCGCGCGCTCCTGCGGGATGCGGACGTGCCGCTGGATGGCTGAGGCCGACGCGCAGACGACGCAGGACGCGTTCCTCGGTGGCCGGCTCACGATCCGGCAACCCGCGCGGGGCTATCGCGCCGGGCTGGATCCGGTGCTTCTGGCCGCCGCCGTCCCGGCCCGTGCGGGCGAACATGTGCTCGAGCTCGGGTGCGGGGTGGGCGTGGCCTCCCTCTGCCTCGGGACGCGGGTCGCGGGGCTGTCGCTGACGGGGCTGGAGCTTCAGCCGGCCTATGCCGCGCTCGCCCTCGAGAATGGCGCGCAGAACGGCATTCCGTTCGAGGTGATCGGGGGCGACGTCGCGGCGGTGCCCGCGACGCTTCGGGCCCGGCTCTTCGATCACGTCATCGCCAACCCGCCATGGTTCCCGCGGGGCGCGTCGGTTCCGGCGGCCGACACCGGCCGCGAGACCGCGCTGGGCGAGGGCGTGCCGCTCGAGGCATGGATCGCGGCCGCGGCGCGGCGGCTGCGTCCGCGCGGCCGCCTCACGCTGATCCACCGCGCGGAGCGGCTGCCCGATATCCTGTCCGCCCTGGCCGGCCGCCTGGGAAGCGTCGAGGTCCTGCCGCTCGCGCCGCGCGCGGGACGGCCCGCGCAGCTGGTCCTGCTACGGGCGCGCAAGGGCGGGCGCGCGCCCTTCCGCCTGCACGCGCCGGTGGCCCTGCACGAGGGCGACCGTCACCCGGGCGACGGGGAGCATTACACGCCCCCGATCCGTGCCGTGCTGCGCGACGGCGCGGCGCTGCCTTTTCCGGCGGACGATGGAAAAGGTTGACGTAACGGCAACCTATTTCGCAGCTGCGGCGTGACAGGTCGCGCGATTCGTGGTGCACTCAATCTCCAACCAAGCGTGAAGGAGGATCTCATGAGCTTGTCGGCGCATGTTCAGGAACTGAAGAGAAAGCACCAGGCCCTTTCCGACGCGGTAGAGCAGGCTCAACGCGCCCCCAGCACGTCCGGCGAACAGATCGCGGAGCTGAAAAAGAAGAAGCTGCGCCTGAAAGAAGAGATCACCCGCCTGTCGGGCCAGCCCGCCGAGTGAAGGCGGGTCCGGGGCGGGCACGATGCGCCGCCCCGTGAAGCCCGCCCCGTAGAGCGCCACGAAGCCCGCGGAGAATGCGGGGACGATCCATGCGACCGATCTGAAGGTTCTCCGCAAGCCGGCCAGCCTGCGGACGAAAACGGGGGTTCTGACGACGGATCGGCCGGCGACGCGCGGATCGCCATCCGGCGCATGACAGAGGCCCGAAGGTCATCCCGTGCGCCATCTCGTTGGGCGTCGCCGTCTCCTTCCGGCCTCGACCGTTACCGAGGTCCGGACCCGGTTTCGGCCGTTCTCCGCCAAGCGGGACTGAAAGCTCCCGAAGATGCGAGAAAGGGATGATCGCGCCGAACTGCCGGCGCGATCATAAACCTTCTGTAAGGGCGCATGGAGGATAGGCCCATGGCTGATTTGCGCGGCGGCGCGCGTCAGACGAGGTACTGCGCGCCGTTCGCCGTAATCGTGGACCCGTTGATGAAGGAGGCGTCTTCCGAGACGAGGAAGCCCACGCAGCGGGCGATCTCCTCGGGCTCGCCAAGGCGCCCGGCCGGGATCATGCCGATGATCGCCTCGCGCACCTTGTCGGGCACCGCCATCACCATCTCGGTCGCGATATAGCCCGGGCAGATCGCGTTGGCGGTGATGCCCTTGGCCGCCCCTTCCTGGGCGAGGCTCTTGATGATGCCGAGATCGCCCGCCTTGGTCGCCGCGTAGTTCACCTGCCCGAACTGGCCCTTCTGGCCGTTGATCGAACTGATGACCACGATGCGCCCGAAGCCGCGCTCGCGCATGCCGGGCCAGACCGGGTGGATGGTGTTGAAGACGCCGCTGAGGTTGGTGTCGATCACCTCTTTCCACTGTTCGGGCGTCATCTTGTGGAAGGGGGCGTCGCGGGTGATGCCCGCGTTGGCCACGACGATGTCCACCGGCCCATGCGCGGACTCCACCCGGGCGATGCCCTCTTTCGAGGCCTCGTAATCGGCGACGTTCCACTTGTAGGTCTTGATGCCCGTTTCCTCGGTGAACCTGGCGGCCGCGTCGTCGTTGCCGGCGTAGCTTGCCGCGACGTCGTAGCCCGCGGCCTTCAGGTCCTTGCTGATCGCCGCGCCGATGCCGCGCGTTCCGCCGGTGACGAGTGCAACTCTTGCCATGATGTCCCTCCAGTTCTGGCAGTCGTTTCGGTAACTTGGTTATCCATTCGCCGGCGCTGACGCAACATTGTTGCGCCCCTGATTGGCCTCGCGCCACGAAAAAGGGGCGCCGGAGCGCCCCTTTCCGTTGGATTTCCGGCCGGTTATCCGCGCTCCACGCACATCGCGACGCCCATGCCGCCACCGATGCAGAGCGTGGCGAGACCTTTCTTCGCGTCCCGCCGCTGCATCTCGTGGAGCAGCGTGTTCAGGATGCGCGCGCCCGAGGCGCCGATCGGGTGGCCGATGGCGATGGCGCCGCCGTTCACGTTCACGATCTCGGGATCCCAGCCCATGTCCTTGTTCACCGCGCAGGCCTGCGCGGCGAAGGCCTCGTTCGCCTCCACGAGGTCGAGGTCGTCGACCTTCCAGCCGGCCTTCTCGAGCGCCCGGCGCGAGGCGGGGATCGGGCCCGATCCCATGATGCTCGGGTCCACGCCCGCGGTCGCGTAGGAGACGATGCGCGCCCGCGGCTCGATGCCGCGACGCTCGGCCTCCTCCGCGCTCATCAGGAGCACCGCAGCCGCGCCGTCGTTGATCCCGCTGGCGTTGGCCGCCGTCACGCTGCCGTCCTTGGTGAAGGCGGGGCGCAGCTTCTGCATGCCCTCGATCGTGGCGCCGTGGCGGATGTATTCGTCCTTGTCCACCACCGTCTCGCCCTTGCGGTGGGTGACGGTGACCGGCACCACCTCGTCGTCGAACTTGCCCGCCTTCTGCGCGGCCTCGGCCTTGTTCTGGGAGGCGAGGGCGAACTCGTCCTGCATCTCGCGGCTGATCTGCCATTTCTGGGCGACGTTCTCGGCGGTCTGGCCCATGTGGTAGCCGTTGAAGGCGTCCCAGAGGCCGTCGCGGATCATCGTGTCGATGTAGCTCATGTCGCCCATCTTGTGGCCGTTGCGCAGATGTGCGGCGGGGGTCGACAGCGACATGCTCTCCTGTCCGCCGGCAAGCACGATCCCGGCGTCGCCGAGCTGGATATGCTGCGCGCCGAGCGCGACCGCGCGCAGGCCCGAGCCGCAGACCTGGTTGATGCCCCAGGCCGGGGCCTCGATCGGGAAGCCCGCGTTCACATGCGCCTGGCGCGCGGGGTTCTGACCCTGTGCGGCGGTCAGCACCTGCCCGAGGATGGTTTCCGAGACCTCGTCCTTCGCGACGCCGGCGCGCTCGGCCACCGCCTCCAGAACGATCCGGCCGAGTTCGTGCGCGGGCAGGGTGGAGAGGGAGCCGTTGAAACTGCCCACTGGGGTTCGTGCGGCAGATGCGATTACGACGTTGGTCATGCGTGTCCTCCTGGATCGGGCGTTGAGAGGGGCGCCGTGCGCGCGAGCGAGTCGCGCGACCGTCACTCCCGGTCTTACCGGAGGTCAATAAAGCATCCGTCCCCACGCCTCAACGGGCGGGTGCGGCGCTCAGCCGGCGCGGCGCGTTCCCTTGCGCGCCGCCCAGGGCGGCTGTGCCGTCGGTGCCGCGAAGAAGTGCCCCTGCAGGCAATCGACGCCGATCTCGGCGAGCACGCGGGCATCGGCAGCCTGTTCCACGCGCTCTGCCACGGTGAACATGTCGAGCTGGCGGGCCAGTTCCACGATGCCCCGCGTCAGCACCTGGTTGTCGGCATCGCGGTGGATGTCGCGGACATACTGCCCGTCGATCTTCAGGATATCGAAGGTGAAGGCCCGGAAATGCCGCAGCACGATGCTGCCGGAGCCGAACCCGTCCAGCGCGAAGGACACGCCGCGGCGCTGCAGCGCGCCCATGAAGGCGATGACGACCTCCGGCATGAGCATCGCGCCGGCCTCTGCGATTTCGAGGATGAGGCGTTCCGCGATGCCGCGGTCGCGCGCCAGCCCGCGCTCGAGCGTGCGCGTCCAGCGCCGGTAGCCGATGGAGCGTGCGGACATGTTGATCGACAGGCGAAGCTCCGGCTGCTGTGCAAGGGTGCGCAACCCGCGCTCCAGCGCGAGGCAGTCGAGTTCGCGGCCCGTTTCGGTCTCTTCGACCGCGGCGATGAAGTCCTTGGCGGGGATCACGCGCCCGGTCTCGTCGAGCACGCGCACGAGACCCTCCCAGAAGGCCGTGCGCGACTGGTCCGCGGCGGTCACGACCGGCTGGAACGCCAGGAGGACGTTGCGGTGACGCACGGCCTCGGCCACCATGTCGAGCGCGCGGGCGTCGCGCGCGGCCACCGCCTCGGCGAGCGGGTTGGAGGCCGCGCCCTCGGCGCCGCGCTCGTTCTCTGCGATCCGGGTCCCGCCTCGACGCGCCATCGGCACCTCCGTTCGTTGCAGTGCTGGGGTCGTCCAGGCATCCTGCACGCGGATGGCTTAACGGTTCGTCTATGGCGGCGGCGCAGGCATGCCTTTCCGGCGGTGCGGGGCGGGGCGCGCAGCCCCGTTGACACGGCCTTTTCAGCGTGTATACCCGCGCGCTCATTGGTGTTGGTGGCCCCCGCAAGGGGATGCCTGTCGGGCAGCCGGACACTCCGGCGCAGATCCAGAGGACAACGCCCTTCGCAACCGCGCCCCGAGGGGCGCCAGGCAAGGAGATCAGACGGTGACCAAACGCACCTCTGCCAAGTACAAGATCGACCGCCGCATGGGCGAAAACATCTGGGGCCGCCCGAAAAGCCCCGTGAACCGCCGCGAATACGGACCCGGCCAGCACGGCCAGCGCCGCAAGGGCAAGATGTCCGACTTCGGCCTCCAGCTGCGCGCGAAGCAGAAGCTCAAGGGCTATTACGGCGACATGACCGAAAAGCAGTTCCGCCGCATCTACGGCGAGGCGGAGCGCGTTCGCGGCGATACCGGCGAGATCCTGATCGGCCTGCTGGAGCGTCGCCTCGACGCCGTGGTCTACCGCGCCAAGTTCGTGGCCACCGTTTTCGCCGCGCGCCAGTTCGTGAACCACGGCCATGTGATGGTGAACGGCAAGCGGGTGAACATCCCCTCCTTCCGCGTGAACGAGGGCGACGTGATCGAGGTGCGCGAGAAGTCCAAGCAGCTCGCCTCCGTGCTCGAGGCGATCCAGCTGCCCGAGCGCGACGTGCCCGACTATCTCGACGTCGACACCAGCAAGATGACCGCGACCTTCGTGCGCACCCCGGGCCTGTCGGACGTGCCCTACCCGGTGCAGATGGAGCCGAACCTCGTCATCGAGTACTACGCCCAGAACTGATCGGCGGCCACGGTACGGAAGATATGCGGGACCGTCCTTCGGGGCGGGCCCTTGCGTGTCTGGCGCCCCTTCGCCACGGCGCGGTTTCGCGGCTTTCGCAAGCCCGGCGTGGCGTATATAGGGGACTTCCGAGGAGCCATGCCATGAGCCAGATCACGCCTCAGCCCGGAATTCTGGAGATCGCGCCCTACAAGGGCGGCGAGTCGCGCATCGAGGGCGTGGCCGACGCGATCAAGCTCAGCTCGAACGAGAACCCCTTCGGTCCGCCGCCCGCGGCGGTCGAGGCGGCGCGCGCGGCGGCGGCGCGGATGCACCGCTACCCGCCGACCGACCACGCCGCCCTGCGCGAGGCCATCGCCGAGACACACGGCCTCGAGGCGGCCCGGATCACCTGCGGCGTGGGCAGCGACGAGATCATCTCGCTCCTCTGCCAGTGCTATGCCGGGCCCGGGACGGAGGTGATCCACACCGAGCACGGCTTTTCCATGTACCGGATCTCGGCGCTCGCCGCGGGGGCCACGCCGGTCGAGGTGCCCGAGCGCGCGCGGCACACCGACGTCGACGCGCTTCTCGCGGCGGTGACGCCCGCCACGCGCCTCGTCTTCGTCGCCAACCCCAACAATCCCACCGGCACGATGATCCCCGAGGCCGAGATGACCCGCCTCGCCGAAGGCCTGCCCGGCCACGTGCTTCTGGTGCTCGACGGGGCCTACGCCGAATACGTGGACGGTTTCGACGGCGGCGCGGCGCTGGTGGACGCGCGCGAGAACGTGGTGATGACGCGCACCTTCTCGAAACTCTATGGCCTCGGCGGGCTGCGCGTCGGCTGGGGCTATGCGCCCGAGGCCATCACAGAGGTGCTGAACCGCGTGCGCGGCCCGTTCAACCTGTCCACGATCGCCCTCGCCGCGGCGCAGGCCGCGGTGCGCGACCGCCCCTTCGTGGAGCGCTGCGCGGCCGACAACGCGCGGCTGCGCGACTGGCTTCGCGACGCGCTCGAGGCGCACGGCGTGGCCTGCGACCCGAGCCACGCCAATTTCGTGCTCGCGCGGTTCGCCGACGCGGCCGAGGCGGACGCCTGCGATGCCTTCCTCCGCCAGGAGGGTCTGATCGTGCGCAGGGTGGCGGGTTACGGGCTTCCCGAGTGCCTGCGCATCACCGTGGGCGACGAGAGGGCCTGCCGGCGCGTGGCCCACGCCATCGGCCGTTTCAAGGCGGAGGCGGCATGAGCCGACCGCCGGTCTATGACCGGGTCGCGCTGATCGGCCTGGGGCTCATCGCCTCGTCCATGTTCTGGGCGACGCGGCGCGGGGGTCTGGCGCGGGAGGTCGGGGGAACCGCGCGCTCCGCCGCCACGCGGGACACCGCGCGCGAGATCGGGCTCTGCGACCGGGTCGTCGACACGATCCCCGAAGCGGTGGAGGGCGCGGATCTCGTCGTCCTCGCCGTGCCCGTGGGCGCGATGGGCGCGGTCGCCGAGGAGATGGCGCCATACCTGAAGCCCGGTGCGACCGTCACCGACGTGGGCTCTGTCAAGCGCGCGGTGATCGAGGCCGTGGCGCCGCACCTGCCCGGCGGCGTGCATTTCGTGCCCGCCCATCCGCTCGCCGGCACCGAGCATTCCGGCCCGCGCTCGGGCTTCGCCACGCTCTTCCGCAACCGCTGGTGCCTTCTCGTGCCGCCGCCCGATGCCGAGCCCGGGGCGGTGGCGCGGCTCAGGGCGCTCTGGGAAGGGATGGGGGCGAGCGTGGAGGAGATGGACGCCGACCACCACGATCTGGTCCTCGCCGTCACGCGCCACGCGCCGCACCTCATCGCCTATACCATGGTGGGCGTGGCCGCCGACCTGCGCCGGGTCACCGACAGCGAGGTGATCAAGTATTCCGCCGCCGGGTTCCGCGACTTCACCCGGATCGCGGCGTCGGACCCGACAATGTGGCGTGACGTGTTCCTCACCAACAAGGACGCCACGCTCGAGATCCTCGGCCGCTTCACGGAGGAGCTCTTCGCGCTCCAGCGCGCGATCCGCACGGGCGACGGGGCGCATCTGCACGACTACTTCAGCCGCACCCGCGCGATCCGGCGCGGCATCATCGAGGCCGGGCAGGACACCGACGCGCCGGATTTCGGCCGGGTGCAGACCGAGACGTGAGGGGCTGGGCGGCATCGCTCGCCGTCGCTTTGGCCCTCGCGGGGGCTTCGTCCCTCGCCGCTCCCGAAACCTCGCCGCGCCCCGAGGCGCGGACCGCGCCGCTGGCCGAGGCCGGCACGGCGCGGGCGCTCCCGCGCGGCGTCGCAGCACCCGGCGCGCCCCGCCTGTCGTTGCGTCCCGCGGCGCGGCCCGACCTGGTGACGCGCCGCGCCGTCGCCCGGCGCGCGGCGCTCGCTCGCGGCGCCGTCTGCGGCGACCCGGCGCTGCAGGGAGAGCCGGCGGGACGGATCGCGGGGCGCATCGCGGGATGCGGGCTCGACGGCGCGGTGCAGGTCCGCGCGGTATCCGGCGTCCGGCTCAGCCAGCCCTCGATCATGGATTGCACGACGGCGCGGATGCTGAAGCAGTGGGTGGAGCGCGGCATGAAACCCGCGCTCGGCAGCCGCGGCGGCGGCGTCACCGAGATCGTGGTCCTCGCCCATTACGCCTGCCGGACCCGCAACAACCGCCCCGGCGCTCGGCTTTCGGAACACGCCAAGGGCCGGGCCATCGACATCGCGGGCTTCCGCCTGCGCGACGGCGGCATGGTCACCGTGCTCGAGGGCTGGGGGCGCGGACGCGACGGCCGGGCGCTCGCCGCCATGCATCGCGCCGCCTGCGGGCCGTTCGGCACGGTGCTCGGCCCGAACTCTGACCGCTACCACCGCAACCATTTCCACTTCGACACCGCACGGCACCGGGGCGGAGCCTACTGCCGTTAGGGGTTGTCGCAAGGCCCAAGCGCGGTCAGGGTGCGTGCGTGCGCCCATATCGCGCATATCCTTGGGAGGAGTGACCCATGACCAACTGGATTCTCTGGCTCATCATCGGGCTGATCGTTCTCGTCGGGGGCATCGCCGCGCTCATGAACCCCTTCGCGGCGACCTTCACGGCAGAGCAGATCGCGGCCTGGGTCTTCATCTTCGGCGGCGTCCTGCAACTCGTCGCGATCTTCCAGGTCGAGGGCTGGGGCCGGCGGATCTGGGCGATCCTGCTCGGCGCCGCGTTCCTCTGGCTCGGGATTTCGCTTCTGACGAACCCGCTCGCAGGCATCCTGTCGCTCACCATCGTGGCGGCGATCATGTTCCTCGTCAGCGGTGTGGCGAAGCTCTTCCTCGCCTTCTCGGCGCGGGGGTCGGGCTATTTCTGGGCGATCCTGCTCTCCGGCGCGATCTCCGTCGTGCTGGCGCTGATGATCTTCTCGAACTTCCCGCAATCCGCGGCCGTGGTGCTGGGCGTGCTGCTCGCGGTGGAACTCATCACCACCGGCGCGACGCTCGTGGCCTTCGCCTTCTTCCTGCGGAACAACAAGGACGCGCTGCTGTCCGGCGACTGGGGCGAGGGCGGCGACGCGACCTGAGCCCGGTCCGCAACCGCGCGCCCGTCCGCGACGGGCCGCGCGACGCGACGCTCAGCCGTCCTGCTGCTTGCGCTCGCGCAGTTGCTTGAAGACGTAGATCGGCAGCAGGATCGTGGCGATCAGGCTTCCGAGCCAGACCAGAAGCGTGGCCGCCAGCCAGTTCGCGATCCCGCCGATCTCCATCCCCGGCATGATCGAGGCGGTGATGAAGAGAACGATGAAGATCGTGACCAGCGCGATGCCCCCCATGAGTTGGGGGAAGTTCTTGAACGTGATCTTGGTGATGAGCGGGCTCAGCACCGCCTGCACGGCCGAGAAGAGCGCCACCGCCACAACGAAGGACAGCGGGTCGATGCGAAACCCGTCCAGCAGCAGCGTCGCGACGAAAAGGCCGACGGCGTTGGCGACGAGGTAGGCCGCGGTGGAAATCAGCAAACGGATCATTGGGTCCTCTCGGCTTTTGGGTGGCCCGATTGGATGACGCTAGCGCAGTTGCGCAGGGCCGTGAACCCTGCGAGGCCGCGATCCGGCACGGCGAGGAGCTTTTTCTTGACGCAAGGGCACCGCTGTCATACGCGGCCGTGACCGCCACGCCCTGACGGAGACCCCGATGTGCCGACGTATCGCCGCGCTCGCCCTTTCCATGATGATCGCGGCGCCGGTCGCGGCACAGCAGTCCGCGCCACCGCCGGCCGTCGTGGTGGCGCCGGCCGCGATGACGGAACTCGCCGAAACCGTGCGATTCAACGGCCGCCTCGACGCGGCGCAGCGGGTGGGGCTCGTGCCGCGCGTCTCGGGCGTGCTGCTCGACGTGGCCTTCGGGCCCGGCGACCGCGTGCAGGACGGGCAACTCCTCTTCCGCATCGAGCCGGACCTCTACCAAACGGCCGTGAGGGAGGCCGAGGGCGCGCTGCTTGCCGCCGAGGCACAGCGCGAGCTCGCCCGCATAGAGCGTGACCGCCAGACCGAGCTCGTGGGGCGGCAGTCGGCGGCGCAGTCGGCGCTCGACAACGCCGAGGCGGCGCTCGGCCGCGCAGAGGGCGACGTGCTGCGCCTCGAGGCGGCGCTGGAGCGCGCGCGCCTCAACCTCTCCTACACCGAGATGCGCGCGCCCTTCTCCGGACGGATCGGATCCTCGGCGATGGATGAAGGGGCGCTCGTCGGCCCCGAGACCGGGCCGCTCGCCACGCTGACGCGGCTCGATCCGATCCATGCCGAGTTCGCGGTGCCGACCGCGACGCTCCGCGACTATCTGGAGCGCGTCGAGGCGGGACAGGCCGCACGCGAGGCCGCCGTGACGCTGGAACTCGCCAATGGCAGCACCTACCCCGAACCGGGCGACATCACCTTCGTCGACAGCGCGGTGAACGCGGGCACCGACAGCGTGACGCTCCGCGCGCGCTTCGCCAATCCCAGGGGCCGGCTTCTCGACGATGAACTCGTGCGGGTGACGCTTTCGGCCACGGCGCCCGAGGGCGTTCTGGCCGTGCCGCAGCAGGCGGTGCAGCGCGACGTTCAGGGCGCCTTCGTCCTCGTCGTGGGCCAGGGCGAGACGGTGGAGCAGCGCCGGGTGGAGGCCGGCCGCACGGCCCAGGGCCTCACGGTGATCGAGGCCGGGCTCGAGCCGGGCGAGCGCGTCGTCACCGAGGGCGTCAACAAGGTGCGCCCGGGCATGGTGGTGGACGCCGCGCCCGCCGGGGACGGCTGAGATGATCGCCGACACCTTCATCCGCCGCCCGCGCCTTGCCGGGGTGATCTCGATCGTCCTGTTCCTCGCCGGGCTCCTCGCCCTTCAGCGGATGCCGGTGGAGCAGTTTCCCGACATCGTGCCGCCGCAGGTGGCGGTGGTCGCGGCCTATCCGGGCGCGGGGGCCGAGGTGGTGGAGCAGACCGTCGCGCAGGTGATCGAGGACCAGGTCATCGGCGTGGACGACATGATCTACATGAAGTCCACGTCCGGCGCGGACGGCAGCTATATCCTCAGCATAAGCTTCGAGGTGGGCACCGATGCCGATCTCGCAACCATCAACGTGCAGAACCGCGTCGCGCTGGCCGAGCCCCTCCTGCCACCCGAGGTGCGCCAGACCGGCGTTCGCGTGGCCAAGAAGTCCTCCTCGCTCCTGATGGGCGTGGCGCTCTACGCGGAGGCCGAGGCCGTCACCGGCGGGGACCTGACGAACTACGCCCGGATCAACCTGCTCGACCGGCTGAAGCGTGTGCCCGGCGTGGGCGATGCCTCGGTCTTCGCGGCCAACCAGTTCGCCATGCGGATCGACCTCGACGTCGATCGCCTCGCCGCGCTGGACCTCACGCCGTCGGACGTGACCGCCGCGCTCAGAAGCCAGAACGTGCAGGCCGCCATCGGCCGCGTCGGCGGCCAGCCCGTGACGGAGGATCCCGGCCTGCAGCTCAACGTTTCGGCGCGCGGCCGGCTGGAAAGCCCCGAGGCGTTCGGCGAGATCATCCTGCGCAGCGGCGCGGACGGAAGCGTCGTGCGCGTGCGCGACGTGGCCGAGGTCACGCTGGGCGAGCGCAGCTCCGACGTGGGCACGAGCTTCAACGGTGTGCCGGCCACGCTCGTCGGCATCTACCTCGCCCCGGGGGCGAACGCCATCGCCGCGGCGGACGGCGTCAAGGCGGCGCTCGAGGATGCCGCGCCGACCCTGCCCCAGGGCATGGGGATCGAGGTGGTCTCGGACACGTCCACCTTCGTCAAGGAAAGCATCACGGAGGTCGAGCACACCCTGGTCGAGGCCTTCGTGCTCGTGGTGCTCGTCGTCTTCGTCTTCCTGGGTTCGCTGCGCGCCACCATCGTGCCGGTCGTCGCCGTGCCCGTGGCGCTCGTGGGCACCTTCGCGGTGATGCTCGCCATGGGCTTCACCATCAACACCGTCTCGCTTCTGGCGCTCGTCCTCGCCATCGGGATCGTGGTGGACGACGCGATCGTGGTGGTGGAGGCGGTGGAGGCCAAGATGGCCGAGAACCCGGGCATGACCCCGGCCGAGGCGGCCTCCGCCGCCATGGGCGAGATCACCGGCGCCATCGTGGCCATCACGCTCGTGCTGCTGTCGGTCTTCGTGCCGGTGGCCTTCATCCCCGGCATCTCGGGCCAGCTCTTCCAGCAGTTCGCGGTGGCGGTTTCCGTCTCGATGGTGATTTCGGCGATCAACGCGCTCACGCTCTCGCCCGCGCTCTGCGCCATCGTTCTGAAGCCGCATCACGGGCCGCGCAAGGGTGTGATGGGCTGGATCTCCAGCCGTATCGACGGCGCGCGGGACGGCTACACGCGCGTCGCGGGCGCGCTCGCGCGGCGCGCGATCCTCGGGGTCGCGCTCCTCGTCCTCGCGGCGGTGGCGACCGGCGGGCTCTTCCGCGCGGTGCCCACCGGCTTCCTGCCCTCCGAGGACCAGGGCTCCTTCATCGTCGAGACGCGCCTGCCCGAGGCGGCGTCCCTCAATCGCACGGTCGCCGCGCAAAGCGGGGTCGAGGAGATGCTGATGGGGCTGCCCGGCGTCGAGAGCGTGACCTCGGTCACCGGTTTCTCGATCCTCGACGGCATCTCGAAATCCAACGCGGCCTTCGCCCTGGTGACGATGCTGCCCTTCGAGGAACGCACCACCGCGGAGACATCGGTCTTCAACGCCATCCGCGAGGCCACGAGGCGCGGCGCGGCGATCCGCGAGGCGCAGGTGATCGCGTTCAACCTGCCGCCCATCGCCGGGCTCGGCAGCGGGGCGGGCTTCGAGTTCCAGCTTCTCGACACACAGGGGCAGAGCGCGGAAGACCTCGCCGCCACGGCCCGCGGGCTCGCCTTCGCCGCCAACCAGGACCCGCGGCTCGCCGGCGTCTACACCACCTTCTCGGCGGACAGCCCGCAGCTCTTCCTCGACATCGACCGCGAGCGGCTCTACGCGCTCGGCGTGCCGCTCTCGGAGGTGTTCGCGGCGCTGCAGCCGACGCTCGGCTCGGCCTACATCAACGACTTCAACCTCTTCGGCCGGTCCTGGCAGGTGCGGATGAGCGCGCGGCCCGAGGACCGCGACGCGGTTTCCGACATCGCGCGAATCCACGTGCGCTCCGCGACCGGCGAGATGGTGCCCGTGGGCGCCTTCGCCGAGGTCGATTACATCGTCGGCCCCATGTCGCTGCAGCGCTACAACAACCAGCGCTCGGCGACGATCAGCGGCAACCCGGCGTCCGACGTCTCCTCGGGCGAGGCGCTCGCCGCGATGGAGGAGGTGGCCCTGGCGTCGATGCCTGCCGGGTACGACTATGAATGGACCGGCACCGCGCTGCAGGAGAAGCAGGCCGCCGGCCAGACCACGGCGATCCTCGCGATGGCGTTGCTTTTCGCCTATCTCTTCCTTGTCGCGCTTTACGAAAGCTGGACGATCCCGGTGCCGGTCCTTCTGTCCGTCACCTTCGGGGTGGCCGGCGCGATTCTGGCGCTCCTGCTCACCGGCTTGCCCTTCAACATCTACGCGCAGATCGGCCTCGTCGTGCTGATCGCGCTCGCCGCGAAGAACGCGATCCTGATCGTGGAGTTCGCCAAGGCGCGGCGCGAGCAGGGCGACAGCATCGTCGACGCCGCGATCGGCGGCGCCCATGCCCGCTTCCGCGCGGTGATGATGACGAGCTTCGCCTTCATCGCGGGCCTGATCCCTCTCGTCACGGCGGAAGGCGCCTCGATGCTGAGCCGCCGCGCGGTGGGCACGGGGGTCGCGGGCGGGATGCTCGCGGCGGCGGTTGTCGGCATCTTCGCGATCCCGGCGCTATACGTCGTGTTCCAGTCGCTCAGGGAACGGGTCAAGGGGCGGGCCGGGGCCGGGCCGGACCTCGTCCATTCCGCCGCCGGGGACGACGACGGCGCGACGAAGACCTAGCGGCCCATGGCGGCGTCGAGGAAGGCGCCGCCGCGGGCGAGCGCGTCCGCGGTCGCCTCCGCGTCGTAGCCGAGCGTGCTGAGCGGCGCCTTCTCCTGCTGGTCGAAGCCGTGGGTGACGCCGGAATAGACGTGCGTTTCCACCGGCAATCCGCGCCGCGCCTCGCGGCGGGCCACGGTCAGGCAGTCCTCCTCGTTGGCGATGGCATCGTTCTTCGCGAGCAGGAACAGCGCCGGGACCTCGCTCCGCCAGCCGCGCCGGCTCGCGCGGCTCAGCTGTCCGCAATAGGGATAGAGCAGGAGCGCCGCCCCGATGCCGTCGAGCGGGTCGGCGGCAAGGCTTTCCGGCCACTCCGTCAGGATGTGCGGCACCTCGCCGTGGTCCGCCATGGAGAGGAACTCCAGGATCGCCCAGCCGCCATGGGAAGCGCCGACGAGCGCGATCCGGTCCCCGTCCACGAAGGGCATGGCGCGCACGTCGTCGATGGCCACCGCGATGTCCCCCGCGCGCTCCGCGCCGTTGAGGAGCTGGCCCGCGCAGATCAGTCGCCAGAGCTGGAACTCGGTGAAGCCCCGCGGCGTGTGGCTGTCCACCACGACCGAGGCCCAGCCGCGCGCCTTGAGCGCCTCCGCCCAGCGCGGAAGATTGTCGCGCGGCCCGTCGCAGCCTGACAGAAGAAGCGCGGTGGGGAACGGCCCTTCGCCCTCGGGGCGTGTCACCGTGTAATGCGGCTTGAGAAGCGCCGACAGCGTCTCCGGCGTGTCGCGCGGAACGGTCAGCCCCGTGTAGCGTCCCACCGTGTTCCCCGCGACCACCACAAGGACCAGGGCCACCGTGCCACCGATCACCATCCACCACATCGCACGCCGCCCCGGCCAGCCGAACCTCATGGCCGGACCTTGCCACAGCACGGCGCCCGCGTCTTGATGAAAGGCGACACGAAAAAACGGGAGGAGACATGGCACGGCAAAGGCCGCTGATATGGCTTGCAGGCGGCGTCGCCGGCGCGTTCGCCGACGCGCGCGTGCGGGCGCTTCTGGCGCTTACCGGGACGCTGATCGCCCTGGCGACGCTGTTCTACCGCTGGGTCGAAGGCTGGGGATGGCTCGACGCGCTCTTCTTCTCGGTGGTAACGATCTCCACCGTGGGCTACGGCGAACTCGTGCCCGCGACCGCGGCGGGGAAGGTCTTCACCATGATCTACATCTTCCTCGGGATCGGGCTCTTCGTGGCGGCGGCCGGCGCGCTTGGCGATCACCTGATTCGGAAATCCCGCGCAGAGACGGGCGAGGCCGCCGATCCGCCCGGGGAGGCGTCGCAGGATTGACACGTCGGGCCGCTACGCCTTCAGTCGGAGGCTGAGACCTGGCGGGAGCGGATCCATGAGCGAGACGGTGGACGCGGGCGAAGCGCCCGACTGGCGACGGCGTCACTGGGTGCCGACGGGCCTCGGCATCCTCTTCGCCGCGATCTTCTTCGTCGCCTCGCTGACGCCCTCGCTCATCCCGCGCGACCCGGTGATGCAGGGTGCGCTCAGCGGTATTTCAGCGGCGGTCGGCTATGGCGTCGGCAGCCTTCTCGTCTGGGTCTGGCGGATCATGCTCCTGCCGCTTCCGGGCCCGTCCGGCGAGCGGGCGGTGCGGAGCCTCCTCGTGCTCGTGGCGCTCGGCCTCTGCGGCTGGGGCCTCTGGAACGCGGCGGAGTGGCAGAACGCCACGCGCGCCGTGATGCAGCTCGAGCCGGTCTCGACGGCGCATCCGATCCTCGTCGGGGGGATCGCCCTCGCGATCTTCCTCGTCCTCTGGGCCGCGGGCAGCGGGTTCATGTTGCTCGCGCGGCGGACGGGCGGAGCGCTCGGCCGCGTCCTGCCGGGGCGCGTCGGGCCCGTGCTCGGCGTGCTGGTGGCCGTCTTCGTCTCCTGGACGGTCGTGAACGGGGTGCTGGTGCGCAAGGGGCTCGCGCTGGCCGACGATGCGTTCGCCGCGGGCGAGCAGGTTTTCGACCCGGCCACGGAGCAGCCCATGGACCCGATGATGACGGGCAGCGCGGCGTCGCTGATCGGCTGGGACGAGCTCGGCAACCGGGGCCGCGACTTCATCTCGCGCACGCCTTCGGCCGAGGAGATCGCGGACTATTGGGGAGAGGATGCCAAGCGCCCCGTGCGCGTCTATGTGGGCCGCGTCTCGGCGGACACCGCGCGGGAGCGCGCGGAACTGGCGCTTGAGGAGCTCATCCGCACCGGCGGCTTCGAGCGCGAGCTTCTGATCATCACGACGCCCGTCGGCACGGGCTGGATGGATCCGGGCGCCCACGACACGATCGACTTCATGTGGGGCGGCGACACCGCGCAGGTCGGCGCGCAGTATTCCTACCTCACCTCGGTGCTCTCGATCCTGACGAACGTCGAATACGGGCTCGACCAGGCGCGGGCCCTCTTCGACGTGATCTACGGCCACTGGCTCACGCTGCCCGAAGGCGAGCGGCCGCATCTCTACATCCACGGGCTGAGCCAGGGCGCGCTCAACAGCCAAGCGGAGTTCCCGCTCTTCGACGTGCTCGACGCGCCGCCCAAGGGCGCGATGTGGGCGGGCTCGCCCTTCGTGAGCCCGCTCTGGAGCTACGTCCGCAGCAACCGCAACCCCGACAGCCCCGCGTGGCGGCCGAGCTTCGGCAACGGCTCCATGATCCGCGTCACCAACCAGGCGAACACGCTGGACAGCGCGCCCGCGCCCTGGGGGCCGATCCGCTTCGTGTTCCTGAGCTACGGCAGCGATCCCATCGTCAACTTCGATTTCGCCACGCTCTGGCGCCGGCCCGCCTGGCTCGAGGAGCCGCGCGCGTCCGACGTCTCCCCCGAGATGCGGTGGTTCCCGCTCGTCACGGCGTTCCAGGTCGGGCTCGACATGACGATCGCGCTTGCGATCGAGGGCTACGGGCATTTCTACGTGGCCGAGGACTACATCGACGCCTGGGCCGCGCTCACCGATCCGCCGGGGTGGAGCGAGGCGCGGGCCGAGGAGCTGAAGGCGATCTTCGAGGCGCGCCCGCCGCCCTGGTGAGCGGGTGCGGGGCTCATGCGCGCTCCAGCCGGTCGAGGGTGCCGCGGATGTCCTCGGGCGTCGTGAGCGGGTTGATCGTGCAGAGCCGGAGCACGCTGCGCCCGCCGAGCGTCGTCGTCGTGACGCAGGCGAACCCCTCCTCCGAGACCGCCCGCGCCCGGCGCTCGTGCTCGGCGCCGTCGGCGCCCCGGAGCGCGAAGCAGGTGATGCCGAGTTCGGCCGGCGTCACCACCTCCCAGCGGTCCGCGCGGGCGCGCAACTCGGCCTCGGCGATCTCTGCAAGGCGCAGCCCGTCCGCCACCGCCGCGCGGAAGCGCGCCGCGCCGTAGGTGCGCAGCGACATCCAGAGCTTGAGCGCGCGGGAGCGGCGGCTGAGTTCGAGGCTGCGATTGCCGAAGTTCACGGCGCCCGTGCCCTGCTGCACGTCGCGCAGGTATTCCGGGCTCATCGCGAAGGCGCGTTCGAGCGCGCCGGGGCGGGTGACGAGGCAGGCGCCCACGTCGTAGGGCTGGAAGAGCCATTTATGCGGGTCGAGCACGAGGGAATCCGCGCGCTCCATCCCCGCGAGCGCGGCGCGGCCCTCGGGCGTGAGCGCGGCAGGCGCGCCGTAGGCGCCGTCCACATGCAGCCAGAGCCCCTCTTGCGCCGCGATGTCGGCGATCTTGTCCAGCGGGTCCGCCGCGCCGGTGTTCGTGGATCCCGCCGTGGCGATCACCATGGCGGGACGCCGGCCCTCGGCGCGGTCCGAGGCGAGGGCGGCGGCCAGCCGCTCAGGGTCCATGCGCCAGCGCGCGTCGGCCGGAAGCGTGCGGATGTCGTCCTCCGCCCAGCCCAGGGCGCGCAGGTCCCGCGGCAGCGAGGCGTGGGTCTGGTCGGTGAGGTAGGCCACGCCCGGCCCCGTTTCCGCGCGCGCCGCCCCGAAGGCCGTGAGATTGGCAAGCGAGCCGCCCGAAAGCAGCACGCCTTCCGTCCGACGCGGCATGCCCAGGAGCTCCGCCAGCCAGTCCACCACCACGAGTTCCACGGTGGCCGGGCCCGATCCCCCGCCCCAGCTTGCCGCGATGGTGTTGAACCCGGTGCCCATCCATTCGCCCAGGATGGCCGCGAAGGAGGCGGGCCCGGGCACGCGCGCGAAATAGCGCGGGTGATCGCCATGCTGCTGATGCGCGAGAGCCACCTCTGCCATGAGGTCGAGCGAGGCGTCGGGGTCCATCGGCGCTTCCGGCAGCGGCCCGCCAAGTGCTGCGCGCAGCTCGTCCGGCGCGCCCGTGCGGATCGCGGGCTCCGCGTTGCGGCGCATGGCCCGATCGACGACCATGTCCACGACCTTGTAGCCGAGCCGGCGCATCTCGTCGGCGTCGAGGCCGAGCGTGTCGGGCGGGACGGCGAAGGGGTCTTCGGCGGGGTCTGTCATCTGAGCGTCCTCCTGGCGCCTTGATCCCCCGGAACGGGCGCGCGTGCAATGGCTCAGCGCCGTCCGAGGAGGCGCGGCAGAACCAGCGGTGTGAGATACATCGGCACCTGGTAGCAGCCCACGAAGAGCATGATCTGCCCCGTGGTCTCGGGCGGCAGCGCGGCAAGGAAGAGCGCGAGATTGCGGCAGGCGGCCGCGATGGCGAGCGCCGCGGCCTCCCCGCGCGGAAGCGCCGCGCCGCCGAGGACGAAAACGCCGCGCGCAAGCCCGAGGTTGAGCGCGAAGGCGAGCGCGAGGTTCCCGGCCAGCGCGGCCGTGGCGCCCAGGATGGCGGGCCCCACCGCCGACATGAGGGCGATCACCACCACCGCCATGGCGATCGCCATGGCCCCGTCGAGCGCGGGTATCGCCTCGGGGCGCGCGAGGGCCGGGATGAGCCGCCGCGCCAGGGCCGCCGCCCCGACCGCGGCGCCGATCACCGCAAGAAGCCGCAGCGCCCCGGCCGCGACAGCGAGCGGATCGGGAAACACCGGGAGAAGCGCGAAGACCGGTGCCGCCGTGAACGGCAGGAGCGCCGTGCCGAGGGCGAGCTGGCGCAGCGCCGCGGCGGGGTCCGCGCCACTCATCACCGCAAGGCCCGGCACGCCGGTGATGGGCGCGGCGGCCAGCACCAGCACCGCGCCGATCGCGGCCGGCCTGTCCAGCCATCCCAGCGCGGCCAGGACGGCCCCGGCGGCGAGCGGCAGGGCCGTCTGCAGCACCAGCGTACGCAGGACCGCCCGCCGCAGCCCCGCCCGCGGGGGCAGCGCCGCCGCCGGCCCGGTGCGCAGCGCGGCGACGAAGAGCGTGGCCGCGATCAGGGGCACGATGGCGGGGATCATCGCCCCGGCGAGGTCCGGCAGGGCGATGCCCGCCGCCAGCCCCGCGAGCAGAAGCCAGCGCCCCTGCCGCCCGGCCCGCGCCAGCAGGCCCGTCAAAGCGTGGTGGCGGCCCGGGCGGCCTGGTCGTAGCTGCCCGAGATCGCGCGCAGGAGCGCGGCGAGCCGCGACATCTCCGCCGGATCGAGGCCCGAGGCGGCGATGCCCTCGACGAGAAGTGCCTCGCGCACCTCGGCGTAGCGCGTGCAGAGCGCCGTGCCCGCCTCGGTGATCCGGACGGTCTTCTCCTTGCCCTCGCGCCCGGTTTCGACGAGCCCGCGCTCGTTCAGCTTGCGCACGGCGTAGGAGACGAGATGCGTGTCCTCCACATGCAGGACGAGGCGGATGTCGGCGAGCGTCTTGGCGCGGTCGCGGTGGTTGACGAGATGCAGGATCAGCACCTCGAGCGGCGCCATGCCGGGCGCGCCGGCCGCCGTCATGCAGCGCGTGATCCAGCGCTGGAAGGCGTGGTTCGCCATGGTCAGGGCGAACTCCACCTCCGAAAGCTCCGGCACCTTCGAGTTGGCCAGGTGGGCCGAGCTCACCACCGGCCCGACCATCGGTCTGTCGCCCGGGCCGGTCATCGCGACAGCATCGTGCCCGGCAGCCAGAGCGCGATCTCGGGGAAGCCCGCGAGGATGGCCACGGCGAGCACCAGAAGCAGGAAGAAGGGCAGCGCGTAGCGCGCCACGGTGAAGATGTCCCGCCCCGTGATCGTCTGGATGACGAAGAGGTTGAAGCCCACGGGCGGGGTGATCTGGCTCATCTCGACGACGAGGACGAGGAAGATGCCGAACCAGATCGGGTCGATCCCCGCGGCCGTCACCATGGGCAGGATGATCGAGACGGTCAGGACCACGATGGAGATGCCGTCGAGGAACATGCCCATGACGATGAAGAACAGGGTGAGGATGGCGAGGAGCGCGAACGGCGAAAGACCCATCTCGCCGATCCAGGCGGCGAGCTGGCGCGGGATGCCCGTGTAGCCCATCGCCACCGTGAGGAAGGCCGCGCCCGCGAGGATGAACGAGATCATGCAGGTCGTGACCGTGGCGGCGCGAAGCGAGTCGCCGAGCCCGGTCAGCGACAAAGCGCCCGTCGCCCAGGAGAGGATCAGCGCGCCGGCTACGCCGATCACGGCGGCCTCCGTGGGGCTTGCGATGCCGGCGTAGATGGACCCGATCACCGCCACGATCAGCCCCACCACGGGCAGGAGGCGGGCGGCGGCGCGCATCGCCTCGCGCCGGTCGGTGGGCGGCTCCTCGGCGGGCATCCGCGCGCGGTTCAGGAGCGACCAGAGCATGATGTAGCCGCCGAAGAGCCCGGCCAGCATCAGCCCCGGCACCACGCCCGCGAGAAAGAGCCGCGCGATGGACTGCTCGGTCGCCGCGCCATAGACGATCAGGATGATAGAGGGCGGGATCAGGAAGCCGAAGGTGCCCGAGCCCGCGAGCGTGCCGATCGCCATCCGGTCGTCGTAGCCGCGCGCCCTGAGTTCGGGCAGCGACATGCGCCCGATGGTGGCGGTGGTCGCGGCCGAGGAGCCCGAGACCGCCGCGAAGAGCGCGCAGCACAGCACGTTGACGTGCAGCAGACGCCCGGGCAGCCGCGCGGTGAAGGGCGCGAGGCCGGAGAACATGTCCGAGGAGAGCCGCGATCGCACCAGGATCTCGCCCATCCAGATGAACATCGGCAGCGCCGTGAGATCCCAGACGGACAGCCCGCCCCAGACCTTGGTGGCGAAGACAAGCTCCGGGGGCGCCGGCGCGGCCGCGACCATGGCGACCAGCCCCACGAGGATGAGCGCGAACCCCACCCAGAGCCCGGCGGCCAGCGCGCCGAAGAGCACCGCCACGAGAAGCGGCGAGAGAAGCGCGATCTCCATCAGCGCGCCTCCTCGGTGCGCAGTTCGGCCGCGTCATGGGCGGGCGTGCCGCCGCGCAGCAGGGTGGCCATCGCATCGAGAAGCGCGACCGTGAAAAGCGCGAGGCCAAGCGTCATCACTGCCTGCGGAATGGCCAGGGGAATGGCGATGACGCCATAGCTGACGGAGTCGAAGCGGAGGCTGTCCAGCGTCTGAAGAAGGCTCGACCAGCTGGCGAAAGCCCCGAGTGCCACGGCGAGCCCGGCCACCGCCGCGCCCAGCCAGCGCGCCGCAGCGGGCGGCAGGGACCGGATCACCAGCTTCACCCGCACATGGCCGCCCGCCTGCAGCGTTCCGGCGAGCCCGAGGAAGACGGCCGCCACGAAGAGGTAGGCGCCGAACTCCGCGAGCGAGGGAATGGTGAAGCCGGGCGGCGGCATTTCCAGCGCGCGCGCCGCGCGGTCGACGAGCCGCCCGAGGATCTGCAGCAGGACGAGCGCCGCGATCAGCGCGAAAGAGAGGGCGGCGAGCCACAGCGCCCCGTCGTAAAGGCGGTCGAGCATCCGGCGCATCCGGCGTCTCCGGCTGAAAGGGGGAAAGGGCGGCGGGGCCGGGATCCCGGCCCCGCCGATAGGCGGATCACATGCCCGACTGGTAGGCCTCGATGACCTTCCGGCCCTCGTCGCCGGCCTCGTCCAGCCATTCGGCCGTCATCGTCTCGCCGACCTCGGCGAGCTCTGCGGCCAGCTCGTCGGAGGGCTGGGAGACCGTCATGCCGTTCTCCTTCAGCGTGGCGATCTTCTCCTCGGTTTCGGCGGCCGACATCTCCCAGCCGCGGCTCTCGGCGGCGGCGGCGGCGTCGAGAAGCGCCGCGCGCTGGTTCTCGGGCAGGGCCTCGAACGCGCGGGTGTTCACGATCACCATGTTCTTGGGCAGCCAGGCCTGCGTGTCGGTGTAATGCGAGGTGAAATCCCACGCCTGGCTCGAGACGCCGGTGGAGGGCGAGGTGATCATCGCGTCGACACGGCCCGTGGCGAAGGCGGTGGGGATGTCGCCGGCCTCCACCTGGGTGGGCACCGCGCCCATGAGTTGCGCCAGCCGCTCGGTCGCGGCGTTGTAGGCGCGGAACGACGCGCCCTCGAGATCCGCGGCGGATGTCAGCGGGTCCTGGCTGTAGAGGCTCTGGCCCGGCCACGGCACCGCGAAGAGCAGCGTGAGGCCCTGCGCCGCGAGCTTCTCCTCGACGAGCGGGCGGGACGCCTCCCAGAGCGCCTCGGCCTCCTCGTAGCTCGAGGCCAGGAACGGGATCGAATCGACCGCGAAGACCGGGTCCTCGTTGGCCAGCCGCGACATCAGCACCTCGCCGATGGGCGCAAGGCCCCGGCGCACCGAGTCCTTGATCTCCGGGTGGGCATAGAGCGAGCCCGCCGAGTGCACGGTGATCTCCACCGCGCCTTCGGTGGCCGCGGCCACGTCCTCGGCGAACTGCGTGATGTTCTGGGTGTGGAACACGCTGTCGCCGTAGGGCGTGGGCATGTCCCAGTTGGCGGCGGCGGCGGGCAACGCGAAGGCCGCGCCCGCGACGGCGCCGGTCAGGCTGCGGAAGGCGAGAAAGGTCATTGCGGTCATCCCTGTCTGGATCGGTTTCTTTTCTGCGCGGGCCCGGCGCGCGGCCGGCCCCGACTGCCATGAAGGTTGACCAGACGTTATCAATTTGTCAACGATTTGTCATCGAATGATCGATGACAGGAGTGACGGTGATGGCGGACGCGGCGAACGGGCGGTGGGATTTCTGGATCGACCGCGGCGGCACGTTCACCGACGTGATCGGCCGCGCGCCGGGTGGCGAGCTTACAGCCCTGAAGCTTCTGTCGGAGAACCCCGGCGCCTACGACGACGCGGCGATCGAGGGCATCCGTCGGCTGCTCGGCGCGGAGCCCGGCGCGATCCCGCCCGAGCGGGTGGGCACCGTGCGGATGGGCACCACGGTCGCCACCAACGCGCTGCTCGAGCGCAAGGGCGACCGGACGCTCCTTCTGGTGACCGAGGGATTCCGCGACGCGCTTCGAATCGCCTACCAGGACCGGCCCGACATCTTCGCCAAGGAGATCGTCCTGCCCGAGATGCTCTACGAGCGCGTGGTGGAGGTCGAGGAGCGCGTACGCGCCGACGGCACGGTGGAGCGCGCCCTCGATCTTCCGGCCGCCCGCGCCGCGCTGGAGGCCGCCAGGGCCGACGGCATCGACGCCGTGGCCATCGTGCTGATGCATGCCTGGACCGCGCCCGACCACGAGCTCGCGCTGGCCGAGGCGGCGCGGGAGGTGGGGTTCGGGCAGGTCTCCGTCAGCCACGAGGTCTCGCCGCTCATCAAGTTCGTGGGCCGGGGCGACACGACGGTCGTGGACGCCTACCTGACGCCGATCCTCTCGCGCTACGTCGAGAAGGTGGCCGGTGCGCTGGGCGCCACGCCCCCCGACGCCGAAGGCCCGACGCTTCAGTTCATGATGTCCTCGGGCGGGCTCACGGCCGCGGACCGCTTCAAGGGGCGCGACGCGATCCTTTCGGGCCCCGCGGGCGGCGTGGTGGGCATGGCGCGCACCGGCCAGATCGCCGGCGAGGACCGTGTGATCGGCTTCGACATGGGCGGCACCTCGACCGACGTCGCCCATTTCGACGGCGCCTTCGAGCGCGCCTTCGAGACGCAGGTGGCCGGCGTCCGGATGCGGGCGCCCATGCTTCGCGTGCACACGGTGGCCGCCGGGGGCGGCTCGATCCTGCACGCCGACCCTGGGCGTTTCCGCGTCGGGCCGGATTCGGCAGGCGCCGACCCGGGCCCCGCCTGCTACCGCCGCGGCGGGCCGCTCACCGTCACGGACGCCAACGTGATGCTCGGCAAGCTGAACCCGGACTACTTCCCGGCGATCTTCGGGCCCGACCAGGACCAGCCGTTGGACCGCGGGACCGTGGCGGAAAAATTCGCCGAGATCGCCGAGGCCGAGGGCAAGACGGCGGAAGAGGTCGCGGAAGGCTTCCTGCGCATCGCGGTGGAGAACATGGCGGGCGCCATCAAGAAGATCAGCGTGCAGCGGGGCTACGACGTCACGCGCTATCTCCTGAACGCCTTCGGCGGCGCGGGCGGGCAGCACGCCTGCCTCGTGGCCGACGCGCTGGGGATGACGAAGGTGCTCGTCCATCCGCTGTCGGGGCTTCTGTCGGCCTACGGCATCGGGCTCGCCCGCGTGACCGAGGCGCGCCAGCGGGGCCTCGAAACGGAGCTCGGGGGCGCGCGGAAGAGCGAGGTGGAAACGGCCCTCGCCGGGCTTTCCGAAGAGGTGCGGGAGGCGCTCGCCGCGCAGGGCGTGCCGGGCGACGGGATCGAGATCGTGCCGCGGCTGCATCTGCGCTACGCGGGCACCGACACGGCGCTGCCCGTCGCGTGGACGGGCGACGTCGCCGTGGCGCGACAGGCCTTCGAGGCCGCGCACGAGGCCGAGTTCGGCTTCACCGACCCCGACGCGGCGCTCGTGATAGAGGCGGCCGAGATAGAGGGCCTTGCCGCCGAGCCCGCCGCCGACCCCGAGCCACGCGGCGAGCCGGTCGAGGGAGAGGCCGATGCCGAGGACGAGGTGGAGCTCTTCACCGGGGGGGAGGCGCACGGCGCGCGTGTCGTCCGCCGCGAGGCGCTGGCCCCCGGCCGCACCGTGACCGGCCCCGCGCTCATCATCGAACCGAACCAGACCGTGGTGGTCGAGCCCGGCTGGCGCGCCGAGGTGACGGCGCGCGACCACATCCTGATGCGCCGCGTGGAGGCCGCGGCACGGACGCGCGCGATCGGCACGGAGGCCGATCCGGTGTTGCTGGAGGTCTTCAACAACCTCTTCATGAACATCGCAGAGCAGATGGGCGTCGCGCTTCAGAAGACGGCGCGCTCCGTCAACATCAAGGAGCGGCTGGATTTCTCCTGCGCGGTGTTCGACGCCGACGGCGCGCTGGTGGCCAACGCCCCGCACATGCCGGTGCATCTCGGCTCCATGGACCGCTCGGTGGAGACGGTGATCCGCCTCAACGCGGGCGAGGTTCGGCCGGGCGATGTCTTCGCGCTGAACGCGCCCTACAACGGCGGGACTCATCTGCCGGATATCACGGTGGTCACGCCCGTCTTCGACGACGAGGAGCAGGAGATCCTCTTCTGGGTGGCCTCGCGCGGGCATCACGCGGATGTGGGCGGCGTGGCGCCGGGATCGATGACGCCGCTGGCCACCACGGTGGACGAGGAGGGCGTGCTCATCGACAATTTCCGGCTCGTGGAGGCCGGCCGCTTCCGCGACGCGGAGGTTCGCAAGGTGCTGACCGATCACGCCCGGCCCGCGCGCAACCCCGATCAGAACGTCGCCGACCTGAAGGCGCAGGTCGCCGCGAACGCCCGCGGCGCGGCGGAGCTGCGGCACATGATCGACCAGTTCGGGCTGGAGGTCGTGCAGGCCTACATGGACCATGTGCAGGACAACGCGGCGGCCGAGGTGGCCCGCGTGATCGGGCGGCTTTCGGACGGCGAATACGAGTATCCCACCGACACCGGCCAGGTGATCCGCGTGAAGATCACCGTCGATCGCGACCGGGGGGAGGCGACGGTGGACTTCACCGGAACCTCGGAGGCGCAGGCCAACAACTTCAACGCGCCCGAGCCGGTGACGCGGGCCGCGGTGCTCTATGTCTTCCGCGTGATGGTCGAGGCGCCGATCCCGATGAACGCGGGCTGCCTGCGCCCCGTGAAGATCGTCATCCCCGGGGGCTCCATGCTCTCGCCCCGCTATCCGGCCGCGGTGGTCGCCGGCAATGTCGAGACCAGTCAGCATGTCACCAACGCGCTCTTCGGCGCGCTCGGCGCGATGGCCAACAGCCAGGGGACGATGAACAACCTCACCTTCGGCAACGACCGGCACCAGTATTACGAGACCATCTGCTCGGGCAGCCCGGCGGGCGTGCGCAACGACGGCACGGGTTTCGCGGGCACCTCGGGGGTGCATGTCCACATGACGAACTCGCGCCTGACCGACCCCGAGATCCTCGAACTGCGCTATCCCGTGCTACTGGAGCGGTTCGAAATCGACGAAGCCTCCGGCGGGGACGGGCGCTGGCGCGCGGGCGACGGCACCACCCGGCGCATCCGCTTCCTCGAGGCGATGGAACTCGCGATCCTGTCCTCGCACCGGGACCGCCCGCCGCAAGGCCTCGAAGGCGGCGCGGCCGGCCGGGTCGGACGCACCGAGATCCATCGCGCCGACGGAGGGACGGACGCGTTGCGCGCCGCCGACCAGACCGAGGTGGCCGAAGGCGACGCGGTGGTGATCGTCACGCCCACCGCCGGCGGATACGGCGCGGCCTGATCCGGAACGGCGTGCGCGGCCCCGGCGGCCGCGCCGTCGCGCCCCGCCCTCAGCGCCCCGTGATGCCGTAGACGAAAAGGCCCACGCGCTCGTGCACCGCGCGCCCGAGAAGATCGAGCTGGCGCGTGAAATCCCATGACAGCAGTCGCGGGCGCGGCGATGCGCGCTGATCGACGGGCCAAGCGGTCATCTCGGGCCAGCCCGCGCGCTCGAAACTGCGCATCGCGCGGGGCATGTGCCAGGCCGATGTCACCAGCACCCAGCGCGCGTCCGGCGCGGGCGCGGCGAGCGCGAGGCTCATCCCGGCGTTCTCGGCGGTGTTGCGAGAGGCGGTCTCGAGCAGGATCCGGCCGGGCTCGATTCCGTGGCGCAGGAAGAAGGCGCGCGCCACGCCGGCCTGCGCGTCGCTCAGCTCGCCGAGGTCGCGCAGCGCGCCGCTGCCGCCCGTGAACATCAGCCGCGCCTCGGGGAAACGCCGGGCCAGCACGACCGCCTCGGCGAAACGCTCGCCGCCCTCGTTCGTCTGGGGCAATCCGGTGAGCCGGGTCATGTGAGCCAGCTCGGCCCCGCCCAGCACGACGATCCCGTCCACCCCGGCCAGCGTGGGCGCGGGCGGGTAGCGGGCCTCGAGCGGGCGCAGTGTCCAGTGCCCCACCGGCAGCACCGCGATGGCAAGCGCGAAGGCCAGCGTGAACGCACCCCAGATCCGCGCGGCCCCGGTTCGCCCCAGAGCCGCGGCCCCGAAGGTCAGCGCGATGCCGAGGATCAGGATCGTGTCGGGCCGGATGAGCGCCCAGCCGATCTTCGAGACGACGAAGAAGAGGGTACCCACCGGATCGCCCGCTCAGACGTCGTAATACGCGCGATACCACGCGACGAAACGCGCGAGACCGTCGGCGAGATCGGTCCGGGGGGCATAGCCGGTCAGGCTTCGCAGCAGCGACGCGTCCGCCCAGGTGGCCGGCACGTCGCCGGGCTGCATGTCCATGAAGTTGCGCTCGGCCGTCACGCCGAGCGCGGATTCCAGCGCGTCGATCATGTCGGTGAGCTTCACGCTGGTGGAGTTGCCGATGTTCACGATGCGATGGGGCGCCACCGGAGAGAGGCTGTCGCCCGGCGCGATGGCCGCCGGGCTCGGGGGCCTTTCGGGTGGCACGTCCATCAGCAGCCGGATGCCGCGCACGAGATCGTCCACATAGGTGAAGTCGCGCCACATCTCGCCATGATTGTAGACGTCGATCGGGCGGCCCTCGAGCATGGCGCGGGTGAACTTGAAATAGGCCATGTCCGGCCGGCCCCACGGCCCGTAGACGGTGAAGAAGCGGAACATGGTGGTTGGGATGTTCCACAGATGGGCATAGGCGTGGCCCATGCTTTCCGTGGCCTTCTTCGTCGCCGCGTAGAGCGTGAGCTGGGTGTCGGCCTTCTGCGTCTCGGCATAGGGCACCTCGGTGCTCGCGCCGTAGACCGACGAGGTGGAGGCCATCATCAGGTGGCGCACCCCATGCCGCCGCGCGGCCTCCATCACGTTGAAGGTGCCGGTAAGGTTCGCGTCCACGTAGGCGCGGGGGTTCTCGAGGCTGTAGCGCACGCCTGCCTGCGCGGCGAGATGCACGATGATATCCGGCGCGAAGGCGTCCACCGCGGCATCGAGCGCGGCGCGGTCCTCAAGCATCGTCTCGGTGGCGGTGAAGCCCTCCATGGCCGAGAGGATCTCGTGGCGCCGGCGCTTCAGCGCGACGTCGTAGTAATCGGTCATCCCGTCCAGCCCGTGGACGGTCACCCCTTCGTCCAGCAGCAGCCGGGCGAGATGGAAGCCGATGAAGCCGGCGGTGCCGGTGACGAAGACGCGCATCGCCGAAATTCCCTGCCCGTTGACCGTTGCGGGCTTAGCCCAGAGGACGGGATGCGGCAACAGGTGCGTTCAGCCCTCGACCCCGGCCATGAGCGCCGCGCCGAAGGTGCCGGCCACGCAGGCGCCGCTGTGCGGGGCCTGCGCCGCGAGCCGCGCGAAGCGGCGCTGCGCGGGCGCGGCGCCCTGCGCCTCCATCGTCACGGCGGCGCGTCGCAGCATCTCGGCGAAGGGGTTGTGGCCGTCGCGGGCGGGGCGGTAGCGCAGCCGCGTCTCGTCGGTGGTCGCCTCGTAGATCGTCTTGCCCTCCTTGATCGTCGCGGCGACGGTGAGCCGGTCCAGCGTTTCGGGATCCACGGCGGTGGGATCCTCCGACAGGATGACGAGATCGGCCAGCTTGCCCGGCGCGATGGAGCCTTTCCGGTCCTCCTCGAAATGCTTGTAGGCTGGCCAGATCGTGATCGCCTTGAGCGCCGTCGTCACGTCCACCCGATGGTCCGGGCCGATGATGTCGCCCGAACGCGAGCGGCGCGTCACCGTGGCGTCGAGGATGCGCATGGAATCCGGGAAGGCCACCGGCGCGTCGTGGTGCGAGGAGAACATCATCCCGCGCTGGCGCACCCAGCCCGTGGGCGAGATGTTGTCGGCCGCGGCCGGGCCGACCGTGTGCTCGCGGTGCCAGTCCCCCCAGTAGAAGGGGTGCATCGGGAAGAGCGAGGGGAACACGCCGAGGCGGTTGAAGGAATCCACCTGGTCCTCGCGCAGGAACTGGCCGTGGATCAGCACCGGCCGGCGGTCGCCCGTCCCGTACGCCTCGGTCGCGGTCTCGATCGCGGCGATGAGGATGTCGCTCGCGCCCTCGCCGTTGGAGTGGGTGAGGATCTGGATCCCGTTCGCGAAGGCCCAGTCGATCGCGTCGAACACCTGGTCGTCGCTGGGCGCCGTGTCGCCGCGGTATCCCGCCCGCAGATGCGAGGGCGGGCGGTAGCAGGGCCTGTCGCGGCAGGCGGTGAAGCCCTGGGGCGAGCCGTCGATGGTCAGCTTCGCGCCGCCCACCCGCACGCGGTCGGTGTAGTCCGCCGAGGCGGTCCGGGCGATGAAATCGCGGTCCATCAGCACGTCGGGATAGACCACCACGTCGATGTCGATCCCCTCTTCGGTCGCCACCTGCCGGATCATGCGCGTGGTGGACGGGCTCGCCCGGCCCTCCTGCGCGGTGGTGTAGCCGTAGCTCGCCGAGAGCTCCGCGCCCGCCCGGAAGATCACGCGGCCGCTGTCCTCGTCGAGATCGCGGACGAGCGAGAGCAGCGCCCCGAAGAACGCGACCTCCTCCAGCACGCCGTTCGGTTCCTCGCTGCCCTCGTAGCGCCGGATCACGCCGCCCGCCGGGTCCGGGCGTGTCGGCGATGATGCCGGCGATTCCCTGCGCGGCGGAGTTCACGGTGGCGATGTGCCCGGACTGGTGGATCACGATCCCCGGCAGCTCGGTCGAGACGGCGTCGAGCTCGTCGCGGGTGGGGTGGCGCTGTTGGGCGAACTGCGCGTCGTCGTAGCCGAAACCGATGACAGGCCGGCGCGATCCACCCGACCCGGGTTTCTCCCCGCCCATTCCGCCAGCACCGCCTGCATCACGGCGATGTCGTTCACCTCCCCGTCGGGCGCGGGCAGCATGTTGGCGGACAGCGGCTGGACCCTGACCATGAAGACATGGCCGTGGGCGTCCACGAAGCCCGGGGATGAGCGCGCCCGGCAAGATCGACCATATCGGTTTCCGGGCCACGGTGGCGCATCACCTCCGCCTCCGTCCCCACGGCGAGGATATCGCCGTCGCGCACCGCGACGGCCTCGGCGCGGGGCCGGTCGTCCTGCATGGTGAGAACGGGGCCGCCGTGGAAGATTCGATCCGCCGCCTCTTGGGCGAAGGCGGGGTAGCAATCATGAGCGGGGCGGAGAAAAGGAGCGGCGCGCGGTGGATCATGGTGGCCTCGTTCCGTTTGTGGCACCAGCCCCCGCGGCTACCGCGCTTAGTTTACCTTACGGCATGTATCCTGCAATTGAATCTCTCGCGCCGACGTCCCAAAGAGGTCGCGCCGCCGGGCGGCCCGGCACGAGGGCCGCCAACGACAACCCGAAGGAGCCTTGCCGCATGTCCGCCTTTCCGCCCGAACTGCTTTCAGAGGTCCGCGCGCGCTTCGCCCATGTGGAGGAATGCCCCTTCACCGGACCGCGCGTCTTTTTCGAGAACGCGGGCGGCGCGCTCACGTTGAAATCGGTGGCCGAGACCTCCGCGCGGTTCGCCGCGATCCCGGACAACCAGGGGCGCGACAACCCGGCCTCGGCGGAACTCATGCGCGTGATCGCGACGGCGCGGGCGGACATGATGCGGCTTCTGAACGCGCCCGGGGGGCAGATCGTCGTCGGCGAAAGCGGGACGGAGATGCTGTTCCGCATGATCCGCACCGCCTGCATGGCCGCGCCCGGCGGCGGGCAGGTGCTGGGCAGCACGCTCGAGCACCCGGCCTCGCGGAGCGCGGCGGCGCACTGGGCCGGGCACGCCGGGCTGGCACATGTTCTCGTGCCGCACGACGACGCCACGGGGACCGTGGGGCCCGAGGCCTACCGCGCCGCGCTCACGCCGGAAACGCATGTGGCGACGATCGTGCATACCTCGCCCGTCACCGGCATGGGCGTGGACATCGCGGGCGTCGCCGCCGCGATCCGGGAGGTCGCGCCGGACTGCGTGATCGTGGTCGACGGCATCCAGCACGCCGCCCATGGCGCCATCGACCTCTCCGAGGCGGGCGTCGACGGGTATGCGATCTCGCCCTACAAGATGTTCTCGCGGCACGGCTACGGCGTGGCGTGGCTCTCCGACCGGCTGGCGGCGCTGCCGCATGAATGCCTCGTCGGCGGCCCGGCGGAGCAGTGGGAGCTCGGCACCCGCGACACCGGCGCCTACGCCACGTTGTCGGACGTGGTCGGCTATCTCGACTGGCTGGGCGGGCAGGTGTCGGGCGAAACCGGGCCGCGCGCCCGGCTGGAAGCGGCCGCGGGGGCGATCCACGCCCATGAGCGCGCGCTCACCGACGCGATGCTCTTCGGCGCGGACAACCTGCCGGGCCTCGACGCGATGGAGCAGGTGCGGATCGTGGGCGGCGCGCAGAACCCGGCGCGGGAGGGGCTCGTCTGCTTCTGGGTGGAGGGCAAGCCCTCGGCCGAGGTCGTCTCGGCGCTGGGCGCGGAAGGCATCCGCGTGCACATCCGCAAGGACGACCATTATTCCGGCAACATCCTCGGTCCGCTCGGCCAGGCCGACTGCATCCGCGTCTCGATGTGTCACTACAACAGCGTGGCCGAGGTGGCGCGCTTCCTGTCGGCGATGCAGTCCATCGCCGCCTGAGGCCGGAACGGAAAACGCCCGGCGGTGCTGGCCGCCGGGCGTGGTTTCGGATCGGTCGGAACCGGTCTCAGGCGATCAGGCCATCCACCAGCGCTGGCTCGCCTTGCCGCCGTCGAGCTCCCAGTTCGCCGCGACCGCCTCGCCATAGGCCAGATCGTTCGAGACGCCCATGATGTAGTTGGCGAACATCGGCACCAGCGCGCCGCCGTCGTCGTGGATCAGGCGCTGCGCCTCGAAATAGAGCTCGGCGCGCTTCTGCTGGTCGAGCTCGGCGCGGGCCTCGTCCACGATGCCGTTGAAGGTCTGCGCGGCCTCGGTGGTGCGCCAGTCGGTGTCGTTCCACTCGGTGTCTTCGACGTAGGCCGAGGAGAACATCCAGTCCGCCGTCGGCCGGCCGCCCCAGTAGCAGGCGCACCATGCCTTCTTGTTCCAGACGTTCGACCAGTAGCCGTCCGAGGGTTCGCGCACGACCTCGACGGTGATCCCCGCCTCCGCGGCCGAGGCGGCAACGAGCTGCGCCGCGTCCACCGCGCCGGCGAAGGCCGCGTCCGAGGCCGAGAGCTGGATCGGCCCGCTGTGGCCCGACTTCTTGTAGTGGAAGGCCGCCTGATCGGGATCGAACTCGCGCTGGTTCAGCCCCTCGGCGTGGAAGGGCACCGCCGGCGACAGCGGGTGGTCGTTGCCCACCCTGCCGTAGCCCATCAGGATCTTGTCGACCAGTTCCTGCCGCTTCACCGACAGCTTCAGAGCCATCCGCAGGTCGTAGTTGTCGAAGGGCGCCATGGTGACCCGCATCGGGAAGGTGTAGTGCAGGTAGCCCGTCTTCTCGAGGATCGAGATGTTGGGCGCGCGGCCCAGGAGGTTCGCCGTCTTCGGGTCGACCCGGTCGATCAGGTGGACCGAGCCGTTCATGAGCGCGTTCTGGCGCGCGGTGGGATCGACGATCGACAGGATCTCGACCGTGTCGAACCAGGCCGCGTCCTCGACGTGATAGTCGTCGTTGCGCCGGCCGATCACGCGCACGCCGGGCTCGAAAGTCTCGATCTTGTAGGGCCCGGTGCCGATGGCCGCGGTGGGATCGATCGCGCCGTCCTGCGACGGCATGATCAGCAGGTGGTAGTCCGACAGGATGAACGGGAAGTCCGCGTTGCCCGACGCCAGGGTGACGACGAGCGTGTCGCCCTCGGACGTCATTTCGATCACGTCCGCCAGCAGGCCCTTGGCGGCCGACTTCGTGTCTTCGCCGCGGTGGTGGTTGAGCGAGGCGATCACGTCCTCGACCGTCAGCGTCTTGCCGTTGTGGAAGGTCACGCCCTGCTTGATCGGGAAGCGCCAGGTCGCGGCGTCGGGCGTGGCTTCCCACCCTTCGACGAGATCGCCGCGCAACGTGCCGTCGGGCGCCACCTCGGTCAGCGAGTTGCCCCAGAGATAGCCCAGGTTCAGCATGAACCCGTTCTCGTAGGTCGCCGGGTCGAGGCTGTCGGTGGTCGAGCCGTGGCCCATCCCGATCTTGAGGTCGCCGCCGCGCTTGGGCGTCATCGCCATCGCCGTGTCGGCCATGCCGACGGCGGCGGGCAGCACCACGCCGGCGGCCATCAGAGACGAGATGAATTCCCGCCGCGAAAGGCGTCCCCGGCGCAGGCGCGCGCGTTGCAGCTCGATGAAACGGTTCTTCATGTGGCGTCTCCCTGGATATTGTCTTTAGAAATATTCTTCGCGGATGCCGAGGTTGGCAGGCACGCGTTGCTCGGATAGCATAACAAGGCCCCGCAGCCGAGAGAACCCGTTTCGAAACGGCGCGGCGCGGGGCGCGGGTTGGCAGACAGGGGGAATATCGGCCCATGCATCCGGTCTTGCGGACGGTCCTTCAGCGCCTTGCGCTGGGCCTGCTCACGCTCTTCATCGTGTCGATCGTCATCTTCGCGTCGGTGCAGATGCTGCCCGGGGACTTCGCCGAGGCGGTGCTCGGCCAGGCGGCGACGTCGGAGACCGTGGCGGCCTTCCGCCGGGAACTCGGCCTCGACCAGCCGCCGGTGATCCGGTATTTCGACTGGGTCGGCGCGCTCGCGCAGGGTGATCTCGGCACGTCGTTCTCGGGGCGGGCGGCCTCTGGCGTCGACCGCTCCCGCGACGTGGCCGATCTGGTGGGTCCGCGGCTGGCGAACACGCTCTTCCTGGCGGGCATGACGGCGCTGATCGCGGTGCCGCTCGCGCTCTTTCTCGGCATCACCGCGGCGCTCAGGCGCAACAGCCTCTACGACAAGACGGTAAGCACCGCGACGCTGACCACGATCTCCTTTCCGGAGTTCTTCGTGGCCTACATCCTCATCCTGCTGCTCAGCACGCTCTGGCCCGTCTTCCCTAGCCTCGCCGACGTGGGCCGCGACATGCCGCTCTGGGACCGCGTCTACACCACCGCGCTGCCCGCGCTGACGCTGACGCTGGTGATCGTGGCGCACATGATGCGTATGACGCGGGCGGCGATCATCAACCTGCTCGCCAGCCCCTACATCGAGATGGCGCGCCTCAAGGGGGAGCCGCCGCGCCGCGTCATCCTGCGCCACGCGCTGCCCAACGCGTGGGCGCCCATCGCCGCGGTGATCGCGTTCAACCTCGCCTATCTCGTGGTCGGCGTGGTCGTGGTGGAGGTGGTCTTCGTCTACCCGGGCATCGGCCAGCTCATGGTGGATGCGGTGAGCTCGCGCGACATCCCGGTGGTGCAGGCCTGCGCGCTGATCTTCGCGGCGACCTACATCCTTCTCAATCTCATCGCCGACATCATCGGCATCGTCACCAACCCGAGGCTCCTGCACGCCAAATGACCGACCAGACCGAAAGCTACTCGGCGGCAGGCGAGGTCGCTCAGCTCCGCACCCGCCGCTCGCGCCGGGAACGGATGTGGATCGAGCTCCGCAAGGCCCCCCCGACGGCCCTTCTGGGCCTCGGCATCATCCTGATCTACGCGTTCGTGGCGATCTTCGCGCCGTGGCTCGCCCCTTATGGCGAGGCGGAAGTTCTGGCACAGTCCTACGCGCCCTGGAGCGCGGAGCATCCGCTGGGCACGGACCAGATCGGGCGCGACATCCTCACCCGGCTGATCTACGGGGCGCGCAACACCATCGGCATCGCCTTCATCACGACGCTTCTGGCGTTCGCGATCGGTGTGTCGCTGGGTCTGATCGCCGCGATCAACCGCTCCTGGCTCGACCAGGTCATCAGCCGCGGCGTGGACGTGCTCATGGCGATCCCGTCGCTCATCTTCGCGCTGATGCTGCTGTCGATCTTCGGCTCCTCGGCGCTGTCGCTCATCCTCATCATCGCGGTGCTCGATTCCACCCGCGTCTTCCGGCTGGCGCGCTCGGTCGCCGTGGGCGTGGCGGTCATGGACTACGTGGAGGCGGCGCGGCTCCGGGGCGAGGGCCTCGCCTGGGTGATGCGCCGCGAGATCCTGCCCAACATCATGCCGCCGCTGGTGGCCGAGTTCGGGTTGCGGTTCTGCTTCGTGTTCCTGACCATCGCGGCGCTCTCCTTCCTGGGCGTCGGCATCCAGCCGCCCACCGCCGACTGGGGCACGATGGTGCGCGAGACGGCGAACCTCATCCAGTTCGCGCGCTTCGATCTGAAGGCCGGGCTCACCCCGCTGATGCCGGCGGCGGCGATCGCGCTGCTGACGGTGGCGGTCAACTTCGTGGTGGACTGGTTCCTTCACAAGACAAGCGGGTTGCGCGATGAACACTGAGCTTTCCGACACGACGGACGCCAAGGCCACGCCCGCGCCCGACCGGGATGGCGCGCCGCTGCTGGAGATCCGCGGCCTGAAGATCGAGGGCTTCGCGGACGAGAAATGGAACCCGATCATCAAGGGCGTGGACCTGACGCTGCATCGCGGCGAGGTGCTTGGCCTCATCGGCGAATCGGGTGCTGGCAAGTCCACCCTCGGCCTCGCCGCCATGGGATTCGCGCGCTCCGGCGTGCGCTTCGCGGGTGGCTCGGTGCGCTTCGACGGCATGGACCTGCTGGCGATGCCGGAACGCAGGCGCCGCAAGCTCTGGGGCACGCGGATCACCTATGTCGCGCAGTCCGCCGCCGCCTCCTTCAACCCCGCGCACCGGCTGATCGAGCAGACCGTGGCGGCAGCGGTGCGCGAGGGCCTCAAGACCGAAGCCGAGGCCATCGCCGACGCCAAGGCGCTTTATGCCCAGCTTCAGCTTCCCGAGCCCGACAGGATCGGAGACCGCTACCCGCACCAGGTGTCGGGGGGGCAGCTTCAGCGGGTGATGACGGCCATGGCGATGTCGGGCCGTCCCGACCTCATCGTGTTCGACGAGCCGACCACCGCGCTCGACGTGACGACGCAGGTCGAGGTGCTGATGTCCATGCGCAGGATCGTGGACGAGTTCGACACCGCCGCGATCTACATCACCCACGACCTCGCCGTCGTCGCGCAGATGGCCGACCGCATCAAGGTGCTGCGCTACGGCGAGGAGGTGGAGGAGGCGCCCACCCGCGAGATGCTGGAGCACCCGAAGGAAGCTTACACCCGAAGCCTCTGGTCGGTGCGGAGCCTCCGGAAGCCCGCCGAACCGTCCGAGGACGTGGTCCTGTCGATCCAGGGCGTGGACGCGGCCTACGGCAACAAGGTGAAGGTTCTGCACGACATCAGCGTCGACCTGCCGCGCGGCCGCACCGTGGCGCTGGTGGGCGAATCGGGTTCGGGCAAGTCCACCACGGCGAAGGTCGTCACCGGGCTGCTGCCGCCCTCGAAGGGCGAGATCCTGTTCGAGGGCGAGGCGCTGCCGCCGGAACTCAAGCAGCGCAGCAAGGAGCAGCTGCGCCGCATCCAGATGATCTACCAGATGGCCGACACGGCGATGAACCCGCGCCAGACGGTGGGCGAGATCATCGGCCGGCCGCTGACCTTCTACCACGGGCTGAAGGGTCAGGCTCTCGAGCGTCGCGTGGTGGAGCTGCTCGAGCAGATCGAACTCGACGCGGGGTTCTACGACCGGCTTCCCGGCGAACTCTCCGGCGGGCAGAAGCAACGCATCTGCATCGCCCGCGCGCTGGCCGCCGAGCCGGAGATCATCATCTGCGACGAGGTCACCTCGGCGCTCGACCAGATCGTTCAGGAGGGGATCCTGAAGCTCTTGATGCGGCTTCAGAAGGAGCGGGGCATCTCGTATCTGTTCATCACGCACGATATCGCGACCGTGGAGGCGATATCGGACGAGATCGTCGTGATGTATCAGGGCCGCGTGGTCGAGCAGGGCCTGAAGGACCGCATCCTGTCGCCCCCGCATGCCGAGTACACCGAACTCCTGCTCTCGTCGGTGCCCGAGATGGATCCGGACTGGCTCACCCATCTCCTCGAAGAGCGCGGGCAGGACGAGACGGCGGCGGGCGCCTGACCCGCCGCAACGCTATTCGGCCGGCGCGGGTTGCGGGGCGGGCCGCGGCCTTGCCGTGTTCCCGGCGCCGGGCGTCGCGGGGCGGACCCTTTTGAGCCGCAGGGCGTTCATCAGAACGAAGACAGACGACAGCGCCATGGCCCCCGCCGCGAGCGCGGGCGACAGCAGAAGGCCGGTGGCGGGATAGAGCACCCCTGCCGCGACCGGAATGAGCGCGGTGTTGTAGCCGAACGCCCAGAAGAGGTTCTGGGCGATGTTGCGCATCGTCCGCCGGGACATGTCGAAGGCGGTGGCGACACCGCCCAGGTCGCCCGACATCAGCACGACGTCGGCGCTTTCGATGGCGACGTCGGTGCCGGTGCCGATGGCGATGCCCACGTCGGCATGGGCCAGCGCGGGCGCGTCGTTGATCCCGTCGCCCACGAACGCCACGCGGCGCCCGCCGGCGCGCAGCCCGTCGATCGCGTCGATCTTGCCGCCGGGCAGCACGCCGGCCACGATCCGGTCGATGCCGGTTTCGCGGGCGATGGCCTCGGCGGTCTCCTGCTTGTCCCCGGTGATCATGGCGACCTCGAGGCCCTGCGCGCGCAGCGCGGCGATGGCCGCGGCGCTCGTCGGCTTCACCGGGTCGGCCACGGCCAGAACGCCGGCGAGCCGCCCGTCGACGGCCGCGAAGAGAGCGGTCCGCCCGCGTTCGGCCAGCCTTTTCTCCTCCGCTTCGAGGGGGCCGGTGTCGATGCCGTCCCGCGCCATCAGCCGGTCGGCGCCCACGAGAACGTCGCGGCCGTCGACCCGGGCGCGGATGCCGTGGCCCGCAATGGCCTCGAAATCCTCGGCGTCGGCGAGGCGCAGCCCCTCGGCCCGCGCGGCCCTGAGGATCGCGTCGGCCACCGGATGCTCCGACCCGGCCTCCGCCGCCGCCACGAGGGCCAGCACCTCCGCGCGCGTCGCGCCCTCGGCCGGGATCAGGTCGGTCAGCTCGGGCCGCCCCTCGGTGATGGTTCCGGTCTTGTCGAGGGCGACCACCTTCGCGCCGCCCAGCGTCTCGAGCGCGTCGCCCTTGCGGAAGAAGACGCCGAGCTCGGCCGAGCGGCCGGTGGCGACCATGATCGAGGTCGGCGTGGCCAGCCCCATGGCGCAGGGGCAGGCGATGATCAGGACCGAGACCCCCGCCACCAACGCCATCGTGACCGCCGGCGCGGGGCCGAAGATCAGCCACGCGGCGACCGTGACCGCCGCCGCCGCCATCACGGCCGGGACGAACCAGAGCGTGACGCGGTCCACGAGGCGCTGTACCGGAAGGCGGGCGGATTGCGCCTCTTCGACCATGCGGACGATCTGCGACAGCGTCGTGTCGTCGCCCACCCGCGTCGCGCGGAAACGGAAGCTGCCGGTGCCGTTCACCGTGCCGCCGGTGACGGTGTCGCCCGGGCCCTTGCCGACGGGCTCCGGCTCGCCGGTGATCATGCTTTCGTCGACGCGCGCCCCGCCCTCCGTCACCTCGCCATCGGTGGCGATGCGCTCGCCGGGGCGCACCACCAGGATCTCGCCCGCGCGGATCCGTTCGACGGGCACTTCCTCCACCTCGCCGTCGCGCAAGACGCGGGCGGTGCGCGGCTGAAGCCCCAGAAGCCGCTCGATCGCCGCGCCGGCACGGCCCTTGGCGCGCGCCTCGAGGTAGCGGCCCGCCAGGATGAGGGTGACGATGACCGCCGCCGCCTCGTAATAGACCGCGCGCACGCCTTCGGGCAGAAGCCCGGGTGCGAAGGTGGCGACGACGGAATAGAGGTAGGCCGCCGACGTGCCCAGCGCGACGAGGCTGTCCATGTCGGGCGCCCCGCGCATGAGGGCGGGAAAGCCGCGCCGGTAGAAGCCGCGCCCCGGCCCTGCGAGCACGAGCGTCACGAGCGCGAACTGCAAAAGCCAGCTGGCCTGGTGGCCGATCGTCTGGCCGATGAAATGGTGGATCGCGGGGATCGCGTGGCCGCCCATCTCGATCAGGAAGACCGGCAGCGTGAGCGCCGCGGCCAGGATCGCGCGGCGCCCGGTTTCGCGTGCCTCCGCGTCGCGGCGGGCGCCCCGGCTTTCGCGCGCCTCGGCGTCCTCGGGCGTGGCGTCGTATCCCGCCTCGGCCACCGCGCGCACGAGATCGTCGGCGGATGCCGCGCCCTCGAGCATCGTGACGGTCGCGGTCCCGGCGGCAAGGTTCACGCGCGCCTCCAGCACGGCGGGCACGGCCGCGAGCGCGCGTTCCACCCGCCCCACGCAGGACGCGCAGGACATGTCGTCCACGGTGAGAGTCCGCGTCTCGGTGCGGGCGGGATAGCCCGCGGCTTCGAGCGCGTCGGCCGCGGCCGCAGCGGTGGCCGGATCGGCGACCGACAGCCGTGCCTGACCGGTGGCGAAATTCACGTTGACGTCCGACAGGCCCGGCACGGCCTCGAGCGCGCGCTGCGCCCGGCCCGCGCAGGAGGCGCAGTTCATGCCATCGATCGACAGTGTCAGCGCTTCGGTGCTCGTCATGGTGCCCTCTTCCGGCTTCGTCTTGGAGCCATAGATGGGGCTTCCAGTGACTGGAATGTCAACGGGCCCGCGGTGGGCGCGGACGACACGGGAAGGACGGCAGGCGCCTGGCGGACCGCGCGGGCCCCGGCTCAGAGCACCGTGTCGAGGGCGCGGCCGAGCTTTTTCACGATCTCGCCCACGTGGTCGTCCTCGATGATGAAGGGCGGGGCGAGCAGGACGTGGTCCCCGCGGCGGCCGTCGATGGTGCCGCCCATCGGGTAGCAGATCAGACCGGCATCGAAGGCCGCCGCCTTGAGCTTGCGGTGAAGGCCGAAGTCGGGGTCGAACGGTTCCTTCGTCTCGCGGTCCCGCACGAACTCCATCCCCAGGAAAAGCCCGCGGCCCCGGATATCGCCCACGTTCGGATGCTGGCCGAAGGCGGCCTCGAGAGCATCGCGCAGCCTGCCGCCCATCGTGCCCGCGCGCTCGGCCAGCCCGCCCTCGGTGAGTTTCGTCACCACCACGTCGGCCGCGGCGCAGGCGGTGGGGTGGCCGTTGTAGGTGTGACCGTGCTGGAAGAAACCGGAGCCCGCGACGATCGCGTCGTAGCTCGCGCCGGTGCAGAGCGCCGCCCCGATCGGCTGGTAGCCCGCGCCGAGCCCCTTGGCGATGGTCACGATATCGGGCGCGATCCCTTCCTGCGCGCAGGCGAAGAGGCTGCCCGTGCGGCCCATGCCGCACATCACCTCGTCGAGGAGCAGCAGAACGCCGTGGCGGTCGCAGATCTCCCGGATGCGGGCGAAATAGCCCGGCACAGGGGGCACCGCGCCGGCCGTGGCGCCCACCACGGGCTCGGCGACGAAGGCCGCCACCGTTTCGGGGCCGAGGCGCAGGATTTCCGCCTCGAGCTCGTCGGCCACGCGCAGGCCGTAGGCCTGTAGGCTCTCGTCGTCGCGCCGGTCGCGGTAGGCGTAGCAGGGCGCGATATGGCTCGTTTCCACCAGCATCGGCGCGAAGGGCGCGCGCCGCCATGCGTTGCCGCCCGTGGCGAGTGCGCCGAGCGTGTTGCCGTGATAGCTTTGCCGGCGCGCGATGACGCGGTGGCGTTCGGGCTGGCCGATCTCGAGGAAATACTGTCGCGCGAGTTTCAGCGCCGCCTCCACGGCCTCGGAGCCGCCGGAGACGAGATACACCCGATCGAGACCCGGCGGCGCATGGGCCGCGAGCCGGTCCGCGAGTGCCTCGGCGGGCTCGGAGGTGAAGAAGCCGGTATGAGCGAAGGCCAGCGTCTCGGACGGGCGGCGGATCGCCTCGGCCACGTCACGGTCGCCGGGGCCAAGGCAGGAGACCGCGGCGCCGCCCGAGCCGTCGAGATAGGCCTTGCCCGTGCTGTCGTAGATGTAGACGCCCTCGCCGCGGACGGCGGTGGGCGGCAGGGAGCGGGGCGCGCGCGGAAAGATGTGGGACACTGGAGCGGGCCGCTTTTGACTATGGCATGCAAGGGAGAAGCGAAACACATGCGTCACATGTTGACAAGACGTGAAACGAAATGGAACAAATCCGGGCGTGACGGTTTGCATGGGGGAGCGGACGCGTGCAGGAGCCTCTCGATGCGCGGCTTGCCGAGTCCTACACCGCGCTCAGCGCGACGCTGAAACAGGCGGCGGACTACGTCATCGACAATCCCGTGGCGGCGACCTCGCGGAGCCTGCGCGCGGTCGCGCAGGACAGCGGCGTTTCGCCCGCCGCCTTCTCGCGCATGGCGCGCGCGGTGGGCTACGACAGCTTCGAGGCGCTGCGCGAGGAGATGCGCGGCACGCTCGACCGCCGGATGAGCCGTTTCTCGGAACGCGCGGGCCTCATGTGCGACGCCCGCGCCGGTGGCGCCGCGGCGTTCTTCGAAAGCCACATGGAGGCCTGTTCCGCCAATATCCGCAGGCTCGGCGAGACGCTCGCGCCCGCCCGGCTCGAAGCCGCGGCGGAGGTGCTGCACGGCGCGCGCCGCGTCGTCCTGGTGGGCGCGCTGGGCTCCTCGGGCGTCGTCGAGCATGTCGCCTACATGGCGCAGTTCCTGTCGCCCGGCTGGACGCTCGCGGCGCGGGCGGGCGGGTCGATGGGCGCGGCGCTTGCCGGGCTGGGGCCGCAGGACGCGGTGCTCGTCGTGACCAAGCCGCCTTGCGCCACGGCCTCGCTGCGCGCCGCCGCGCTCGCCCGCGAGCAGGGCGCGGCGGTCATCGTCGTGACCGACACCCACGCCTGTCCGGCCTTGCCGCACGCCACGCATTCGTTCATCGTGCCGGGGCAGGGGCCGAATTTCTTCACCTCCTACACGTCGACGCTTTTCTTGCTGGAGGCGATCATGGGGCTCGTGGCCCGACGGGGCGGCGCGGAGGCGCGCCGCCGGATCGAGGAGGTCGAAGCGCGCAACCGCCGTCTGGACGAAGTCCAAGACGGCTGAGCGCACCCCGAAAGACGACATCAACCAAGAGGGAGACTGTGATGTTCCACAAAGCCAGACTCACCATCGCCGGGGCGGTCGCCGCGGCACTGATGGCCCCCGCGGCCTTCGCGCAGGATTTCATCACCATCGGCACCGGCGGCGTGACCGGCGTCTACTACCCGACCGGGGGCGCCATCTGCCGGCTCGTGAACAAGGACCGGCGCGAGCACGGCATCCGCTGCTCGGTGGAGTCCACCGGCGGCTCGATCTACAACATCAACACGATCCGCGCGGGCGAGCTGGAATTCGGCGTCGCGCAGTCGGACTGGCAGTATCACGCCTACAACGGCTCCTCCCGCTTCGAGGAGCAGGGCCCGTTCGAGGACCTGCGCGCGGTCTTCTCCGTGCACCCCGAACCCTTCACCGTGGTGGCGCGCGCCGACGCGGGCGTCACGACCTTCGAGGACCTCAAGGGCAAGCGCGTCAACATCGGCAACCCGGGCTCCGGCCAGCGCGGCACCATGGAAGTCGTGATGGAGGCGATGGGCTGGACCACCGATGATTTCGAGCTCGCCACCGAATTGAAGGCGGCCGAACAGTCCGCCGCGCTCTGCGACAACCAGATCGACGCGATGGTCTACACCGTGGGTCACCCCTCGGGCTCGATCCAGGAAGCCACCACGGCCTGCGACTCGGTGCTGGTGCAGGTCGACAACGAGACGATCCGCGAGCTCGTCGCCGAGCGTCCCTACTACCGCATGGCGACCATCCCGGGCGGCATGTATCGCGGCAATGACGCGGACGTCACGACCTTCGGCGTCGGCGCCACCTTCGTGACCTCCGCCGACGTGTCGGAAGAGGCCGTCTATACCGTGGTCAAGGCCGTGTTCGAGAACTTCGGCGACTTCACCGGCCTGCATCCCGCCTTCTCCGTGCTCAAGAAGGAGGAGATGGTGAAGGACGGTCTGTCGGCGCCCCTTCATGCCGGGGCCGAGAAGTACTACCGCGAGGCCGGCCTGATCGAGTGACGGCCGCTGCGGCAGGGCGCGGGCCGGTCCCGCGCCCTGCCGATCCGAACGACAAGAGCGGGGCACGCGCGCCCGCCAGCAGGGGGATGCACGGATGAGCCAGAGGGAAGAGGCCCGCGGCCCGCTCACCGAGGAGGAACTTCAGGACCTCGTGGCCTCCAGCGACGCGGGCGCCCGGAACCCGGGTGGCGCCGTGGCGCTGCTGATCGCCGCGGTCGCGCTCAGCTGGTCCGTCTTCCAGGTGCTGCTGGCCTCGCCGCTCGCCAACTACGTCCTTCCGGGCGACATCATCAACAATTCGCGCCAGATCCACCTGGCCTTCGCGATCTTCCTCGCCTTCCTGGCCTATCCCGCCTTCCGCTCCAGTCCGCGCCGCTACGTGCCGATCCACGACTGGATCATGGCCTCCGTCGGCGCCTTCACGGCGCTTTACGGGTATTTCTTCTACGAGAAGGTGGTGCAGTCCGGCGGGCTTGCCGACGACACGGACAAGTGGTTCGCGCTCGTCGGGCTTCTGCTGCTCTTCGAGGGCGCGCGGCGCGCCCTGGGCCCCGCGATGGCGATCATCGCCACGATCTTCCTGGCCTATGTCTTCTTCGGGGCCTCCGCCTGGGTGCCCGAGGTGATCCGCTGGAAGGGCGCGTCGCTGCAGAAGGCGATGAGCCACATGTGGATCACGTCGGAAGGCGTGTTCGGCATCGCGCTCGGCGTCTCCACGAAGTTCGTGTTCCTCTTCGTGCTCTTCGGCGCGCTGCTGGAGAAGGCGGGCGCGGGCAACTACTTCATCAAGATGGCCTTCGGCGCGCTGGGCCACCTGCGCGGCGGGCCGGCCAAGGCCGCGGTCGTGGGATCTGCGGCCACCGGGCTCATCTCCGGCTCGTCCATCGCCAACGTGGTCACCACCGGCACCTTCACCATCCCGCTGATGAAGCGCGTGGGCTTCACCAGCGAGAAGGCCGGCGCGGTCGAGGTCGCGAGTTCCGTGAACGGCCAGATCATGCCGCCCGTCATGGGCGCCGCGGCCTTCCTGATGGTGGAATACGTGGGCATCTCCTACGTGGAGGTGATAACCCACGCCTTCCTGCCCGCGGCGATCAGCTACATCGCGCTCGTCTACATCGTGCATCTGGAGGCGGTGAAGCAGAACATGCCCACGCTCGGCGACCGGGTGGTCTCGCTCGGGCGCACGATCGGCGGCATGGCCGCGTTCTTCGCCGGGTTCGCGGCGCTCTGCTACGGCGTGCAATTCCCGGTGCGCTGGATCACCGCTCTCGTGCCCGAGGGCGCGGGCTGGGTCCTGTCGGCCCTTCTGTTCCTCGCCTACCTGGCGCTTCTGTGGCTCGCCGCCCAGAGCCCCGACCTCGAGCCCGACGATCCGAATTCGGAGGACGTGCGGCTGCCGGTCGTGGGCGAGATCTACAAGTCGGGCCTCTATTACCTGCTGCCCATCGTCGTGCTCGTCTATTTCCTGATGATCGAGCAGAAATCGCCGGGGCTTTCGGCCTTCTGGGCGACCATGCTCCTCTTCGTCATCCTGCTGACGCAGCGCCCTCTCAAGGCGGTGTTCCGCGGTGAAAGCGATCTGGCCGACCGCCTGAAGTGGGGCGTGCTGGACCTTCTCCAGGGGCTCATCGACGGCGCGCGCAACATGATCGGCATCGGCCTCGCCACCGCGACGGCGGGCGTCATCGTGGGGACCGTGACGCTCACCGGCGTGGGGCAGGTGATGTCCGAGCTGGTGGAGTTCCTTTCGGGCGGCAATCTCGTGCTGATGCTGGTGATGGTGGCGCTTCTGTCGCTCGTGCTCGGCATGGGGCTGCCCACCACCGCCAACTACATCGTGGTAAGCTCGCTCATGGCGGGCGTGGTGGTGGAGCTCGGCGCGCAGTCGGGGCTCATCGTGCCGCTGATCGCGGTGCATCTCTTCGTCTTCTACTTCGGGATCATGGCGGACGTGACGCCGCCCGTGGGGCTGGCGAGCTTCGCGGCGGCCGCCGTGTCGGGCGGGGACGCGATCCGCACCGGCTTCACCGCCTTCTTCTACTCGCTCCGCACCGTGGCGTTGCCCTTCTTCTTCATCTTCAACACCGATCTTCTTCTGATCGACGTGACCCTCGTGCAGGGAATCGTGACGGCGATCGTCGCCACGGTCGCCATCCTCGTCTTCACGGCGGGCACCATGGGCTGGTTCCTCACGAAGAACCGCATCCATGAAAGCGTGGCGCTGATCCTCATCGCCTTCGCGCTCTTCCGTCCGGATTTCTTCATGGACCGCATCCAGCCGCCCTTCCGCATGCTGGATCCCGCCAATCTCGCGCAGGCGCTCGAGGAGGCCGATCCGGGCGAAGAACTCCGCATCGTCGTCTCGGGCCCGGACTTCGACACCGGCGAGATCACCGAGACGACGCTTGTCCTGCCGGTGGCGCGCGACGCGCCGGGCGAGGACCTCCTCGCCGAGGCGGGCCTCGCGCTCGTGCCGCTGGAGGACGGCCGCGTGAGCTTCGAGGAGCCGATGTTCGGCACGCCCTACGCGCAGACCTTCCTGGACTTCGATTTCTACGCCGATCGGCCGATGACGATCGACAGCGTCAAGGCGCCGGCCGACCAGATGCCCAAGGAACTCATGTTCATCCCCGCGCTCGTGCTGCTCGCCTTCCTGGCGCTTCTGCAGCGCGCGCGCATGACCCGCCAGGAGGTCCCCGCATGACCGGCCCCGTTCTCTGCGCCGTCGACATCAGCAACGAAAACCGCGACCGCCACGTGCTGGAGGTGGCGGCGCGCCTCGCGGAGATGGAGGGCGCGCAGCTCGACGTCATCACGGTGGTGCCCGATTACGGCATGAGCGTGGTCGGCAGCTATTTCGACAAGTCGCATCACGACAAGGCGGTGCAGGAAGTGCGCCGCAGGCTCGACGCGCTTGCCGAGGCCGCGCTCGGCGCGGAGGCCAACAAGAAGGTCCGCCACATCGTGGCCACCGGGAACGCCTACCAGGAAATCCTTCACGTGGCGGAGACCGACGGCGCCAGCCTGATCGTGGTGGGCGCACACAAGCCGGATTTCCGGGATTACCTTCTGGGCCCCCACGCGGCGCGCATCGTCCGCCACGCAGGCTGCTCGGTGCACGTGGTGCGGTGATGCCGTCCGCGTTCCGCCCGCCTGCGCGCGCGGCGGGAGGTCCGATGCGGCCATGCCGTCGCGCGCGACGTTACCCCGAACGCGCCGGGCGCGCGGCCTCCGGGACGATCTCGCCGCCATCCGCCGGAGCATGACGAGGCGCGCGCGGGCCGGTGCGCGGCGTCACGATCAGGCGGGCAGGGTCCGAGAGTTCCACGACATCGAGACGGCAGCCGTAGACCTGCTCCAGAAGTTCGGGCCGGAGAACCTCGCCGGCTGCCCCTTCGCCCGCGACGCGGCCCTCCTGAAGCAGCGTGACGCGATCGGCGAACATGGCCGTCAGCGTCAGGTCGTGCATCACCGCGATCACGCCGCCGCCCGCGCGGGCGTAAGCGCGGGCGAGTTCCATCACCTGGAGCTGGTGCGCGATGTCGAGGCTCGCCACCGGCTCGTCGAGGAACAGCCAACGGGGGCCCTCGGGGCCCACCGCCTCCCAGACCTGGGCGAGCACGCGGGCGAGCTGGGCGCGGGCCTGCTCGCCGCCCGAGAGTTCCTGGTAGTGCCGGCCCTCGTAGCCCGCGAGGTCCACCCGCGCGAGCGCGGTGCGGGCGCGCGCGATGGCGCCCGCGCCCGCCTGGCCGCCCGCCTCGGCGCCGAGGCGCACCACCTCGAGCACGGTGAAGGGAAAGGCCAGCCGCGTGAACTGCGCGAGGACCCCGCGCCGCCGCGCCAGCTGCCAAGGGCGAAGCCTTCGCGGGTCCTCGCCTTCGAGCAAGAGCCGCCCCTCCGCGGCGATCTCGCCGGTGAGCGCGCGCATCAGGGTGGTCTTGCCCGAGCCGTTCGGCCCGACGATCGCGGTCAGCGCGCCGGGCATGGCGCGGAAGTCGAGGCCGTCGAGAACCCGGCGGCGGCCCAGCGTGACCGTGAGGCGGGAGGCGTCGATCATGCGCGCCTCACAGGTCCAGCACGCCGCGCCGGCGCAGGAGGATCCAGAGGAAGACCGGCGCGCCCAGAAGCGCGGTGATGATCCCGATCGGCAGTTCGGCCGGCGCGATGACCGTGCGCGACAGCATGTCGGCGCCCACCAGCAGGCTCGCGCCCAGAAGCGCCGCGTTGGGCAGAAGGCGGCGGTGGTCCGGCCCCGTGGCGAGGCGCAGGAGATGCGGCACGACGATGCCCACGAACCCGATCCCGCCCGAGACGGCCACCGCCGCGCCCGTCGCTGCGGCGACCGAGAGGATGGCGAGGTTCTTCATCCGCTGCACCGGCACGCCCATGTGCGCCGCGGCCGCCTCGCCGAGCGCGAGACCGTTGAGCCCGCGTGCGAGCCAGAGCGTCCCGGCCATCGCGGCCAGCATGATCGGCGCGGCCACGGCCAGCTTCGGCCAGGCCGCGCCGGCGAGGGAGCCGAGGCCCCAGAAGGTGAGATCGCGCAACTGCTGGTCGTCGGCGACGTAGACCAGAAGGCCCGTCGCCGCGCCGGCGAGCGCGCCGAGCGCGATCCCCGCCAGGAGCATCGTGGCCACCGAGGTCTGCCCCGCGCGGGTCGAGACGCCGTAAAGGACCATCGTCGCGGCCCATCCGCCGAGGAACGCGGCGACCGGCACGGTATAGATGCCGGTGGCCGCGGCGATCGCCGGCGGCAGCAGGCCCCCCAACACGATGGCCGACACCGCCCCAAGCCCGGCCCCGGCACCGACGCCGACGAGCCCCGGATCGGCGAGCGGGTTGCGGAAGAGCCCCTGCCTCACCGCGCCGGAGACCGCGAGCGCCGCGCCCACCAGCAGCCCCGTGATGAGGCGCGGCAGGCGGATCTCGAAGATCACGATCCTTTCCTGCAACGTCAGGCCCTCGCCCGAGAGGGCGCGGGCCAGGGCGTCGGTCAGCGACACGCCCGCCGCCCCCGTGGCGAGCGACGCCCAGCTCGTCAGAAGGGCCAGCGCGACGAGCCCCCATGTGGCGCGCCGCGCCAGCAGGCTGCGGTCGCCCGCGGCAGGAGGCGCGCCCTCGGCGATGGCGACCATGGCTCAGTTCCCGTTCGGGTAGAGCGCGGCGTGGAGATCGGCGACGGCCTCGGCCGTGCGCGGGCCGAATCCCAGAAGATAGAGCCCGTCCATCTCGACCAGCCTGCCGTCGCGGCCGGCGGGCGTGGCGGCGAGGGCCGGGTGCGACAGCACCCCGGCACCGCCATGGCCCGCGCGGCCCGCCATCATCAGCACCACGTCGGGCGCCGCGGCGAGGACCGCCTCGTCGGTGAGCGGCTTGTAGCCCTCGAAGCCCGTGACCGCGTTCTCGCCCCCCGCGAGGCGGATCATGGACTCGGCCGCCGTGCCGCTGCCCGACGCCATGAGCCGTCCGCCCTCGGCCGAGAGCAGGAAGAGCACGCGCGCCGGCGTGCCGATGTCTTCGGAGCGTTCGCGGATCTCGCGCATGTCCGCACGGATCGACGCGGCGAGCGCCGCCGCCCTGTCGTCAAGGCCGAGGGCCGCGCCCACCGCCTCGACCTTCCGGGCGACGCCCTCCGCGTCGGTGGCGTCGGGGATCGTGACGAACGGGATTTCGGCCGCCGCCAGAAGCTCGACCGTCTCGGGCGGGCCGGCACCTTCCTCCGCGAGGATGAGATCCGGCGCGACCGACAGCACGCCCTCCGGCGAGAGCCGCCGGACATAGCCCACGTCGGGCAGGGCTTCCGCGTCGGGCGGCCAGGTCGAGGTCGTGTCGCGCGCGACCAGGCGGCCGCCCGCGCCGAGGGCGAAGCCGGGCTCGGTGACCGAGCCGCCCACCGCAACGACGCGCTCCGCCGCAGCGGCGCCGACCGGGAGACAGAGAAGGGCGAACGCGGCGGCGAGTCCGAGCGGGCGCATGGTCATGCCGTCGCCTCCGCGGTCTCGGCCGGGGCGAGCTCGGCGACCATGGCGTTCCAGGCCACGGGCTCGGCTTCCTTGCGCTTGCCGAAGCATTGCAGGATGAGCCGCCCCTCCTCGTCGAAGGCTTCGACCGAGATCGCCGGCCCGCGCCGCGTCGGTTTCCACACGCGCCAGACCTCGGCGACGTGATCCGCCCGCAGATGCAGGTTGAAGCGCGGGTCCATGACGTTCTGCCATGGTCCCATCGGGGTCAGCGTGTGGATCGTCCCGGCGTGGATCTGGATGCAGCCCGGATTGCCCACGAAGAGCATGATCTCGATGCCCTCGGCGGCAGAGCGCTCCAGCATCGCGGACACGGCCTCGGGGGCGAGCGGCTCGGCATAGGGCGCGCCGGCCGCGCGGTAGGCGCCGAGGCGGTTCATCTTGAGCTTCGAGACGAGGCGCAGGAACTGGTGGGTGTCGGTCATCCGCTCCCACTCCTTGCGCAGGATGTCGATCTTGTCCTCGCGGATCCACGCGCCCTCCGGCGGCGTGCGCGGCGCGGCGTCGAAGCCGCGGTTTTCGTCGCCAGTGGCGAGCGTGGCGACGAGACGATCGAAGGCCGCGACGTCCGAGGCGGGTTTCAGGTGCACCTTGTGCACAGCGTCGCCCGCGGCGTCGAAGACCTGCAGGCTGCGCCGGACGCCGGCCTCCGTCTCCTCGGTCACCGCGAAGGCGTGGGCCCAGTGCTTGGGGAACATGCGCAGGTCGATCTCGGGGCCGAGCACCATCGTCGCGTGCTCGCCGGGATGATACTCCAGATAGCTGCCCACCCGCTCGTGCACCGCGCTTTCGTTGCGGGTGAGCGCCATGACCTCGCCGAGCTCCGTCACGGCGGGCATCAGCGCGTTCGGGTGCGCCGCGATCCGGGTCGCCGCGCGGCCGGTCTCGGCCGCGACCAGGGCGGCCTCGGGCACGCCGAGCGCCGCCGCGAGATCGCGGGCGCGCAGTTTCGGCCGCTCGGCGCGCGCCGCGAGGATGGCATCGGGGGACATAAGGGACGTCTCGCTCATGGTTCCGCTCTTTCTGGTCGTCCGGGCGGGCTCTGGCGGCGGCTCGAGGGCGCGGACTTCTCTTGACTGTTTCTGTCGGGATTCGTAAAGCTGCATTCCCGACACATCAAGTCAGAATTGCACGACGCGGTCACGCCAGCCCGACGCCAGCCCGACCCGCACCTGGAAAAGAGGAAGGGAAAGGATGAGGACGGGCAAAGTGCGCCTGCTCTGGGGCGCCGCCGCGACAGCGCTGGCCGCGGGGTTCGGGGGGCAGGTCTCGGCGCAGGAGACGGAGGGCGGTTTCACGCCGCTCGGGCGACTGGTTCTCGGCGCCGGCACGGAGAAGGTGGCGATCGATACGCCGCAGGCGGTGACGGTGCTGGAACAGGAGGACATCGACCGCGAACAGGCGACGACCGTGGGCGAGCTCTTCGACACGGTGCCGGGGGTCGAGACCGGCGGCTCCGGCCGCCTTCTGGGCGAGGCGTTCAACATCCGGGGCATCGGCAACACCGAACAGACGGCGAGCCAGTCACGAATCATTGTCACCGTGGACGGTGCGCCGAAGTTCTTCGAGCAGTATCGCACCGGGTCCTTCTTCGGCGACCCGGCGCTCTACAAGCGGGTGGAGATCCTGCGCGGGCCCGCCTCCTCCACGCTCTACGGCTCCGGGGCCATCGGGGGCGTGATCAACTTCACCACTAAGGATGCCTCGGACTTCCTCGCGCCGGGGGAGACGGGGGCGCTCAGGTTCCGGGCGGGCTACGGCTCGAACGGGAACGCCTGGCGGGGCGGGCTGATCTACGCCGCGCGGCCCGACGAGAACGCCGAGTTGCTCTTCGCGCTAAACCGCGGCACGTCGGACGACGTGGAAGACGGCGACGGCACCACGCTGGACGGCACCGCCTATGAACGCTGGTCCGGGCTGGTGAAGGGCACCTTCCACTTCGGGCAGAACGACGACCAGTCGCTGCGCCTGTCGTGGTCGCGCACCGACGGCGATCTGGCCGACACGGTTGTGGCGCAGACGGGCGGCCCCGCCGTGGCGGGCTTCGGCACGGCCGACATCCGCAGCCTCGACGACACGGTGACGCTGTCGTGGGATCACCAAGGTGCAGGCAACCCATGGCTCGACCTCGACGTGACGTTGTCGTGGTCGAACACCGAGGTGGAGAAGCGCGACTTCTCCGCCGGTTTCCTCTGCGCGCCGGGCATCTTCCTTGTCCTTTGCGATAACGACGCCGCCTACGAGACCCTTTCGCTCAAGGCCGAGAACACCATCGAGTTCGGCAGCGGCGCGTGGGAGAACTACCTGACCTTCGGCACGCAGCTCTCGCAGCAGGAGCGCACGGCGTCTTCTTCCCTGGGCGCATTGCCCTTCCATCCCCAGGGCACGGACAGCCGCGCCGCGATCTACGCGCAGGGCGAATTCATCTGGAACGACCGGCTGACCCTCATCCCGGGGGTTCGGCTGGAAAAGGCGTTCCAGGATCCCGGCGCCGCCGCCGAGGCGGCGGGCGCGCGCGCGACGGAGGAGCTTGCCGTTTCGCCGAAGCTCGCCGTCATGTACGAGCTGAACGACGCGTGGTCCGTCTTCGGATCGCTCGCCCGGACCGAGCGCTTGCCGACGCTCGACGAGCACTATTCGAGCGAAGGAGAGGTGCAGCGCGGGCCCCTCTTCTTCGGCCCGCGCACGCCGAGCCTCAACCTCGACCCCGAGATCGCCACCACGGTCGAGATCGGCCTCGCCTACGAAGGGTTCGACGTGCTGAACGAGGGCGACAGCCTGCAGATCAAGGCGACGGCCTTCAACAATTCGATCCGCGACCTGATCGCCACGACGCCGCGCGCGACGGGGCCGACGCCCGGACAGGCGGCGGTGCCCTATTTCTCGAACATCGACAGCGCGCGGATCTGGGGCCTCGAACTCGAGGGCGCCTACGATGCCGAGGGCTGGTTCGCGAACGCCGCCTATTCGCTGGTCCGTTCGGAGGACGAGAGCACCGGCGAGACGCTGACCGACACGCCCGCGGACACCCTCTCGCTCACGCTGGGCACCAGGCTGCCGGAACGCGACCTGCGCCTCGGGTGGCGGGGCAACTGGGCGAACAGCATCACGACCGCCTCGGCCGAGACGAACGGCGACAGCTATCTCACCCATGACCTCTTCCTCGACTGGACGCCCGACTCCGGGCCGCTCGAGGGCATGACGGTGAACCTCGCCGTCGAGAACGTCACGGACGCCACTTACCGGCCCAACCTGCAGCTCGACAACGCGCCGGGCCGGACCTTCAAGATCGCGCTCACGAAGGAGTTTGACTGGTGATACGACAGTTTGTCCCGACCCTGCTTGTTTCGCTGGCGGTCGCCGGCGCCGCGGCGGCGGGCGACGGGGAGACCGACCGATCGCTCCGGCTGGAGCTCAACACGCTGACGCAGACGGAGAGCGCCTGCCGTCTGACCTTCGTGGTGGACAACGCGCTGGGCGCCGATCTCGACGCCCTCGTCCTCGAGACCGTGGTCTTCGACGCAGGCGGCGTGGTGGAGCGGCTGTCCCTCTTCGACTTCCAGTCGGTGCCGGAGGGACGGACCCGGGTGCGCCAGTTCGACCTGCCGGGCGCCGAGTGCGCGGCGCTCGGGCGGGTTCTCGTGAACGCGGCGGAGGACTGTTCGGGCGCGGGCCTCGAGGCGGGCGTCTGCATGGAGCGCCTGCGGCTGGAAAGCCGCGCGGATCTCGAGGTGTCGGGATGAGCGCGCTGGCAGAACTCCTCGCCGGCCTGCGCGAGGCCGTGGCGCTTGGCGGCCCGGTGGTGGCGCTCCTCGGCGGAGTTTCGATCGTGGCGCTCGCCGTCGTGCTGGCCAAGCTCTGGCAGTTCCGCGGCCTCGGCGTGGGCCGGCACGAGGCCGTCCGCCGCGCGCTCCGCGAGGCGGACGCAGGCGCGGAAGCCGCCGCGCGGGCCGCCCTGGCGCGAAGCCCGAGCCACCTTTCTCCCGTGCTCGCCCGCGCCCTCGGCGCGGGGGCCGGGCAAGCCCGCTCCCGCCTTCAGGCCGAGATCGACGCCGGGCTCGCGCGCCTGGAGTCCGGGTTCCGCCTGCTCGATTCCGTCGTTCAGCTCGCCCCGCTTCTTGGCCTTTTCGGCACGGTGCTCGGGATGATCGAAGCGTTCCAGGCCCTGCAGGCGGCCGGGGCGGCCGTCGATCCCTCGGCGCTTGCCGGGGGGATCTGGGTGGCGCTGCTGACCACCGCGGTGGGCCTCGGCGTGGCGATGCCCACGGCGCTCTGCCTCACCTATCTCGAGTCCCGCGTGGCCGCGGAGCGCGCTCTCGCGGACGAGGCGCTGGAGGTGCTGCTGCGTCCAGGGTTCGGCCCGGGCCCCGCGCCGGAGGCCGCGGCTCACGTCGCGGGGCTGGCCCATGCGTAGCGCGCCCGGCTTCCGCCGCCGTCGGCTGTCGCTCACGCCACTCATCGACGTGATCTTCCTGCTGCTGCTCTTCTTCATGCTCTCCTCCACCTTCACGCGCTTCGGGGAGCTGCCGCTCGCGGCCGCGGCGGGCGGCGCGATGCCGGGAGACGCGCCTCCGGTCTTCGTGCGGCTCGCGCCCGACGCGATCAGCGTGAACGGCGAGGCCACGGCGCTCGAACACGCGGCGGCGGCGGTCAGGGATCGTCTGGGGGAGGACGGCCGCGCCGTTCTGGTCAGCCTGCAAGGGGAGGTCACGGCGCAGCGGCTGACCGATCTGCTGGTCGCGCTCCGATCCGTCCCGTCCGCCGACGTCCGGGTGCTCGGCTGACCGTGGCGGCGAGGCGGACATATCGCCGCGCGCGGGGGGAGCCCACGATCGCGCTCATCAACGTGGTCTTCCTGATGCTCGTCTTCTTCCTGGTCGCCGGATCGCTCGCGCCTCCGCTCGACGGCGACGTGCAGCTCGTCCGGGCGGCGGAGCTCGACCGGAGCGCCCCGCCGGACGCGCTGGTGATCCGCGCCGACGGCACGACGCTGCATCGCGGCCAGCCGGTGTCGCCCGCAGACTACCTCGCCCGGCGCGTCGATGACACGGGCGCACCCGCCCCGGCCGCCCGCCTCGTGCCCGACCGCGCGCTCCCCGCCCGCCGCCTGGCGGACATCGCGGGCGCGCTGCGCGCGGCCGGGGCGGGGGAGGTGATCCTCGTGACCGAGAGGGCGCTGCCGTGACGCCACGGGCGCTCGTCCTCGCCGGGGCCGTCTCGGCCGCGCTTCATCTCGCCGCGCTGGGCCTCGTCCTGCGCCCCGAGCCCGACGCGGCGATGGCAGGGGGCGGCGCGCCGGTCGCGGTCGCGCGCCTGGGCGACAGCTTCGCCGATCTCGCCGCAGGCGGCGCGGCCTCTCCGCCCCCGCCCGCCGAACAGACGCCGGCCGAGGCGGCACCGGCGCCGCAGGCCACGGAGGCGGATCGCTCCGAAGCCGTCGCACCCGCAGGCAGGGCGCCTGTCGCCCGCCAGCTCGCCGCCGCCCCGGCCGAGCCCGAGCAGGCGCCCGCGCCTGCGCGACGGGCCGCGGCCGTCCCGGCGGAGACCGCCGCGATCGCCCCGGCCGCCCGGCCGCAGGAGATCGCCGCGACCGCGCCGGCTGCGCGCCCGCAGGAGAGCGCCCAGCCGACGCGGCAGCCGTCTCTCACGCCGTCCGCCCCGGTGGCCGAGCGCGTCACCGGCGTGGCCCCGGTGCGTGTCCGGCAAGCCTCGGCGGAGACCCCGCGCCCCCGCCCGCGGCCTCCGCGCCAGCAGGAGCCCGCGCCGTCCCAGGCGCGCGCGCCCGCCGCGACGGCTCCTGCGGGCAACGCCGAACGGAGCGCGCGGCGGGGCGACGCCCAGGGCGCCCGCGACGCCGAGGCGACGCGCGCCGCGACGGTCACGACCAGCCCGAGGGCGGAAAGCGGCCGCGCCGAGGCCGCGAATTACGGCGGCCGCGTGCTGCGCCAGATCGCGCGCACCCGGAAGGAGCGCGTGCGCGCCCGCGGCGTCGCGGTGGTCGGCTTCCGGATCGGGGTGAGCGGCGAGCTCGTCGCGGTCAGCGTCCTGAGAAGCTCCGGCGCGCGCGACCTCGACCGCGCGGCGCTCGACCACATCCGCCGCGCCGCGCCCTTCCCGGCCCCGCCGCGCGGCGCGCCGCGGAGTTTCTCCTTCGAGTTCGCGGGCCGGTGACGCCATGAGAAAGCAGGAGCGACGTGCCATGGAAAGGAGTGTCGAAAGCGACCGTCGATCCGGAGAAGCCTCCTGCGCCGGAAGCCTGTCCGCCCGGCCGGATCTGCCGCGCCACGACGCCCATGACCTCATGGCGGGGGGATCGACCGCGGAGATCGACCTCGACGGCCAGATCTACACGCTGCGGATCACCAGGGCGGGCAAGCTCATCCTGACGAAGTAGACACTGCGCGGACGCCTCGCCGCATCCGGGGCACGGCGCCCGCAGACGGGGAGGAGCCGGCACGGTGGAAAGCGCGCCGTAGATGCCTGGCCGCGCGTGCTGGAGCATGCGTTTGTGCATGCCAGCAGCCGGAGGCGGAGCGTTCTCTTCCTCGGGGCCTCGAAGGTCGCGAGAGGGGGGCTCGTCAAGGACGACGCCCCGATGACGAAGATCAATGACAGCCGGTCGCCACGGCGGCGAATGTGGGCCCGGGGAAGAGGCTTTCCGCCGCGGCGAGGGCGGCGGGACCGGGCGCGGGCGGGAGCATGGCTGGCAGGGACGGGCGGGTGGCCCACTACATGATCGGCGGCGGGATCGCCTCGCTCGCCGCGGCGGCGTTTCTGATCCGCGACGCGGGGGTTCCGGGCGCCTCCATCCGCATCTTCGACGACCAGCCGCAACCGGGCGGCGCGCTCGACGCCTCGGGCGGCGTGGCGGAGGACTACCTGACCCGGGGCGGGCGCATGTTCGAGCGCAATTTCGTGAACACCTTCGATCTTTTCGACGATATCCCGTCGGCCGACGATCCCGACATCTCCGTGAGCCGGGACATCCTCTCGTTCAACGAGGAGGTGCGCGCCGCGTCCAGATGCCGGCTGATCGCGGTGGGAGAGAAGGCGGACATGGCGCATCTCGGCCTCGGCGCGGGCGACATCGTCGCGCTCAACCGCCTGCTGATCGTTCCGGAACGCCGCCTTGCGGGCCGCCCGATCGGGTCTTGGTTCGACCGCGACTTCTTCGAGAGCAACTTCTGGATCATGTGGTCCACCATGTTCTCGTTCCAGCCCTGGCACGCGCTGGCCGAAATGCGCCGCTACATGCGCCGCTTCATCCATCTCCTGCCGGGCCTCACGCGCATCGCCGGGGTTCTGAGGACGCGCTACAATCAATATGACAGCCTGGTCTCGCCGCTGGTCGCGTGGCTGGAAGAGCGCGGCGTCGCCTTCGAGCGCGAGGCCCGGGTCACTGATCTCTCGATCCGGGGCGACGCCGACGGCCGCCGGGCGGACCGCATCGACCTCGCCGATGGCCGGCGGCTGACGCTCGGAGCGCAGGACCGCGTCTACCTCACGCTCGGCTCCATGGTGGACGGCGCGACATACGGCTCGAACGACCGGGCGCCGTCCCTGGAGCCCGCGCCGACGCTGTCCTGGGATCTCTGGAAGTCGCTCGCGGCCCGCCATGACGGGTTCGGCCGCCCGGAGGCGTTCTGCGCCGACAACCGCCGCACCGCCTGGACTTCCTTCACCGTCACCCTGCGCGAGACGGGGTTCCGGGATTTCGTCGAGGAACTGACAGGAAACGCAACCGGCACGGGCGGGCTCGTGACGATCCGCGACAGCGGATGGCTCATGTCCTTCGTCTTCTTCCGCCAGCCGCATTTTCGCGCGCAACCACCCGACACGACGGTGTTCTGGGGCTACGGACTGCGCGGGGACCGGAACGGGGATTACGTCCCGAAGCCGATGTGGGAGGCCACGGGCGACGAAATCCTCGCCGAACTGGCCGGCCAGCTGCGCCTCGGCGCGGATCGGATGGGCTGGTTCGACGGCGCCCGGGTCGTGCCCTGCCGGATGCCGTTCATCACAAGCCAGTTCATGCCGCGGCGTTCGGGCGACCGGCCCGCGACATGCCCGCCCGGCGCGAAGAACTTCGCGCTGATGGGACAGTTCGTGGAGCAGCCGCTCGATACCGTCTTCACGGTCGAGTATTCGGTGCGCAGCGCCCGCGCCGCCGTCCATGCGCTGACGGGCCGGAGCCCGCCGCTGCCCGTCGTGCGCACCGACCGGGATCCGGCCGTGCTCTTCCGCGCCGCACGGGTTCTGCTGACCGACGGAGCCGCATCCACCGTCCCCGCATCGGCGGACGCGACGAGCCGGGCGGACACGGCGCGGTGAGCCGGCCACCGAAAGCCGATACGCCGGCTCCCGAATGGCGGGCCCCGCACGCTGCGGCCTCCGCGCCGCCGACATCCGCAACGAAAACCGCGACCGGCACGTGCTGGAGGTGGCCGCGCGCCTCGCCGGCTTTCAGGGATGACCTTTCCGGGTTCCCACGCGGCGCGCATCGTGCGCCACCTAGGCTGCCCGGTGCACGTGGCGCGCAGAGGCGCCGGGGCGCCGCGTTCGCTCAGCCCGCGAGCGCCAGCCCGGCACCGCCCCCCGCCGCGAAGAGCACCACCGCCCAGGGGGGTGCCTTCCACGCGATCAGGGCGACGAGGCAGGCGAGCGCGAGCGCGAAGTCGCGCATGTCGCCCACGGCGCCCGTGAAGACCGGCGTGTAGAGCGCCGCGCCGAGGATGCCCACCACGGCCGCGTTCGCGCCGCGCATCGCCGCCTGCGCCCGCGCCATCTTCCGGAACCGGTCCCAGAACGGCAGCACGCCCACGAGGATCAGGAAGCCCGGCAGGAAGATCGCCGCCAGCGCGATCGCCGCGCCGGCCATCCCGTTCGGCTCCGGCCCAAGCACCGCGCCGAGATACGCGGCGAAGGTGAAAAGCGGCCCGGGCACCGCCTGCGCCGCGCCGTAGCCGGCGAGAAAGGCGGCCGCGGTGACCCAGCCGGGCGCGACGGTCTCTGCCTGCAGGAGGGGCAGCACGACGTGGCCGCCGCCGAACACCAGCGCGCCCGAGCGGTAGAAGCCGTCGATGAGGGCCAGCGCCTTGGACTGGCCCGCGATCAGCGGCAGGAGGAGCAGAAGACCGGCAAATGCCGCCAGTGCAAGCCCGGCCTGTCTCCGGCCCACCGGCATGGCGACACGGCCACCGGCCGGCTGCGCGTCGCCCGCGCCCAGCGCCAGCCCGGCGAGCGCGCCGAGCGCGATCGCCCCCACCATGCCCGGGGCGCCCGGCACGACGGCCAGCACGGCGACGGCGCCGACCGCGATGCTCGCGCGCGCGCGATCCGGGCAGAGCGTCCGGCCCATGCCCCAGACGGCCTGCGCGACGATGGCCACGGCGACGATCTTCAGCCCGTCGAGCGCGCCGGTGCCCACGGGCCCGGAGATCGACGCGGCCGTCATCGCGAAGGCGAGAAGCGCCAGAGCCGACGGCAGCGTGAAGGCGGTGAAGGCCGCGAGCGCCCCCGGCCAGCCGGCCCGCGTCAGTCCCAGCGCGAAGCCTACCTGGCTCGACGCCGGGCCCGGCAGGAACTGGCAGAGCGCGACGAGATCGGCATAATCCCGATCGGAAAGCCAGCGCCGCCGCGTGACCAGCTCGTCCCGGAAATAGCCCAGATGCGCGATCGGCCCGCCGAAAGAGGTCAGGCCCAGCTTCAGGAACACCACGAAGACCTCGCGCGCGCGGCCCGTCCCGGGGCCGGCCGCGGCCCTGTCCGTTGTCTCGTCCATGACGTGCCCCGCCTTTCGCGCCAGCGTTCGCCTCCCGGACCCCGGGTTCGGGACGGCCTCGCCGGGGTGTGCCCGCAACGGAACCTAGTCGAACTCCCGGCGGCTGCCAATCGGCGCCCGCCCGGCGACACGCGGGCTCCGCAGCGCCGGAGGTCGGGGCGGGCAGGCGGCCCCTTGCGCCGGGGGGAGGCGCGCACGGCCGGCCCTGCCGCAAGGTCAGGCCGGGCGCGGGCGCCCGATGGCGCGCGATGTCATGCGCCTGTCATCTACGGGCGTTAGGCCCCACCCGAACCGCAGGATATGGGGGAGACTCATGAAAACCTTCGCTACACTGTCCGCCGTCGCAGCGCTCGCGCTGGCCTTTCCCGCGCATGCCGAGTTCAAGCTCGGCGACCGCTACGTCGACAACGACGGTGATCTCATTGCCGACATCCCCGAGGATCCGTCGGAGTGGATCGACCCCGACACGCTGATCTTCGCCTACACGCCGGTCGAGGATCCGGCCGTCTATGCCGAGGTGTGGGCCGGCTTCCTCGAGCACATGGCCGAGGTGACGGGCAAGCAGGTCCAGTTCTTCCCCGTGCAGTCCAACGCCGCGCAGATCGAGGCGATGCGCGCCGGCCGTCTGCATGTGGCGGGCTTCAACACCGGGTCGAATCCGCTCGCCGTGGCCTGCGCCGGCTTCCGCCCCTTCGCGATGATGGCGGCCGAGGACGGTTCCTTCGGCTACGAGATGGAGATCATCACCTATCCGGGCTCGGGCATCGAGAGCGTGGAAGACATCCGCGGCAATCAGCTCGCCTTTACCTCGGAAACCTCGAACTCGGGCTTCAAGGCGCCCTCCGCGATCCTCAAGGCGGAGTTCGGCATGGAGGCCGGCGCGGATTTCGAGCCCGCCTTCTCCGGCGCGCACGACAACTCGATCCTCGGCGTCGCCAACAAGGACTACATGGCCGCCTCGATCGCCAACTCGGTCAAGGGCCGGATGATCGACCGCGAGGTGGTCTCCGAGGATCAGCTGGTGACCATCTACCAGTCGCAGACCTTCCCGACGACGGGCTACGGCACGGTCTACAACCTCGCCCCCGAGCTTCAGGAAAAGATCCGCGAGGCGTTCTTCAGCTTCGACTGGGAGGGCACCGCGCTGGCCGAGGAGTTCGGCCGCAACGGCGAGGACCAGTTCATCGAGATCACCTTCCAGGACGACTGGGCCGTGATCCGCACCATCGACGAGGCCAACGGCGTCGTCTACGAGTGCAACTGATCTGATCGACCTGTTCCGGCGCGGGCGGCCCGGCGTCGCCCGCGCCTTGCATTTCGCGGGACCGACATGCTGCACCTCGAGGGGCTTTCCAAGACCTACAGGACAGGCGACGCCGCGCTCGCCGACGTGACGCTGCGCGTGCCGCAAGGGCAGATCATGGGGCTGATCGGGCCGTCCGGGGCCGGCAAGTCCACGCTGATCCGCTGCATCAACCGCCTGGTGGAGCCCAGTGCCGGCAAGGTCATGCTGGGCGACGTCGATCTGGCCCGGCTGGGCAAGGCCGATCTGCGCCGCCAGCGCCGCAGGATCGGCATGATCTTCCAGGAATACGCCCTCGTGGAGCGGCTGACCGTGATGGAGAACGTCCTGTCGGGGCGCCTTGGCTATGTGCCGTTCTGGCGCAGCTTCCTGCGGAAGTATCCGCCCGACGACATCCGGCGCGCCTATCGCCTGCTCGACCGCGTCGGGCTGATGGAACAGGCCGACAAGCGCGCGGACGCCCTGTCGGGCGGGCAGCGCCAGCGCGTCGGCATCGCCCGTGCGCTCGCGCAGGAGCCCGAGCTTCTGCTGGTGGACGAGCCAACCGCCAGCCTCGACCCCAAGACCAGCCGCCAGATCATGCGCCTGCTCACAGAGATCTGCGCCGAACGCGACCTGCCGGCCATCGTCAACATCCACGACGTGCCCCTTGCGCAGCAGTTCATGCAGCGGATCGTGGGGCTGCGCGCGGGCCGCGTGGTGTTCGACGGACCGCCCGCGGAGCTGACCGAGAGCGCGCTGACCAGGATCTACGGCGAGGAAGACTGGAACGCGATGCGGCAGGGCGACGAGGAACAGGCCGAGGCGGAGGCGGAGGCGAAGGCGCGGCTGGAGGCGCTCGCGCAATGAGCGCGCCCTATCCCGCCACCTGGCGCCGTCCGCCGCAGATCGTGAAGGACCGGCGCTGGCGGATCGCGCTGCAGGTCGGCATCGTCGCCTACCTGGTCCTCGCCATCGGCACCGTCGAGGTCAACTGGGAACGCGTGGCCGTCGGTCTGGAACGCGGGCAGCGCTTCGTCATGGGCTTCCTGCAGCCCGATTTCGCCAGCCGCTGGGGCGACATCTCGCGCGGGCTGGTGGAAAGCCTGACGATGACGCTGACGTCCACCGTCGTCGGCGTGGCGATCTCCGTGCCGATCGGCATCGGCGCCGCGCGCAACCTCGCCCCGGCGGCGGTCTACTACGTTTGTCGCGCGATCATCGCGGTGAGCCGCGCGCTGCAGGAGGTGATCATCGCGATCTTCCTCGTCGCGATGTTCGGTTTCGGCCCCTTCGCCGGGTTCCTGACGCTGAGCTTCGCCACCATCGGCTTCATCGCCAAGCTGCTGGCAGACGATATCGAGGAAATCGACGAGGCGCAGGCCGAAGCCATCCGCTCCACCGGCGCCTCTTGGTTTCAGCTGGTCAACTACGCGATCCAGCCGCAGGTGATGCCGCGGCTGATCGGCCTGTCGCTCTACCGCCTCGACATCAATTTCCGCGAAAGCGCGGTGATCGGGATCGTCGGTGCCGGGGGTATCGGCGCCACGCTCAACACCGCCATCGACCGCTACGAATACGACAGCGCCGGGGCGATCCTGCTCATCATCATCGGTATCGTCATGGTCGCCGAATACGGCTCGAGCTATCTGCGGAAGTTCCTGCAATGAGCGAGATCACCCATTACAGCCAGGTCTGGAGATTCCGCACGCCGCGCGCGCGGCTGCTGCTCTGGGCGGGCTGGCTGGCGCTGGTGGCGCTCTTCGTGTGGTGCTGGCAACTGATGACGAAGGACACGATCTGGTTCTTCGTCGCGGATGCGCCGCGCCAGGCCGCCGATATCGGGGGCCGCATGGTGCCGCCCAGGTGGTCCTACATGTCGGAGCTCTGGCTGCCGCTCTGGGACACGATCAACATCGCCACGCTGGGCACCATCGGCGGGGTCGTCATGGCGGTGCCGATCGCCTTCCTCGCGGCCCGCAACACGACGCCCTCCGCGACGATCCTGCGGCCCCTCGCGCTATTCGTCATCGTGGCGTCGCGCTCGATCAACTCGCTGATCTGGGCGCTGCTGCTCGTGGCGATCATCGGGCCCGGGCTGCTGGCCGGCATCGTCGCCATCGCGCTGCGCTCCATCGGCTTCATCGGCAAGCTGCTCTACGAGGCCATCGAGGAGACCGACGCCCGCCAGATCGAGGCGATCGAGGCCACCGGCGCGAGCGGCGCGCAGGTCCTCAACTACGGCATCGTGCCGCAGATCATGCCCGCCTTCTGGGGGATCTCGGTCTTTCGCTGGGACATCAACATCCGCGAAAGCACGATCCTGGGGCTGGTGGGCGCGGGCGGCATCGGGCTGAAGCTTCAGGCCTCGCTCAACACGCTCGCCTGGAGCCAGGTCTCGGTCATCCTGATCCTGATCCTCGGCACCGTGGTGGTCAGCGAATGGGTCTCCGCCCGGATGCGGCACGCCATCATCTGACGCCGGCAAGAGGCCCTTCCGCCGGCGCCCCGCCCGGCGCCCGGGCATCGGCCAGCCGCACGGAGAGCGACAAGCGCCGCACGGCGCCGTCGTGCAGGGCCAGCGGCTCGGACAGCAGTTTCAGCATGGGCGGGATCCGGGGGTCGTCGTAGCTCTGGCCCATGGAATGTCCAAGCGCCACGCGGCGGCCGGGCCGGGGATCGAGCGCGGCCCGCGTGGGTCCAAGCCCGGCCTTCATGTGATGCGCGATGTCCCATTCCAGGACCTCCCCGTCATGGCGCGTGACGACCCAGCAATGCATGTCATGGGTGACGCCGCCGCGATCGGCCGGGAAGAAGTGGCCGTAGACATAGGCGGCCTCGTAGCCGGCCGCGCGCAGGCTCGCGACGAGATAGGTGTTGATGTCCACGCAGGAGCCGGGCGTCGTCCCGCAGGACAGGTAGGGCACGGCGTCCGTGCCGTCGTTGAAGCGGGTCTCGGGATGCGCGTAGTCGAAGCGCGCCTCGGCCTCCGCGACCAGCGCCGCGATGCCGACGTGGCCGCCGCCCGCCCGCGCGGCGATCCCGCGGCTGGCGTCGGCAAGCTCCGCCGCCGCGGCGGTGAAACGGTTGGCGCGCGGGCGGAACGCGGCCTCGGGGTAAGGTTGCCCGGCCGGCGCGGGCGCCACCGCGTAGTCCAGAACGAGCGGACCGCCGGCAGGCCGGAGAAGCGCCGCGCCAAGCCCCAGTTCGGGTTCGCCCAGCACCCGTTCGATACGGCCCCCCGTGACGTCGAGGGCCGTCACTGCGTCGTGGGGGGTCGCGATCCCGACCGGCGCGAGCACAAGCGCGCAGGCGGGCTCTTCCACCGTGACGGTCAGCCGTTTCATGCGAGCGTCCAGAGCTGGAACAGGACGCCCGAGGCGAAGGCGCCGGTGAGCGAAAGCGCGATGTAGAGGGCGAAGACGGGCGGCCGGGCCAGCGCCCAGACCGCCATCGCCGCCGGTATCGAGGTCACGCCCCCCGCCACGAGAAAGGCCATGCCCGCGCCGGGCGCCATGCCCTGCTCGATCAGCCCGCCCACCAGCGGAAGCGCGGCGTAGCCGTTCAGGTAGGCCGGAACGCCCACGAAGGTCGCCGTCACGATCGGCATGAAGCCGTCTCCGCCAAGCGCCGCCGTCACCGTCTCCGCGGGGATCCAGGCGAGCATCAGGCTTTCGAGAAGGAAGGCGAGCGTCAGCCACTTGGCGAGGAACAGCGTCGTGTTGAGCGCGGTCTTGCCGAATTTCGCCCGGCGCTCGCGCTCCTCCCAGAAGCGCCACGCCACGGGTTTCGGCGCGCGCACGCTCGAGCCGCCGCAGCCGCCGTCGCCCACGCCCTCGCGCAGCGGGTTCGAAAGCGCCCCGCCGCGCGCCAGAAGATGCACGACGATCCCGCCGAAGACGCCGAGCCCGATCGCGGCCACGGTCTTGGCGACCGCGAAGTCGAGGTCGAGCACGCCCACGGTCAGCACGAACATCGACGGGTCCATGATCGGAGAGGCCAGCCAGAAGGCCATCACCGCCGAAAGCGGCACGCCCATCGCCAGGAGCGCAGCGATCAGCGGGATCACCCCGCAGGAGCAGAAGGGAGAGATCCCCCCCGCCAGCGCGCCGAGCCCGATCATCAGAAGCGGCGCGCCCGTGAAGGCGCGCGCGATCAGGTTGTCCGCGCCCGTGGCGCCCGCCCACGCGGCGATGGCGATGGACAGGACGAGATAGGGCGCCGTGCGCAGAAGCGCCCCGCCCGCGAAGGCCGCGCTGTCGGCTGCCTGCCCGGGGTCGAGGATGGCCAGCACCGTGAGGATCAGGGCCGAGGCCAGCCAGACACGCTGCGCGCGCCAGATCGTTCCGATCGCGGAGCGCAGCCCCGGTGCGGGAAGGGTCGTGTCGGTCATGTCCATTTCTCCGGGATATTGGTTGTTTTCGACGACAAAAAACCGTGTGGGCGTGTCATGCCGCGCCCTCCGCGGGCTGCATGGTCACGCCGGCACAGCATTCCGAGGTGAGAAACGCCAGCACCTCGTGCATCGCCGGGTAGTCGACCCGGTTGAAGACTTCGCGGCCGCGTTTTTCCTGCACCACGAGCCCGGCATCGACCAGCGTCGAAAGATGATGTGCGAGCGTCGAGGGCGCGAGCCCGAGATGCGCGCCGATATCGCCGACGCGCAGCCCTTCGTCCCCCGCTTTCACGAGCAGGCGGAAGATGGAGAGCCGGGCATCGTGGCCAAGGGCGGCGAGCGCGCGGGCGGTGGGGCTTGTCGTGGTCATGGCGGCAAATATAACCACGATTCCGGTTTTGTCGAGTTCTTTTTCGACGTGGCTCAGGCGAAGCGGGCGCGCGTGCGGTTGGCGAAGGCGACGAGCGACAGCATCACCGGCACCTCGACCAGCACGCCGACCACCGTGGCCAGCGCCGCGCCGGAGTTCAGGCCGAAAAGGCTGATCGCCACGGCGACGGCCAGCTCGAAGAAGTTCGATGTGCCGATCAACGCGCAGGGCGCCGCGATCCGGTGTGGCACGCGCAGCGCCCAGGCGGCGGCATAGGCCAGCGCGAAGATGCCGTAGGACTGGATCAGGATCGGTGTCGCGATCAGCGCGATGACCTGCGGGCGGTCGAGGATCACCTGGCCCTGCAGCCCGAAAAGGATCACCACCGTCATGATCAGGCCCAGGATGGACCAGGGCTTGATGCGGTCGCGGAACGCCTCGATCCGCGCGGCGCTGCCCAGGCGCGCGCGCGTCCAGATGCCCGCCGCGAGCGGCAATGCGACGAACAGGATCACCGACAGCACCAGCGTCTCCCACGGCACCTCGATGTCGGTGACACCCAGCAGCACGGCGACGATCGGCGCGAAGGCGAAGACCATCACGATGTCGTTCACGCTCACCTGAAGAAGCGTGTAGCCTTCGTCGCCCCGCGTGAGCTGCGACCAGACGAAGACCATCGCCGTGCAGGGCGCGGCGCCGAGGAGGATCAGCCCGGCGATGTATTGCTCCGCGTCCGCGGGCGCGATCAGGTCCGCGAACACGACCTCGAAGAACAGCACCGCCAGCGCGGCCATCGTGAAGGGCTTGACCAGCCAGTTGACGGCAAGCGTGATGGCAAGGCCCCGCGGCTGCTTCAGCACGTCCTTCAGGCTGCCCGGATCGACGCCGACCATCATCGGATAGACCATCGCCCAGATCAGCACGGCGACGACCAGGTTCACGCGGGCCAGCTCGGCCGCCGCGATGGCCTCGACCAGCGCCGGGACCGTGCTGCCGATGGCGATCCCGGCGACCATCGCCAGCGCGATCCAGAGAGAGAGGTAGCGTTCGAAACTGCCCATGCCCTCCGGATAGGCGATCCGTGACGGGCTGTCGACACGTCGCCGGATCGGGTGAGAACGGGACGCGATCCGGCGGGCTCCGGGTGATCGGGAAGGCAAGCGTCAGGAACGCCACCACCAGAGGCCGCGGCGAAAGTCCGTCAGGTCGCCCGCGACCGCGAATGTTCCGAGAAAAGTGCGTCGGGCGCGATCCCGCGCTTTTCCGCGCTTGCCCGCACCGCGTCCTGCAAGGCGGTGCTGCGGGACAGCAGGCGCCGGAAGCGTTCCTCGTCGAGGACCAGAAGCGTCGACGGTGCGATGGCCCGCACCTCGGCACGGCGCGCCTTGTTCATCAGGATCGCCATCTGCCCGAACATCTCGCCCCGGCCCAGCCGCCAGGTCTGGCCCGCGCTTTCGAGTTCCACGGCGCCCGACGCGATGAAGAACACGCTCTTGGCGGCGCTGTCCTTGTGGATGATCGTCTCGCCCGCATTCACGTAGCGCGTCTTCAGCGCGCGCCCGAGCCGGCGCAGGCCCGCGTCGTCGAGATCGGCGAAAAGCGGAAACTGCCTGAAAAGCTCCGAGCGCTGCAACGCGATGTCGAGGCGCGGTCGTTCCTCCGCCGCCGTGCGCCGCAGCGTGAGCCCCTGCATCAGCGCGGTGAAGACCTCGGCGCCGATCAGCCCGTCCTCGCGCATGGCGGTGTATTCCCGTTCCTCGAGGCGAAGCGCGGTGCGCCGGATGAAACGCCGTTCCAGCTTTTCGGCATAGCCGGGGTATTGCAGGCGCAGCCCTTCCAGCGCCGTCTCCACGGCCTCGATCCGCCGCGACAGCAACTCGTGCAGCAGTTCCGCGACCCGCCGTCCGTGGATGCGCCGGATGCGGCCGTCGATGAAGGCCCCGAGGTCGCGCAGGATGAGGCGCTGCGCCAGCAGCGCCTCGAACCGGTCGGCCGTCATGCGGGCCAAGGGCCAGGACACGTCCAGCCGGCTGTTGAGCACCACCGCCGCGCGGAACGCGCGCCCGTAGGCGATGCTGCGGCGCGCCGCGCGCTGATAGCCGCTGCGCCCGCCCGAGCGGGCGTTCTCGATCAGCCTTTCCGCATCCGACAGAAGCTGGTCGGCCATGCGGGCGGAGATCGTGCGCTCGCGCACCCGCGCGAGGATCGTGTCGCGTTCGAACCCGGCCAGCGCGATCAGTCCCAGCGTGATGCGGTCGCGGTCGAGGATGTCGGCGCTGGCCTCCGCCATCTTCACCGCCTGGTCCAGCCTGTCGCCGAATCGCTTGGCCTCCGAGCGCACGATCTTGCGGGTGAGGTCGTAATTGTCGGTGGTGCGCGCCACGTCCTCGCGGACGGTCTGAAGCGCGACGGCCACGACCTGCCGCGACAGCGCCTCGTCGATGGGCGACAGGCGATCGAGGCCGAGCCGGGCGATCACGGCGCGCAGCGTGGTGCCCTGCACGATCAGCGTGAAGAGCGTGAAGCCCGTGGCGAGGATGCCCACCACACGCTTCACCTCCACCGGGACGCGGAAGCTTTCGGTCACGGCGAGGGCGAGGGCCAGTGTCACCGCGCCTCGCAAGCCGCCCCAGAGGATCGCGGCCCGGTAAGGACGCTCGACCTGCGGCGAAAGGCGCAGCAGGGTGAGCGCCGGCAGCAGCACGAAAAGGATGACCGCCCGCGCCGCGATGGCGGCAAGGATCACCACCCCGATCAGGACGAAGTCCTCGACGCGGACCTCTTCCAGCAGGCGCGGGATCAGCAGCGCGGCGAGAATGAAGATCAGCGCCCCCGCCCAGTGCGCGAGCAGGTCCCAGACCTCGCGCAGGTTCGCCCACGCCTGCGGCGGCAGGCGGCCCGGCCCGGCCAGGTTCAGCGTCAGCCCCGCCGCGACGACCGCGATGACGCCCGAGGCGCCGATGCTCTGTTCCGCGCCGATATAGGCGAGATAGGGCAGCGAGACGGAGATCGAGATCTGCGCGAGTTCATGGCGGCTGAAGAGCGCCATCACCCACCCCGCGACGCGCGCCGCCAGCCAGCCCGTCAGCACGCCGCCCAGGATCAGCATCGGAAATCGGGCGAGCGCGTCGCGCAGGCTGGGATCGGGCACGCCCAGCATCACGAAGCCCATGAACAGGCCGAAGAGAGCGATCGCGGCGGCGTCGTTGAGCAGGCTTTCCCCCTCGATGATCCGCGCGAGCCGCCGCGGCGCCGAGATCGAGCGGAAGATCGACACCACCGCGGAAGGATCCGTCGTGGACACGATCGCCCCGATCAGCAGGCACGCCGCGAGCGGCAGCGTGCTCGTCCACGACAGCGCGTACCCCACGCTCAGCGTCGCCACGACCACCGCGACCACGGCAAGCACGAGGATGGGCACCCAGTCGTCCAGCATCCGGCGCAGGTTCATCCCCAGCGTGGCCTGGAAGAGCAGCGTGGGCAGGAAGACGTAGAGAAAGACATTCGACCGGATCGGCAGGCCGAGGATCGCCTCGGCCACCGGGTTCAACGCATCGGTGAGTTCGGTGCGCAGGAAAAAGGTCGCGCCGGCCCCGATCAGCACGCCGAGCACGGCGAGGATCACGCTGTAAGGCAGGCGCAGCCGCGCGGCCAGCGGCTCCGCCATGCCGATGACGAGGAACAGCGACGCGATGATCGTGGTGACGAGAACGATGTCCATGGCTTGAAATAACCGGAAAATCCGGGATGGGGAATTGCCGCTGCGTGCCATCGGACGCCGGGGCCGCGGCCCGCGCATGGCGGGCTTTGAGGGCGAGAGGATCCTTCGGCCCTGTGCCGCCGCGCCGCCATGGCGCCTTCAAAACCGCGGGGTGCCACCTTTCGCGCGCCCGCGGCGGCTGTCGGGGCCTTGCCGCTCGATCCTCGCGTCCCGGAACCGCCGCGGCGCCGCGTGGCGCTACCGCGCCTCGGCGGCGCTCAGCGCATCAGCACCACCGGCACCTTGCACGAGCGGATCATTTCGGTCGTGGTCGAACCGATGACGAGGGTCCGGATCCGGGAGTGGCCGTAGGCGCCCATCACCAGCAGGTCGATGCCCTCGCCGTCCACGAATTCGCCCAGCGCCTTGCCGGGCTGGCCGTCCAGCACGCGCGTCTCGGCCACATGGCCGCCCGCGTCGAGCGTGGCCCGCGCGCTGGCCAGCGCGCGGCGCATTTCCTCGTTGTCCGCGCCCACGGTGGCCACCACCACGTCGAGCCCGGTGAACAGGGGATCGCGCGCGACGTGATCCACCGCCTTCATCGCAGACACGCCGCCGTCATAGGCGATCAGCACCCGCTTGATAGGGCGGAAGGCGCGGTTGGCGACGAAGACGGGCTTCTGGCTGGCGCGGACGATCCGCTCGAAATTCGAGCCGAGATGCGTCTTCTCGAGGCCCGCCGCCTCGCCGCGCTTGCCGATCAGGATCATGTCGACCGCGCCCTCCTTGGCCACGACCGTATCGACGATGTCGTCGTGGCGCAGGCGCGTGACCGCGTCGCCGACGCCCTCGGCCTCGACCAGCGCCTTCGCGTCCTCGAGGATCGCGCGGCCCTGCGCCTGGGCGAGTTTCGCGTGCTGCTCGTCGAGCGCGGTGAGCTTTTCGAGCAGGTTCGAACGCGCCCCCAGCCTGATCGAGCCGGAGAGGTCGCGCTTGCTGCGCGCGCGGCGCGGGTCGAGCACGTGGTAGAGCTTGACCTGCGCGCCGGTGCGCGACGCGATCCACGCGGCGTGGCGGCAGACGCTCTCGGAATAGGCCGACCCGTCGACCAGCGCCATCAGAACTGCGGTCATGCGCTTCCCCTCAATGCCCCATCAGCTTGTCCATCGCGCCCGGCTTGTCGTGCATGGCGAGCCGGTCGACGATGGTTTCGGACGCCTGGTTCATGCCGACGATCTCGACCTCGGCGCCCTCGCGCCGGAACTTGAGCACGGCCATGTCCAGCGCGGCCACCGACGAGATGTCCCAGATATGGGCGCGGCTGACATCGATGGTGACCCGTTCCAGCGCCTCCCGGAAATCGAACGAGGCCATGAAATCCTCGACCGAGGCGTAGAAGAGCTGCCCCTCGACGACATAGGTGCGCGCGCGCCCGTCCGGCGAGATCTCGGAGGTGACGCGGAAGATCTGGGCGATCTTGCCGGCGAAGAAAATGCCCGACAGCAGCACGCCCACCAGAACCCCGATGGCGAGGTTGTGGGTGTAGACCGTCACCACCACGGTGGCGAGCATCACGACCGAGGACGAGCGCGGATGATCGCGCAGGTTCCTGATCGACGACCATGAGAACGTGCCGATCGAGACCATGATCATGATCGCCACCAGCGCCGGCATCGGGATCCGGGCCACCACATCGCCGAGCGCGACGATCATGAACAGCAGCACCGCGCCGGCCGTGAAGGTCGAAAGCCGCCCGCGACCGCCCGATTTCACGTTGATGATCGACTGGCCGATCATCGCGCAGCCGGCCATGCCGCCGATGAAGCCGGTGGCGGTGTTGGCGACGCCCTGACCGATGCATTCCTGGTTCCGGTCGCTTGCGGTGTCGGTCAGGTCGTCGACGATGGTCTGCGTCATCAGGCTTTCCAGCAGCCCGACCGCGGCGACCGCCAGCGAATAGGGCAGGATGATCTGCAACGTCTCGAGGCTCAGCGGGATGTCGGGGATCAGGAAGACGGGCAGCGTGTCGGGCAGATCGCCCATGTCGCCCACCGTGCGCACGTCGAGCCCCAGGGCCATCGCCGCCGCCGTCAGCACGACGATGGTCACCAGCGGCGAGGGCAGCGCCGTGGTCAGCATCGGGAAGAGGTAGATGATGGCGAGGCCGGCGGCCACCATGGCGTAGGTCACCCACGTCACGCCGGTGAGTTCCGGGATCTGCGCGAGGAAGATCAGGATGGCGAGCGCGTTGACAAAGCCCGTGATGACCGAGCGCGAGACGAAGCGCATGAGCTGCCCCAGCCGCGCGAGCCCGGCGGCGATCTGGATGAGCCCCGCGAGCACGGTCGCGGCCAGTAGGTATTGCAGCCCGTGCTCCTTCACCAGCGTGACCATCAGCACGGCGGTCGCCGCCGTCGCCGCGGAGATCATGCCCGGCCGGCCGCCCGTGATCGCGACGATCACCGCGATCGAGAAGGAGGCGTAAAGCCCCACCTTGGGATCCAAGCCCGCGATGATCGAGAATGCGATCGCCTCGGGGATGAGCGCCAGTGCGACGACGAGGCCGGCGAGGATGTCGCCGCGGATGTTCCCGATCCACTGGTCACGGTAAGCGTAGAGCGCGTTCATGGTCACCCCGTTGGCGGGTCGTGGTGACGCGCTGTGTCGGCGCGCCCGGGATCGTCGGCGATGCTCCGGCAAGGGGTCGTGGCGCACGGCCGACCCGGGCGGGTTGCGCGCGTCATACAGGAATTCTGGTCGCGTGCAACCGCTCGGCCGAATCCGGCGCGAACGGGGTCGCGTCTTCGGCCACGAGCCTCTCCGGCGTCATGTCGGCGCCTATCCGGCACTTCGGCTGAACGAATGCCACCGAACTGGGCGGGACCCGATCATGCACGGGCCGGCCGCGGCTTTCGGCCGCCTCCTCGCGTGCGCGGCACCAGGCGCGGCGCGGCAAAAGGCGCGGCTCGTGGATTGTTTCGCGGGCTTGCTTAATTTTCCGTTTTCGCGTGCTGGCAGGACTCTTCGCGGTCAATGACTCACTAATATCAGCTTTCCGCCAAACCAGTTCGCGCCCTGTCGTCCAGACCCGTGGCATCACGAGTGAACAAGGAGAGTAACGGTGAAAACTGTTTTGCTTATGCTGCACAAGGTTTTGCTGACGGGGATACTGGTCGTGATCCTCGGTGACACGGCGATCAACCTGCTGCTCGACATGCCGCGCGAAAGCCTCGCCTCGCGGGCCGCGTGGCTCGGTCTCGGGGGGGTCGCGCTCTACCTCCAGGGCGCGCTCCTCTGGATGGTCTGGGGACAGGAGCCGCGGCGCGCCCGTCATGATTGGGCGCGGGCGCAGGACGCGCCCGGCTGAACGCCCCGCGCCGACCGTCCGGCAAAGCGGCTCTTCCCTTCGCCGCGCGGCTCTGCTTTCTGCCCTGGCATGGCGACGAAGATTCTCGTGACAGGTGGCGCGCGGTCCGGCAAGACCGGCCTGGCCGAAAGGCTGGCGCTTCGCCTCGGGCGGGGTCCCGTCTACATCGCCACCGCCGAGGCGCGCGACGCCGAGATGGCGGACCGAATCGCCGCCCATCGCGCCGGGCGCGGGGACGGCTGGCGCACGCTCGAGGCGCCGTTGGCGCTGGCGGCCGCGCTCGACAACAGCGACGGCGCCGGGCCGCGCCTCGTGGATTGCCTGACGCTCTGGCTCAGCAATCTCGTCCTCGGCGGGCGCGACTGGCGCGCCGAGGCCGAGGCGCTGGCCGATACCCTCGCGCGGCAGCGCGCGCCGGTCGTGCTGGTGACCAACGAGGTGGGCGCCGGGATCGTGCCGGAGAACGCGCTCGCGCGGCAATTCCGCGACGCGGCGGGCTGGCTCAACCAGCGGGTCGCGGCCGAGGCGGACGAAGTCTGGCTCTCCGTCGCGGGCTGCCCCCTGAGGCTGAAACCCAATGACCGCGATCCCTGATCCCGCGCGGCTGGACGATCTGGCCGCCCATGCCGGCGCGCTGCCCGGCTTCGACGACGCGGCGGCCCGCGCCGCCGCCGCCCGTCAGGCCAGCCTGACGAAGCCGCCCGGCTCGCTCGGCCGGCTGGAAGAGATCGCGGTCTTCGTCGCGGGCTGGCGTGGCGATCCGCGCCCCCGGCTCGAGACGGCGCAGGCGCTCGTCTTCGCGGGCAATCACGGGATCTGCGCGCAGGGCGTCAATCCCTTCCCCCAGGCGGTAACGGCCCAGATGGTCGCCAATTTCCAGGCGGGGGGCGCGGCGATCAACCAGATCTGCCGGGTCACGGGGGCGGCGCTCGCCGTGGTGGCGCTCGACCTCGACCGCCCGACCGGCGATTTCACCCAAGGCCCGGCGATGGGCGAGGACGAGACGCTCGACGCCATGCGCCAAGGCGCGGCGGCGGTCGATCCGGATGCGGACATCCTCGTGCTGGGCGAGATGGGCATCGGCAATTCCACCGTCGCGGCGGCGCTTGCCGCGGCCGTCTTCGGCGGCCCGGCGGAAGGCTGGGTGGGTGCCGGCACCGGTGCGGACGATGCCGTGCGGGCGCGGAACCTCGCGGCGGTCGAGGCAGGGCTCGCCCGCCACGCGGGAACAAGGGGCCTGCACTGGCTCGCCCGGATCGGCGGGCGCGAACAGGCGGCGATCTGCGGGGCGGTGCTGGAGGCGCGCGCGCGGCGGATTCCCGTGCTGCTGGACGGGTTCATCTGCCCCGCCGCCACGGCCCCGCTTCCCGCGGCGGCGCCCGGCGCGCTCGATCACTGCCTCGCGGGTCATGTCAGCCGGGAACCGGGGCACCGCCGCCTTCTCGACGCGATGGGCCGGCGCCCGGTGCTCGACTTCGACATGGCGCTGGGCGAGGGCTCGGGCGCGGCGCTGGCGCTCGGGGTGGTCCGCGCGGCGCTGGCCTGCCATGACGGGATGGCGACCTTCGCGGAGGCGGGCGTCGCGGGCGGCTGAAAGCTGCGGTCCCTAGCCGATCACGTCGAGCGCCTGGAAGACCGGGCCCGCCGCCGTGGTCTCGAAGAAGCCGCGCACATGGAACACCTCGGCAAGGCGGGCAGGTGTCAGCACTTCGCCGGGCGGCCCGTCCGCGGCTACCTGCCCGCCGTCGAGCAGCACGAGCCGGGTGCAGTGGCGCGCGGCCAGACCCAGATCGTGGATCGACACGAGCGCCGCGCGCCCGTCTTCCGCGATCCGCGCGAAGCTTTTCATGGTGGAGATCTGGTGCGCGGGATCGAGCCCCGCGATGGGCTCGTCGGCCACGATGAGGGGCGTATCCTGGGCAAGCGCCCGGGCGATCAGCGCGCGCGCCTGCTCGCCGCCCGACAGCCGCGTGGCGGTGCGGTGGCGGAACGACCCGAGGCCCATGGCGGCAAGCGCCCGCTCCACCGCCGCGATGTCGCCCTCCGACGGGCGCTGGCCACCGGCCATGTGGGGGATCCGGCCGAGCATCACCAGCGTCTCCACGCTGACGGGCCAGGCGATCTCGCGCGCCTGGGGCATCCAGGCCGCGGCCCGGGCGCGGGCGCGCGGCGGCAAGGCGGCAAGGCTGCTGTGGCCGCGGGCGGGCAGCAGGCCGAGCGCCGCGCGCATCAGCGTCGTCTTGCCCGCGCCGTTGGGGCCGATCAGCCCCACGACCTCTCCGGGGCCGATGTCGAGGGTGACGCCCGCCAGCACGTCGCGCCCGCGCAGCCGCACCGAGAGATCCGACAGCGACAGCAGGCTCATCCCATCTCCCTTCGCGTCCGGTAGATGAGATGCAGGAAGAGCGGCGCGCCCACGAGCGCGGTCAGCACCCCGAGTATCAGGTCACGCTCGGGCAGGACGAGGCGCACCGCGATGTCGGCGGCGAGCACCATGGCTGCCCCGCCGAGCGCCGAGGCCCACAGAAGCCGCGAGGGCCGCGCGCCCACGAGCGGGCGCAGAAGATGTGGCACCACGAGGCCCACGAAGCCGATGGTGCCCGCCACCGCGGTCGCCGCGCCCACCGCGCTCGCCGGGCCGAGGACGAGCGCGGCCTGAAGCCGCCCGAGCCGGATGCCGAGCGCGCCCGCCGCGTCCTCGCCCAGCGTGAGCGCGTCGAGCCCCCGCCCCATCGTCATCAGAAGCGCCCAACCGAGCGCGGTGAAGGGCAGCGCGACCCAGACATCGCTCATCGAGCGGTCGGCGAGCGAGCCCATCATCCAGAAGACGATCTCGCTCGCCGCGAAGGGGTTGGGCGAGAGGTTGAGCACCAGCGAGGTGAGCGCGGCGGCGAGCGCCGAGATCGCGATGCCGGCGAGGATGAGCGTGAGCGAGGTGCCGCGCGGGCCCGCGAGCGCGACGACGAGAAGCACGGCGGCGAGCGCCCCGGCGAGCGCGGTGGCGGGCAGGCCGAGCGCCCAGCTCGCCGCGAGGCCCGTCTGAAGCGCGATCACCGCGCCGAGCGCCGCGGCGCCCGAGACGCCGATGAGCCCCGGCTCTGCCAGCGGGTTGCGCAGGTAGCCCTGCATGGCCGCGCCCGCGAGGCCGAGGCGCGCCCCCACGATGGCGGCGAGGAGCGCGCGGGGCAGGCGGATCTCGCGCATCACGAGGGTGAGCGGGCCGGCATCGCCCGCGACGAGGGCGCGAAGGCTTTCGCCCGCGCCCACGCCCGCCGGCCCGATGGTGAGCGAGCCCAGAAAGAGGGCCGTGACGAGCGCACCGAGAAGAAGCGCGAGGCGCGTCACTCCGCCCCCCCCGGCGGCAGGGTGCGGCGCAGCTCGGCCAGCGACTCGATGGCCGCCAGCACATGCGGCGTGCCGCAGATCCAGTCGCGGTCGGCGAAGGCGCCCGCGGCACGGCCCTCGCGCAGGGCGCGCACCCCCGGATGGTCGAGGATATCCTCGGCGCGCGAGGCGCCGGGATAGGGCCGGGCGGTCACGACGGCCTCAGGCGCGGCCAGCGCCAGCACCTCGAGCGGCATCCGCCCGCCCGCCGAGAGGCCGGCCGCCTCGGCCACGTTTTCGAAGCCGGCGGCGGCGAGGATCTCGCCGGCCAGCGAGCGGTCGCCCGCCGTGTAGCCGTTGGCGTAGTAGAGCGCCGCGCTTGGCCGGCGCGAAACGGACTCGCGCAGCGCGGCGCGGCGCGCGTCGAAGATCGCGACCGCGCGCGCGGCGGCCTCTTCCTGTCCCAGCGCCGCGCCCATCTCGACCATCCGGGTCCGCACGTCGTCGAGAGAGAGCGCGGGATCGAACACGACGACCGGAATCCCGAGGCGGCGAAGCATGGCGACCGTGGGCTGGGCCGTGTAGCGCCCGGCGAGCACGAGGTCGGGCCGCATGAGGTAGATGTCCTCCGCGGCGCCGCGGTTCGAAGGGAAGGCGGCCGCCTCTTCGGCCATGGCGGAGACGCGCGGATCGGTGGCGAGGTTCGTCACCGAGTGGAGCTGCCCCGGCGCCGCGAGCATCATGGCGAGCTGGTCGGTGCAGAGGTTGATCGAGACGACGCGGGCGGGCGGCGCCTCGTCCGCGCCGCCCGGGCCCGCCGCCGCGACGGACAGCCCGAGCCAGAGCCCGAGCGCCGCCGCGGCGCGCCGGAGCCGCCGATCAGAACGACGCGCGCAGCCCGACATAGATCCCCCGGCCCGGCATGTTGTAGCCGCCCACCGTCTCGTAATCCTCGTCGAAGAGGTTCTCGACGCGCAGATAGGCCTCCGCCGTGTCGGTCACCGCGTAGGAAAAGCCCAGGTTGGCCAGCGTGTAGTCGCCCACGTCGTTGTTCGGCGGCGCGAAGGCGCTGGGCTCCACGTCGGCCACGCGCTGCACGTCGAAGGTGCCGCGAAGGCGGTCGGTGAAATCGACGTCCACCCCGAGGGTGAGGTCGTGGCGCGGCACGAGCGCGAGCCGCGTGCCGTCGGTTTCCGCGTCCGTCAGGGTATAGGCGCCGAAGACGGCCACGCGGTCGGTGTAGGCGTAGCGCCCCTCGATCTCCAGCCCTTTGCTGACCGTGGTGCCGGGAACCTGGTTGTAGCATCCGAAGCCGCTGCCGCAGGCCGTGGCGGCGCCGTCGAAGCCGATCAGGTCGTCGATCTCGGCGTAGAAGGCCGTCGCCTGCACGAAGCGCTCCTCGCCGAAGCGCCGCTCGACGCCAAGCTCCACGCTGCGGCTTTTCTCGACCTTCAGGGTCGGATCCCCCGCGGCGCTGAACCGCTCGAAGAGCGACGGCGCGCGAAATCCGGTGCCGACCACGGCGCGGACCGTCGTGTCCGGCCGCGCGCGCCAGGCGAGCGCGACGCGCCCGGAGGTATTGCCGCCGAAATCGTCGTTGTCGTCGTAGCGCAGCGAAACCGCGACATCGAGGTCGTCCCGCGGACGGAAGATCGCCTCGGCCAGCGCCGAGGTCGTCACCGAAGAGCCCGCGTCGAAATCGGTCTCGTACTCCTCCTCGGTGCGGTCGAGCCCGAAGCTGAGCGTGGTCCCGCCCGACAGCTCGGTCGTGCCGAGATAGGAAAGCTGGTCGCGGTCGCCGTCGAACGCTTTGATCACGCCGCCCGGGTCGCGGCGTTCCGCGCGGAAGGTCGAATAGCTGAAGGTGTGATCCACGCCGAAGGCCGCGATTTCCGCGAAGACGCGCGCGCCGGTCTGCTCCAGGAAATTGGTGCCGCTGTTGTCGGTGGTCGAGCGGTCGATTTCCGCCTCGGCGTCACGGTGGAAGGCGGAGAACCCGAGCACGACACCCTCGCCCACCTCGTAATCGCCCGAGAGCGACAGGAACGTCTCCTCGTAGCCGTCGTCCTCCGAATCGCCCGCGCGGGCCGAGATGCCGTCGGTCTCGGTGCGCGCGAGGTTGAAGGCGAGCGCGCCGCGCTCGCCGCGGGTGGCCACCCCGACCGAGCCCCGCGCCGTGCCGAAACTGCCGCCCTCGGCGAAGCCCTTGACGAAGGTGCCGGGCTCGCTCGCGCGGAAGGTGGTCACGTCCACCACGCCCGCGATCGCCTCGGAGCCGTAAAGCGCCGATTGCGAGCCCCTCACCACCTCGACGCGTTGCAGGCCCGCGCTGGTCAGGCCGCCGAAGTCGAAGCCGAGCTGAACCGCCGACGGGTCGCTCACGTCGATGCCGTCGATGCGCACGCCGACATAGGCGCTGCCGAGGCCGCGAATCCGCACGGTGCTGGCGCTGCCGAGGCCGCCGTTGGAGGAAAAGGACACGCCGGGAATGCGATCGAGCGTGCGCTCGAGCGTCAGCGGCGCCTCGTCGAGCGCCTCTTCGTCGAGGACGTCGACGATGGCGCCGGTGCGGTTGACCTCTTGCGGGACGAGCGCGCCGGAAACGACGATCTCCCCAAGATCGAAGCTTTCCTGGGCCAGGGCCTGGGAGGCGGAAAGAAGCGCCGCGACGGCGGCGGATGCGGAGAGTGGAAGGCGGGTCATGGATCTGTCCCTTCATGGCGGCCCGGGGGCCGACGGCCGGTGAATGCCCGCGACGGACGGCATGACCGGCCCCTCGCGGACGACGAAACGATTGTCACCTCGACGGAAGGGTCCGTTGCCCGTGGCGCGCCCCGCGCCAGGACAGGGTGATCGCCTCGGCAGGTCTCCTGGCTTGCGGGTCGTCGCTTGGCCGGGCCTTCCCGCCGCGCCCCTAGGCGCCGCAGTGGCATGTTCCGGCTTCGCTCTCCGCTCACAGTTGCGGGGGCAGCCGCAGATTCGGGCCGGCGCGAAGCCGGATCCTCACTGCGTTCCCTTTTCATCCGACGCCGAAACGCCGGAACCGAAGCAGGGCGAAGGTGCCCGCCGCCCGGCGCGGTTGTCAAGCGCGTTCGACCCGGCGGCGGCCACGGCGCCGCGCTGTCGCTTTTCGGCTTAGCGCGGCAGCGATTCTGTCTTATGCCTCGCCCCGACTGGAAACTCGGGGCCTGATGATGACGAGGATGATGCCGAAGCGAGCTGCACCGTCGCGGCGCGGGAGGGGTGCGCAATGACGCTTTATCTGCGCTGGGTGCTCGAGACCGAACTGCGCGGCGCGCCGGACGACGATCTGGCCGCGATCGCGCAGGACCTGCTCTACCAGGCCCGGGAGGAGGAGGCGGGCACGCTGCAATGCGATGTCCATCTTTCGGAGGATGGCGAACGGCTGCATCTGCTGATGGGCTTTTCGAACGATACCGCCGTGGTCGAGCATCTGCAGGGGTTCACGCGGCGTTTCGCGCGCCCGCTGTTTGCGCTGGTGCGTCCGTTGCGCATGACGGTCTATGGCGATCCGTCCCCCGAGGTGCGCGAGGCGCTCGGCGCGTTGCAGCCGACCTACATGCCGCGCCTGCAGGACGGCTAGAGAAGCCCCCGCAGCGCCGAGGCGCAACGCTGCAGCGTGGCCTCGATCCGCGGCCGGAATCCCGGCATCTCGTAAAAGGACCCTTCCGCGGAGTGGCCGACCGCGGCGATTTCCCCGCCCGAGCAGCGAAACCCGATCGCCGTGGCGGTGACGCCTGGCTCGAACTCGCCGTCGCAGTGCATGATCCCGCTGGGCGCGGCCCCCTCGATGAGGCGCATCACGGCGGCGCGGTCGGTGATGGTCTTCTCGGTCCAAGCCGCGACCGGTGCCTCGGCCACCAGCTGCGCGCGGCGCTCGGGCGGTTCCTGCACGACGAGGGCGCGGCCCATCGCGGTGGCGAGAAGCGGCAGCCGGCTGCCCACGGTGAAGCCCAGCCGCGGCGCCAGCCCGTCGCCGCCCGTGTGGGCGAGGAAGATCGCGTCTTCCCCGTCGCGCATCGCCATGGACAGCGGCTGCCCGCACTGCGCGGCGAATCCCTCGAGCACCGGCTGGATCGCAAGGCCGAAGCGGCGCCCCTGCAGGAACCCGCCCGCCAGGACGAGAATGCGCGGCGACAGGGAATAGCTGCGCCCGGTCTGCCGGACATAGCCCAGCCGCACCAGCGTGAGCACGAGCCGGCGCGCCACCGCGCGGTCGATGCCGCATCGCCGGGCGATCTCGGGGATGGTGAGCTGCTGCGCGTCGGCGTCAAAGCATTTCAGCACACACAGCCCCTTGGCGAAGGTGAGCGACGTGTCCGAGGTGGAGATCTCTGTGGTTCCGGCCATCGCCGCGACCCTCCTTCGCGCGCTTGACAGTCCCGCGCGGCTGACTCAACATTCCGATAATGTATCGCCAGTGCGATTTTCGCGCAAATGCCAATTCACGCTTGGCAAGGAGGCCCGGATGATCAGCCAGGAACTCAATGACAGGATCACGCGCGTGGAGCAGGGTACCGGCGCAGGGGCCGTCCTGCGCCTCTACTGGCAGCCCGCCGCGCTTTCGGAAGAGTTGTCGGGGCCGCGCCCGGTGATTCCCGTGCGGCTGATGGGCGAGGACCTCGTGCTGTTCCGCGACACGTCCGGCGAGCTCGGGCTCATCGGACGGCATTGCCCGCACCGCGGCGCCGACCTCTGCTACGGCCGGCGCGAGGATGGCGGCCTGCGCTGCCCGTTCCACGGCTGGCATTTCGACCGGACCGGCCAGTGCGTGGATACGCCGGGCGAGCCCGAGGGCTCACCGCTTGCCGGGAACATCCGCACCACCGCCTACCCGGTGGTCGAGAAGAACGGGATCGTCTGGGCCTACATGGGGCCGGGCGAGCCGCCGGCCTTCCCCGATCTCGACTGCTTCCGCGCACCCGAAAGCCACGTCTTCGCCTTCAAGGGCCTCTGGGAGTGCAACTGGCTGCAAGCGATGGAGGTGGGCATCGACCCGGTGCACGCCTCCTTCCTGCACCGCTTCCTCCAGGACGAGGACCCGGCCGAGAGCTATGGCAAGCAGTTCCGCGACCGGGCGGGGCAGACCGACATGCCGATGACGCAGCTTCTGCGGGAGTATCCGCGCCCCGAGATCAGGGGCGAGGAGACCGATCACGGCCTGCGCCTTGTCGCGCTGCGGCACATGGAGGACGGGCGCAGCCATGTCCGCGTGACCAACCAGGTCTTCCCCGAGGCGATCTGCATCCCGATCTCGAACGAGATGCCCATCACCCAGTGGCACGTGCCGGTGGATGACACCCACTGTTACTGGTTCTCGATGTTCACCAGCTACACGGACCCGGTGAACCGGGAACTGATGCGCGAGCAGCGCCTGAAGGAGCACCGGCTGCCAGATTACGCGCCGCTCAAGAACCGGCGCAACAATTACGGCTACGACCCCGAGGAGCAGGCGCGCGAGACCTACACGGGCATGGGGCTCGACATCAACGTGCACGACCAGTGGGCGGTGGAGAGCATGGGTGCGATCCAGGACCGCACGCAGGAGCACCTGGGCAAGACCGACGTCGCCATCATCCGCTACCGCCGGATGCTGCGCGCGGCCATCGACAAGGTGGAGGCGGGCGAGATCGACGACCTGCCGCTGCGCGGCGCGGGCGCGGAACGGGTGCAGGGGCCGGTGTCCATCGACGCCATCGGGCCGACCGATCGCTGGGACGCGCTCTGGCGCGAGGCCGACGCCCATCGCCGCGCCCGTTGCGACTGGTCCGCACCGCTCGCCGCGGAATGAGCGCTGGAGACCTCGAAGGGGGGCGCACGGCGCGGCTTGGCCTCTACGACGCGGCCGCGCTCGCGCGGGCGGCCGAGGTGCTGGAGGAGGTGCAGCGCCGCGGGCTCGAGGTGGTCCGCCTCTCCTTCGTGGACCAGCACGGCATCCTGCGCGGCAAGGCGCTGGCGGCCGCGGCGCTTGCCTCGGCCTTCCGCTCCGGCGTGGCGATGACCTCCACGCTCTTGCTGAAGGACACGTCGCACCGCACCGTCTTCCCCGTCTGGGAGGGCGGCCCCGGCATCGGAGACGGCCGGCTCAACGGCGCGGGCGACATGCTGATGCTGCCCGATCCGGAAACCTTCCGTGTCCTGCCCTGGTCGCAGCACAACGGCTGGATGCTGTGCGATCTGCGTTACGCCGATGGCGGCGAGATGCCGTTCTGCCCGCGCTCGATCCTCAAGCGGTCAGTCGCGCGCCTTGCCGCCGACGGCCTGCGCATGACCTGCGGGCTCGAGGTGGAGTTTCACGTCCACCGGGTCGAGAACGCCCGGCTCGCCCACGCCGATGCCGGCATGCCCGGCGCCCCGCCCGAGACGGCGCTTCTTGCCCAAGGCTACCAGTATCTCACCGAGGCGCGCTACGACGCGCTGGAAGAGGCGATGGACGCGATCCGCCGCGCGTCGCAGAAGCTCGGCCTGCCCGTGCGCTCGATGGAGGTCGAGTTCGGGCCGTCGCAGTGCGAGATGACGTTCGAGCCGGCCGATCCGCTGGCGCACGCCGACGCGATGGTGCTCTTCCGCCACGCCACCAAGGAGGTCTGCCGCCGCATGGGCCTCCATGCGAGCTTCATGTCGCGCCCGCGCCTCGAGGGCGTGGTGCCCTGCGGCTGGCACCTGCACCAGTCGGTGGGCGACGCGGGCGGCCGCAACCTCTTCGCGCCCGAGGGCGAGGGGCTGACGCCGACGGCGTCGGGCTGGATCGCGGGACTTCTGGAGCGGGCAGAGGAAAGCTGCATGCTCACGACGCCCACGGTCAACGGCTACAAGCGCTACCAGCCCTTCATGCTGGCCCCGGACCGCATCCAGTGGGGCCGCGACAACAAGGGGGCCATGATCCGCGCGCTGATCGCGCCGGGCGACGCGGCGAGCCGGGTCGAGAATCGCGTGGCCGAACCGGCCGCCTGCCCGCACCTGGTGTTCGCCGCGCAGATCGAGGCGGGACGAGACGGGACGGCGCGCGGGCTTCCGGCGCCCGAGCCGGTCGAGGATCCCTATGGCAGCGACGCGCCACGGCTTCCGGCCGATCTGGGCGCTGCGGTCGACGCGTTCGAGGCCTCCGACCTCTGGCCCGCCGTCTGGGGCGCGGATACCGTCCGGTGGCTTTCCACGATCAAGCGGGCGGAATGGCGGCGCTACCTCGCCACCGTCTCCGAATGGGAGCAGCGCGAGTATTACGGGCTCTTCTGAGCGCGGGCAGCCGCTCTTCGCCACAGGGGCCCATGGGGCCAGAGCTTGACATCTCTGCCCACGGGCAATGAACTGGGCGCGCAAACGAGGGGCGGGGCACACCCGCTCCCGGCAACTGGGAGGACGACCATGAAACGATTCATGCTCGCCGCGGCGGCTGCCGTGGCGCTCGGCTCCGGCGCGCAGGCGCAGGATCTCGCCATCGCCACCGGTGGCACCGGCGGCACCTACTATCCCTACGGCGGCGGCCTTGCCGAGCTGATCGGCCGCCACGTCGAGGGCGCCTCGGCCACAGCGGAGGTCACCGGCGCCTCGGTCGAGAACATGGCGCTCATCTCGCGCCAGGACGTCGACATCGCCATCGCGCTCGCCGACACCGTGGTGGATGCCTACGAGGGCGCGGGCCAGTTCGAGGGACGCGCCGTGGACGCCCGCGCGCTCGCCTCGATCTACCCCAACGCGATCCAGATCGTGACGCTTGCCGACAGCGGCATCGAGGGCCTCTCGGATCTCGTGGGCAAGCGCGTCTCGGTCGGCGCGCCCGGCTCGGGCACGGAGGTGAACGCCCGCCGCATCCTCGAGGCGAACGGCATCACCTACGACGACATCGACGAGCAGCGGCTGAACTTCAACGAAACCGCGGACGCGCTGCGCGACGGCGACATCGACGCCGGCTTCTGGTCGGTCGGGCCGCCGACCTCGTCGATCATGAACCGCGCCGCGCCCCGCGACATCCGCCTCGTGCCGCTGACGGACGAAGAGGTGGCCGCGGGCCAGGAGCAGCACGGCACCTTCGCGGCCTACACGCTCCGCGCCGGCATCTACGAAGGCGTCGAGGCGCCGGTGCCGACCATCGCGGTGCCGAACGTGCTCGTGGTGAATGCGGCCATGGACGAGGAACTGGCCTACCAGATCACCATGAACATGTTCGAGAACGTGGACGAGCTGATCGCGGTGCACCCGGCGGCGAACGACACCACGGTGGAATTCGCCCTCGGCGCGACGCCGATCCCGATGCACCCGGGCGCCCTGCGCTACTACGAGGAGACGGGCGCGGAGATTCCCGACCGTCTGCGCGACTGAGCCGTGCAACGCCGATGGGGGCGGCCGGTTGCGGCCGCCCTTTTCCTTGCCGCCGCGCCCGCCATGGCCGACATGCTGACGGTCGAAGGCGCGGACGGCCACGTCCTGCTGGCGGAACGCGCGCCCGAGGGCGGGGAGTGGTGCCTGCGCTGGAACCATTCGGTCACGGGCGGCGAGGTGGCGGACTGTTTCGTGAACGACGGGGGGCAGATGGTGCTTCGGCGGTCCTACCTGCATGATTTCGCCGCAGGTCTCGGCACGGTCGAGGGGCGCGGCGGCCGGCTCGTCTCGGCGCCGCGCGGCGGCTACTGGATCGAGGGCCTCCGCGAGGCGATCCCCGACAACGCGCTCAGCCTCCGGGTGGGCTCCGAGCGGGTCGATCACCGCCTCGTCACCGGCGGCGCGGCGCACCGACTGTCGCCGCGGGCCGCCGGCGCACGGGTGACGATCCGCCTCGTGCCGGAGGACTGATCGGATGAGCGCCATCCCCGCCGACACGACCCGCCTCGTCGCCCCAGTGGGCGCGCAGCCCCGCGCGGTCGCGGTGGCGGTTTTCCTTGTCGGGATCGCGCTTTCGCTCTTCCAGCTCTACGGGGCGGGAATCGAGCCGCTGGGGCTTTTCTACCAGCGCACGATCCATCTCAGCTTCATCCTGGTGCTCGCCTTCCTGATCTTCCCGGTCACCGGGCCGGACCGCCCGCGCGGCCCGGTGGCGTGGCTGGTCGACGGGGCCTTCCTCGTGGCGGGCGCGCTCGCCGGCGGCTACATCGCCTGGAACCTCGACGCGATCATCAACCGGGCGGGGTTCTGGTCGCAGACCGATATCTGGATGGGCATCCTCGCCACCGTCACCGTGCTGGAAGCGAGCCGGCGCGCGGTGGGCCTGGGCATGACCGTGATCGGGCTCGCCGCGATCCTCTACGCGCTCGCGGGCTCGCGCGGGGAACTGCCCTGGCTCGGCGAGTGGCTGCCCGGCATCCTGGAACATCGCGGCGCCTCGCTCGACCGGCTGGTGGGGCAGCTCTACCTCGGGCAGGAGGGGATCTTCGGCCTGCCGCTCGGCGTGGCGGCGACCTACGTCTTCATCTTCGTGCTCTTCGGGGCGTTTCTAGAGGTCACGGGCGCGGGCAAATTCTTCATCGACCTCGCCTACGCCGCCACGGGGAATCGGCCGGGCGGGCCTGCGAAGGCCGCGGTGGTCGCCTCAGCGGGCATGGGCTCGATCTCGGGCTCGGCCATCGCCAACGTCGTCACGACCGGGGCCTTCACCATCCCGCTGATGAAGCGGCTGGGCTACCGCCCCGCGCAGGCGGGCGGCATCGAGGCGGCGGCGTCCACCGGCGGACAGATCACGCCCCCGCTGATGGGGGCGGGCGCCTTCCTGATCTCGGAATACACCCGGATTCCCTATGTCGAGATCGTGCTGATGTCGATCTTTCCGGCCTTCCTCTATCTCGGCACGGTCTATCTCTTCGTGCACATCGTCGCGATGAAGGCGGGGATGAAGGGAATGCCGCGGGACGAGCTTCCGACCTTCGCCCGGGTCATGGCGGAGGGCTGGCAATTCGTCATCCCGCTTTTCCAGCGGGTCTATCTGCTGCTGAGCAACCTTTCGCCCATGCGGGTGGGGTGCTGGGCGATCCTCGCCATACTGGGTGTCGCGGGGCTCCGCGCGGCGCTCGACATCTTCGTGCTCGAGCCGCGGGCGGGACATCCGGCCACGGCCGAGCGGATCCGGACCGCGCTTGGCAACGGGGCGCGCCTGGTGGCGCAGGCGCTGGCGCTGGGCGCGCGGAACGCGGTCGCGGTCTCGGTGGCCTGCGCCGTGGCGGGCATCATCGTCGGCGTCGTCGGGCTCACCGGGCTGGGGCTTAAGTTCTCGTCCATGATGGTGGCATTCTCGGGCGGGAACATGGTGCTCGCGCTGTTCCTCGTGCTGATCGCGAGCCTCGTGCTGGGCATGGGGCTGCCGGTGACGGCGGCCTACATCGTGCTGATCGTGCTGGTGGGGCCGGCGCGCACGCAGGAGTTCGGCATCCCGCTCATCATCGCGCATCTGGTGGTGTTCTGGTACTCGCAGGACAGCAACGTGACGCCGCCCATCGCGCTTGCGGGGTTCGCGGGCGCGGCCATCGCGGGGGCGAAGCCCATGGCCACCTCCGTTCAGGCGTGGAAGTTCGCAAAGGGCCTCTACCTCATCCCGCTCTTCATGGTCTACAACCCCGAGATGGTGCTGGGCGGGCCGCCTCTGGTCGTGCTCTGGACGGGCGTCACGGCGATCCTCGCGCTGGCCGCCTTCGCCGCTGCCATCGAAGGCTGGCTGTTCGGCCGGATGGACATCTTCTCGCGCGTGGCGGTGATCCCGGCGACGGTGGCGATCTTCTATCCCGACCTCCGCGTCGAGGTTCTGGGCGCCGCGGTCATCCTTGCCGTGCTGTCGTGGAACTGGCTGCGGGCGCGCGGCGGCTCGGACGGGCCGGCGCGAAGCGACGCGCGCCGCGCCTGATCCCGTGCCCCCCCCTCAGCGCGCGGCGCGAAGCGCGAGGCTGGCCACGCCGGACACCGCGAAGATCAGCGCGGCCACCGTGACGATCGTGGGCCCGGTGGGCGTGTCGAAGGCGAAGGAGGCCTGCAGCCCTCCGAGCGCGGCGGCGACGCCGATCAGCGCGGCGATGGCGGCCATCGTCTCTGGCGTGCGCGCGAAGGGGCGCGCGGCGGCGGCCGGGATGATGAGAAGCGCGGCGATCAGAAGCACGCCCACGACCTTGATCGCCACCGCGACCACGACGGCCAGCGCCACGGTGAGGACAAGCTGTTCGCGTCCAGGCCGGATGCCCGCCGCCCGTGCGAGGTCCGGGTTCAGGGTCGCCGTCAGCAAGGCCTGCCAGCGCCAGCCCATCAGCGCCACCACCAGCGCCGCGCCCGCCCAGATCACCGCGAGGTCGGTGCGGCTGACGGCGAGGATGTCGCCGAAGAGATAGGCCATCAGGTCGATCCGCACCCCGCTGAGGAAGGAGGCCGACACGAGCCCGATCGCCAGGGCGGAATGGGCCAGCACGCCAAGCAGCGTGTCCATGGCGAAGCCGCGCCCGGACAGCGTGGACACCGTGCCTGCCATGGCGAGCGCCATGGCCAGTGCGCCGGCGAAGATCGAGATGTCGAAGGCGAGCGCCAGCGCCACGCCGAGGATCGCGGCATGGGCGGTGGCGTCGCCGAAATAGGCCATGCGCCGCCAGACCACGAAGCAGCCCAGCGGTGCGGCGGCAAGCGCGACACCCACCCCGGCAAGCGCCGCGCGCAGCAGGAAATCGTCGAGCATCAGCCGACCGCCTCTTTCGCGGTCTCGTGCGCGGCCGGCAGGTCGTGGGTGTGGTCGTGCTCGTGGCGGTAGAGGGCGAGCGCGCCCTGGGTCCCGGTACCGAACAGCGCGCGGTATTCCGGGGCGGAGGCGACGGCGTCGGGCCGGCCCTCGCAGCAGACGTGGCGGTTCAGGCAGATCACGCGGTCCGACGCGCTCATCACGACGTGAAGCTCGTGGCTCACCATCAGCACCGCGCAACCCATTTCCTGCCGCACCTCCTCGATCCGGCGGTAGAACGCCGCTTGCCCGGGCTGGTCGAGCCCCGCAGTCGCCTCGTCGAGGATCAGCAGGTCGGGCCGCTCCAGCAACGCGCGGGCCAGAAGCACGCGCTGGAACTGCCCGCCGGAAAGATCGGACATCTGCCGCCCGCCGAGACCGCCGGCGCCCGCGCGCGCCAGCGCCGCATCCGCCTCGGCCCGGGGCACGCGCCGGGGCAGGTTCAGGAACCGCGTCACCGTCAGCGGCAGCGTCGCGTCGATGTACAGGCGTTGCGGCACATAGCCGATCCGCAGGCCGGGCGTGCGCGTGACAGTGCCTCCCGCAGCCCCGACCGCGCCGATGAGCGCGCGCAGAAGCGTCGTCTTGCCCGATCCGTTGGGGCCTACCACGGTCACGATCTCGCCCGGCGCGATCGCCAGGCTCACGTCCTTCAACACCGTGTCCCCGCCAAGCCGGACGGTCAGGTCGCGCGTCTCGATCAGGCTCATCCCGCGTGGCCTTCGCGGCAACGCGCACAGACGCCCTCGGCCTCGACGACGGCGCGGTCGACCCGGAACCCGCTGTCGCGCGCGGCGGAAGCGAGCATCCCGGTCGCGCCCTGGGCCTGCGCCTCGGCCACCGTGTTGCAGGCGCGGCAGATCAGGAAGACGGGGCTGTGGGTCTCGCCGGGATGGGCGCAGGCGGTGAAGGCGTTCAGCTTCTCGACGCGGTGGGCGAATCCGTGCCGCACGAGGAAATCGAGCGCGCGATAGGCGACGGGCGGCTGCGCGCCGAGTCCTTCCTCGCGAAGCACGTCGAGGATCTCGTAGGCGCCCATGGCGCGGTGCTGCGCGAGCAGCAGCTCGAGCACGCGCTGGCGCACCGGGGTGAACTGCAGCCCGTTCTCGGCGCAATAGCCTTCCGCGGCGGCGACGGCGCTTTCGATACAGCTTGCGTGGTTGTGGTGCTCGAATCCGATGAGGGACATGCGGCTCTCGTTTCAGGGCTTGCGATGTTATAATATACCAATTATCAGCTAGGCGATATGTTACACAATCACAAGGGGCCTTCCGATGTTCAAGCGTCTTCTCGCCGCCGCCGCGCTCGGCGCCGCGTCCTCTCATGCTGCGCTGGCAGAGCCGCCGCGCGTCGCCGCCGACATCGCGCCGGTGCACTCGCTGGTCGCGCAGGTGATGCAGGGCGTCGGCACACCGTCGCTGCTGATGCCTGCGGGCGCGTCGCCGCACGCTTACGCGCTGCGCCCGTCCGAGGCGCGGGCCTTGTCCGAGGCCGAGCTGGTGGTCTGGATCGGCGAGGACCTGTCGCCGCAGCTCGGGCGCGCGGTCGGGACGCTGGCCGAGGGCGCAGTGGTGCTGGAACTTCTCGAGGCCGAGGAGACACGGACGCTTCCCTTCCGCCAGACGGTGCTCCTTGGCGGCAAGCCGGTTGACGGAGAGCATGACCACGACGCGCACGGCCACGACGATCATGCACACGAGGACCATGGCCACGAGGAGCATGCACACGAGGACCATGGCCATGATGACCATGCCCATGACGAGCAGGCTCATGACGATCATGCGGGGGCGCACGATCACGCCCATGACGGGACGGACCCCCACGCCTGGCTCGACCCTGAGAACGCGAAGGCCTGGCTCGGCCTGATCGCGGACGCGCTCGCCGACGCGGATCCGGCCAATGCGGAGGCCTATGCCGCCAACGCCGACGCGGGCCGTGAGGCGATCGACGCCGCCGTTTCGGACATCGAGAAGACGCTCGCGCCGGTGAGGGACCGCACCTTCGTGGTGTTCCACGACGCCTACCAGTATTTCGAGGATCGCTTCGACCTGAACGCGGCGGGGGCCATCGCCCTTGCTGATGCGACCGATCCCGGGCCGGCACGACTGTCCGCGCTGCGCCGGTCGATCGCGGAGCGCGGCGTGTCCTGCGTTCTCGCGGAACCCCAGTTCGACCCGGGCCTCGTGGCGGCGGTCGCCTCGGAAAGCGAACTCGACACCGCGGTGATCGACCCGCTCGGCGTGGCGCTGGAGCCCGGCCCGGCGTTCTACGCCGCGCTGTTGCGCGGCATGGCGGCCAGCATGGCGGAGTGCCTCTAGGCGCCGCTCGCGCGGGCCGGATCGATCGGCCTGCGCCATTCTCCGATTTTATGGCGACAAAAAAAATCAGGATTGACTCGGCAAAGTGAAACGCTCAGGATTTCGTGAAGAGGGCCGCGCGGGCCCGCCCGTCACGTCAGAGTGGAGGATCTGCCATGCAGGAAAGGACCGAACCCCAGCCCCGGCAGGCGTCCCGACAGCCACTGCCCGGCTGGCACGCGGTGGTCCAGCAGGCGCTTGACGGCGCGCTGCCCGGCGAGCCGGATCTCGAAACCGTCCTCGAGCGCATAGAACGGGCGGCGCGATGAGGGGCGGTGCCCCCGTGGCGCGGCTCGACGAGCTCGGCGCGGGCGAGGCGCGGGTCGTGCAGGCGTTCCGCCACTGGTGCGACGGTCCGCAGGGGCTCGCCACGTTCGGCCCGGCACTCAAGGCGCGGTTCGGCCCGCGCCGCGCGGCTGCGGCGCTTTCGGGTCTCGATACCTGTTGCCGCATCGTCACGGGCCACGCGCGCCGGCCACTCGCGCGCCATTCTGCGAACTGCCCCTGCGTGGGCGGGGACGAGGCCGCCTTCGCGCGGCTCTGCGCCTCGGCCGCCGCGGGCGAGCGCGAGGACGCGATGCTGATCGCCTGCCTGCTCGTGCGCGCCGACATGGCGGGCGCGCTGGCCGCCGCGGCCGAGGTCGCTGGGCTGGCCCTTGCCGTCTGCGACACGACCCCGGAGGAGGCGACCGGCCGACCCGACGCCCGGCCGCGCAGGGCGGCCGGGGCGCGCTGGCACTAGCGTTCGCCGATCTGTGTGAACGCCTCGCGGAGCGCCCCGCTCCATGCCGCGCTCATGGCCGCGAAAGCCTCGTCGCTGGGCTCGATGCGGCGTTCCTCGGCCACCGCGAAGGTATCGCGCTCGATCACCACGAGATCGAGCGGCATCCCCACGCTGAGATTGGACCGCAGGGTGGAGTCCATCGACAAAAGCACCGCCTTGCGCGCGTCGGCAAGCGACGTGTCCGCGGTGACCACGCGGTCGAGGATCGGCTTGCCGTATTTGTGCTCTCCGATCTGCAGGTAGGGCGTGTCCTCCGTGGCCTCGATGAAGTTTCCCTCGGGATAGACGAGGAACATCCGCATCGGGCCGCCCTGGCGCTGGCCCACCACGATGAGCGAGGCCGTGGCGCTCTGATGCATGCGGTCCATGCGCTGGGTCGTCTCGACCATCACCTGCGAGAGCATCTCGCCGGCGATGCCGGCGACGTCCAGCATCGTCGGCGCCCGCAGGATCGAGCGCGCCTCGCAGGCCTCGGGGTCGTTCGCCGCCTCGGCGAGACGCGCCAGCGTGGTCTGGGTGACCGACAGGTTGCCCGCCGTCATGATGGCGATCACGCGCTCGCCGGGACGCTCGAAGGTGAACATCTTGCGGTAGGTGGCGATATTGTCGAGGCCCGCGTTGGTGCGGGTGTCCGACAGCAGCACCATGCCCGCCTTCAACAGCAAGCCCACGCAGTAGGTCATGGACCGTTCCCCTTCGATTGGCGCGAACGATAGGGCGCGCCGGCGCGGCCCGCAACGGGGTTACTGCTGCGCGTCCTCGACCGCGACCCGCACCTCGAGTTCTTCCCTCGCATCGCCGCGCACCACGCCGCGGATCGGCGCGGCCTCGGCCGCGTCCCGCCCCGAGCCGAGGCGCACGTAATGCCCGTCCGGGCAGCACCGGTTGGCCGGGTCGAAGCCCACCCAACCGAGGCCTGCGACATGAAGCTCGGCCCAGGCATGGCTCGCCTCGTGCGGGGTGCCGTCGGCGCTGGCGAAGAGATATCCGGTGACGTAGCGCGCGGGGATCCCCGCGAACTGCGCCACGGAGATCAGCGCCTGCGCGTGATCCTGGCAAACGCCCGCGCCTTGCGCGCGCGCCTCTGCAGGGGTGGTGTGGGCCGAGGTTTCGCCGGGGCGGTAGGCGATCGCGTCGGCCACCGCCGCCGCGAGCGCATGCGCCCGTTCGCGCGCCGGGGCGCCGTCTAGGCCCGCAAGCGCGGCGCGCGACAGCTCGGCCAGCGCGCGGTCGGGCTGCGTGCGCCGCGTGTGCCGGGTATAGGCCAGGGGCGGCACCGCCTCGCGGTGGCCGCGCAGGACGCCGGCGGTGTCGCGGGTCTCGACCGTGCCCAGGATCGCCACCGCGACCTCGCTGATCGGGCCGCGCACACTCATCGTGCGGATGCTGTTGCCCGCACCGTCGCGGAAGGGCGCGCCCCAGGTCGCGCCCTCGACCTCCACCGACCAGTCGACGACGCGCTGGCCGTCGGTGTCGACGGGGGTGAGGTTGTGGCTCTGGACCGCGCCGCGCACGGGCTGCGCAAAGCGGTAGCGGGTCAGATGGGAAATCCGGATCCTCATCGGGCCTCCCCGGTCAGGTAGACGTCGTGCACGGCCTGGGCGAGCGAGGCGGTCTCGCCGATGAAGCGGGTGAGGAACTCGTGCAGCCCCTCGTCGAAGATCTCCTCGACCTGCGCCTCGGCGAGCCCCGCGAGTAGCGCGCGCGCGCGGGCCTGCGCCGTGGTGGAGCGCCCGTAGCCGCGCGAAAGCGCCTCCAGGTGCTCTGCCGCCATCCCGGCGCAGGTCAGCAGCGAGCGCGGCAGGGCGCGGTTCAGGAGCAGGAAATGGGCGATGCGCGTGGCCGAAAGCTCTCCGCCATAGGCCCAGTTGTAGGCGCGGTGCGCCGACATCGCGCGCAGCAGCGTGGTCCACTGGTAGTTGTCGAGACCCGAGCCGACATAGGTGACGCTGGGCAGCAGCACGTAATACTTCACGTCCAGCAGCCGCGCCGTGTTGTCGGCGCGCTCGATCGCGTAGCCGAGGTTGAGGAAATGGTAGCCGTCGTCGCGCAGCTGCGTGGCGTCGATCGCACCGCGGATCAGCGCCGTGGTCCGCGTCACCCAGTCGGTGAGTTCGGGCAGGGGCAGCTTGGAGCGTTCGGTCCGGGTCATCTCCCGGAACTCCTGGAAGCCGTTGTTGATCGCGTCCCAGACCTGGCTGGTGAGCGCGGTGCGCACGATGCGCGCGTTCTCGCGGGCCGAGGCGAGGCAGGCGCCCACAGAGGACGGGTTGTCGAGGTCGAAGAAGAGGAAGGTCTCGACGTTGCGCTGCACCGGATCGCCGTATTTCTCGGAAAAGCGCTGCGCGACGCCCTTGGCCTGGAGGATGGCCTCCCATTCGTTGCGCAACCCGCCGTCGGTGTTGGGCAGGAGCGCGTTGCGGAAGCCCACGTCCAGAAGCCGCGCGGTCGTCTCGGCGCGCTCGAGGTAGCGTGCGATCCAGAAGAGGTTGGCGGCGGTGCGGCTCAGCATCGGCTCATTCCGCGATCACCCATGTGTCCTTGACGCCGCCGCCCTGGCTGGAATTCACCACGAGGGACCCGTCGGCGAGCGCGACCCGGGTCAGGCCGCCCGGCACCAGCTCCACGGTTTCGCCCACGAGGCAGAACGGCCGCAGGTCGACATGCCGGGGCGCGACGCCCTCGTCCACGAAGGTGGGACAGGTCGAGAGCGAAAGCGTCGGCTGCGCGATGTAGTTCGCCGGCGCCTCGCGCAGTTTCGCGGCGAAGGTCGCGCGCGTGGCCGCGTCGGCCTTGGGGCCGATGAGCATCCCGTAGCCGCCCGAGCCGTGCACCTCCTTGACCACGAGCTCGTCCAGCCGGTCGAGCACGTAGGCCAGGCTGTCGGGCTCGCCGCAGCGCCAGGTGGGCACGTTCTCCAGAAGCGGCGCCTCTCCGAGATAGAAGCGGATCATCTCGGGCACGTAGCAATAGACCGCCTTGTCGTCGGCGACGCCCGCGCCCGGCGCCGAGCAGATCGCCACCCGGCCCGAGCGGTAGACGTTCATGAGGCCGGGAACGCCCAGCGCGCTGTCGTGGCGGAAGCAGAGCGGATCGAGGAACGCGTCGTCGATGCGCCGGTAGATCACGTCGACCCGCTGCGGCCCCTCGGTGGTGCGCATCCAGACATGGTCGCCCTCGACGAAGAGGTCCTGTCCTTCCACGAGTTCCACGCCCATCAGGTCGGCGAGGAAGCTGTGCTCGTAATAGGCGGAGTTGTAGGGGCCGGGCGTGAGCACGACGATGCGGGGATCGCCCGGACATCTCGCGGGCGCGGTCGAGGCCAGCGTGCGCTTGAGCAGCCGCGCATACCCGTCCACCGGCGCGATCCGCATCTCCTGGAAAAGCTGCGGGAACATGCGCATCATGATCTCGCGGTTCTCCAGCATGTAGGAAACGCCCGAGGGCGTGCGGCAATTGTCCTCGAGCACGTAGAACTGGTCGGGCCCGGTGCGCACGAGGTCGATCCCGACGATGTGGCTGTAGACGCCGAGCGGAGGCCGCACGCCGGCCGCCGCGATCTCGTAGGCCTCGTTTCCATAGACCAGCCGGGCCGGGATGCGGCCCGCGCGCACGATCTCGCCCCGGTCGTATATGTCCGACAGGAACGCGTTCAGCGCCCGGGCCCGCTGCTTGATGCCGCGTTCGAGCCGCCGCCATTCCGTGGCCGTGAACACGCGGGGGAACATGTCGAAGGGAATGAGGCGATCGGGATCGCCGCCCTCGCCGTAGACCGCGAAGGTGATGCCGAAGCGGCGAAAGAGCGCCTCTGCCTCGACCTGCTTGAGATGCCGCAGCTCGCCCGGCATCTCGCGGTGCCACGCTTCCAGCGCGCGGTAGGGCTGCCGGGGCGCGCCTGCCTGGTACATCTCGTTGAAGAAGTTCGCGTCCATCCGACTCCGTCCGTTCCGTCGCCTTCATCAGATGGCGCGCCCGCCGCCGGGGAAACGGCGCAGCACGCCGAAAAGCCGATACGCGCTGGATGCCGCGGCAATCGAAGGCACGATGCCCACTTGTTGGGCGCCTCGTCAACGAGACCGGGGGTTGGGCGCCGGCCGAGAGTGTCTATTGTGGCGCGAAATGCCAGACCGGAGCGTCCGACCCGACCCATGACCTCGACCTTCGACGCGCGCCTTGCCGACCTGATTTCCGCCATCTATCCCGAGGCGGACGGAGCCGCCCTCGCGGCGGAAATTCGCGACGCGTTCTGGCCCGACGACCGGCCGAGGCGGCGCCGCGCGCGCGTGCCGTCCAACAACTTCTGGTCGGAACGCGACGCGCTCGTCATCACCTACGGCAATTCCATCGTGGACGGGGTGCACAAGCCGCTCGACCTCTTGCAGGATTTCCTGCACCGCAACCTGAAGGGCACCGTGGACGGGGTGCACATCCTGCCCTTCTTTCCCTTCGCCTCCGACGACGGCTTCGCGGTGACGGATTATCGCGCCGTGAACCGCGCGCTGGGCGACTGGTCCGATATCCGGCGCATCGCCGGCGACTTCAAGCTGATGTCGGATCTCGTCCTGAACCACGTCTCGAGCCAGGGGCCCTGGTTCACGGCCTATCTTCAGGGGCACGCGCCCTACGACCGCTTCTTCCTCGAGGCGGACCCGGAGGCGGATCTTTCGATGGTGGTGCGCCCGCGCACCCATCCGCTGCTGCGCCGGGTCGAGACGGCGAACGGGCCGCGCCATGTCTGGTGCACCTTCAGCCACGACCAGGTCGACCTCGATTTCGGCAACCCCGAGGTTCTGCTGGAGTTCCTGCGGATCATGCGGCTGCACATCGACCAGGGCGTGCGCATCCTGCGCCTCGACGCGGTGGCCTTCCTCTGGAAGGAGATCGGCACGCCCTGCATCCACCTGCCGCAGACCCATGCGATCGTGCGGCTGATGCGGCTTCTCTGCGATTACGCGGTAGAGCCGGTCATCCTGCTCACGGAAACGAACGTGCCGAAGGCCGAGAATCTTTCCTATTTCGGAAACCGGAACGAGGCGCACGCGGTCTACAACTTCTCGCTGCCGCCGCTTCTGCTGCATGCCCTCCAGTCGGGCACCGCGCGCTGGCTCATCCGCTGGCAGGCGACGATGCCGCCCGCGCAGATGGGCTGCGCCTACCTCAACTTCTCGGCCAGCCATGACGGGATCGGCATGCGCCCGGCCGAAGGCGTCCTGCCCGCCGAGGAGATCGCGCGCATGACCGCCTGCGCGAAGGGGCAGGGCGGGCTCGTGTCGATGCGGACGATGCCGGACGGCTCCCAGCAGCCCTACGAACTCAACATCACCTTCTTCGACGCGCTGGGCGCGACCTTCGACGGCGAAACCGCGTATCACGTCGAACGCTTCCTCGCCTCGCAGACCATCGTCATGGCGATGGAAGGCATTCCCGCCTTTTACATCCACGCGCTGCTGGCCACCGGGAACGATCATGCGGGTGTCGAAAAGACCGGCATCGCGCGGGCAATCAACCGTCACCGCTGGCACTATCCCGACCTTCAGGCGCGGCTGAAGGATCCCTCCTCCGTGCAGGCGCGCGTGCTGGGCGAGCTCAAGCGGCGCATGGCCCTGCGCGCCCGCCAGCCGGCCTTCCACCCCAACGCCACGCAGTTCACGCTTCAGCTCGACGAGCGCGTCTTCGGCCTCTGGCGGCAAAGCCTCGATCGCGCGCAGTCCGTCTTCGCGCTGCACAACGTGAGCGCGCAGGAGGTCGAGATCGATCCGACGGCCGTCAACCTGATCGAGGGCGACGCCTGGCGCGATCTGCTGTCGGGCGAGCCCGTGGCACCGGTGGGCGACGCCATCAGGCTTCGGCCCTACCAGTGCCGGTGGATCTCGAACCGGGGGTGAGGCTCCGGCGCGCGGCGGTCACCGCGCGAGCGCGTCCGCGGTCTCGAAATACACCTCCGAGATGCTGCGCACCTCGGCCTCGTCGTAGTCTTCCGAGGCGAGGTGGAGGTCCTCGAGCGTGACGGCCAGCGCCGAGAAGTCCTCGTTCATCTTCGCCAGCGCCGCCTCGATCGTGTAGGTGTACTGGTGGATCTCCTCCATGTCGGCCTCGGAAAGGTCGTCGCGGTCGAGCAACGCCCGTACCTTCTCGTTATATTCGACGAAGTTGGTGACCGCCTCCTCGATCGTCTCCGAGGATTCGGCGGCGTAGTGATCGATCTCGTCCGAGGCGAGGGCGGGCGCGGCAGCGAGCGCCAGAGCGGCGGCGGCGAAACCTCCAAAACGGGTCATGGTCTGGTCCTTTCCTTCATGTGGACGGGCCGGCACGGCCGCCGGCCCGGTTACGGGGTCCTGTCGCCAGCGAGGGGCCGTTCACCGTCGAAGCACGCTCTTTCCGTTCGCAGTTTCTCGCCCGGGGAAGAACCCGGCCCGCGGGCCGTTCGGTCTCCGTGCGATCCCGCCGGTTCCTGTTGCGAGAGCGAATCGACTGCGTGCATCTGGCTACGCCCTATAACTGACAATTTTAGTCAGTAATCGCCGGGCGGCTTTGCTGTCAATATCCGAGACGCCTCCAGACCGGGCTCGTCGCCGGCGCCACCGGTGCGCTTTCGGGACGCGGGCGCATTGTGCGAAGGGCGGTGGCCGCCGGGGCGTTGTTCCGGGCGCGGTCGCGCCGGGCACCCCGGTCGGCGACGGCCAGGAAGGCGCCGCTCAGTGGTCGGCGAGCCGAAAGTCGACGCCGCGCATAACCGCAAGAAACGTCGGGGACCGTGTCGGAAGCCCGGGCGCGATCGGGGCCGATCACTCCTGCTGGATCGAGTCCAGGTAGTAGACCAGCGACAGAAGCCGGCCGCGGGTGATCGCCTGCGCGACCTCGGCGCTCATGCCGGGGAACTGCGCCATCGCCACGCTTTCGGAGGCACTCATGTAGCGGTCGCCCCAGACGGGCATCTCGCTGCCATGGGCCCTGAGGTCGTTCCGACCGTCGATGGTCAGAAGCGTCTCTCGGAACGGGAAGCGCCCCCCGGCCTGTGCGGAAAGCCGGGTCAGATCGGGCGTCGTGATGTCGATGAGCTGCGCGATCGGACCGTCGCCCTTGCCCGTTGCGCCGTGGCAGCCGGCGCAGGCCACCACGTACTCCTTGCGTCCCAATTCGGTCTCGCCTGATGACGTATCCTGCGCCTGCGCCGGGGCTGCCGCGAGGCAGGCGGCGATCGCCAGAAGCACCAGATCTTTCATACCCCTATCCCCCCTGCTCGCGCGCGCCGCCGGGCCTGACCCCGGGCGGCCCGTCCAGATTGACGCGGATGCGCGGCGGTTCATTGATCACCGTCAACGCCACGCGACCGCCCGCCTCGTCGCGACGTTTCGCGGCGGTCTCATGCGATGTCGGCCAGATCTTCCTCGACCGCCCGCAGCATGTCGGAAAGGAGCTCCGGGTCGGCCGAGTTCACGCGCGACCAGGTCGGGATGAACGGCGTTTCGAACGGGTTCTCGAGAAAGACGTGGCCTGCGCGCATGATGTTCTCGGCGAAAAGCTCGATGGACTGCTCTTCCTTGTGGCGGTCGATCGAGAGCCCGTTCATCGCGGCATCGTTGTAGTAGCTCTCCAGCATGTCGAGCGCGGCGCGGTAATAGACGGCCTTGAGCGTGCGGAAGGTGTTCTGCGTGAACACCGTCCCGTCCGCGGCGAGCTTGCGCACGATCGCCTTGCAGATGTCCGTGGACATCCGGTTGAGCCCGGTGGCCGCGTCGTCCGGCGACAGGTCCTGGTGCTTGTGGTCGTAGGCGTCGGCGATCTCGACCTGGCAGACAGCCTTGGGGGCGAGGTTGCGCCACGCCTCGGACAGCACGCCGATCTCCAGCCCCCAGTCCGAGGGAATGCGCAGATCCGGCAGCATCACGCTGCGCATGGCGAACTCGCCCGAGAGCGGGTAGCGGAAGGAGCGCAGGTAATCGATGTAGTCGCGGTCGCCGATCACCTTGCGCAGCGCCACGAGAAGGGGGCTGACCAGCAGCCGCGTCACCCGTCCGTTGATCCGCCCCTCGCCGATCCGGGGATAGAACCCCTTGGAAAGCTGGTAGGGAAAGTTCGGGTTGACCAGCGGATAGACGAGCCGCGTCAGCATGTGGCGCGAGTAGGTGGTGATGTCGCAGTCGTGGATCGCCATCACCGCCGTGTCGCGCCGCGCCAGCACGTAGCCGAGGCAGGTCCAGACATTCTTTCCCTTGCCGGGCTCGGAGGGGTAGAGGCCGTGCGCCTTCAGCCTTTCGCCCAGCGCGCGCTGCCGCGGGCTGTCGTTCCAGATCACGACGTGATCCTGCGGCAGACGTGCGAAGAACTCGATGGCGTGGGCGTATTGCGCGGCGTCGGCCTGGTCGAGCCCGATGACGATGCGGTGCAGGTAGGGAACCTGGGCCAGCTCGTCGAGGATGCCGGAAAGCGCCGGGCCCTCGATCTCGGAATAGAGCGAGGGCAGAACCAGCGTCACGGGGCGGTCGCGCGCGAAGGTGGCGACGGCATGGGACAGCGTGTCCGGGTTCACGGACCGCAGGTCGTGCAGGGTGGCGACCTGTCCGTTCTGGTGGAAATCCGCCATCTCTCCCTCCGCCTCAGATCCGATCCCCGAGACGCGAGAGTAGCGCCTCCAGCCCCTCGGCCCAACCGTCCGGTCCCGGCTTCGCCGTCCGGGTGATGCGCCCCTGCCGCTCTCCGGCCAGCTCCGGCAGCGGGGCATGATGCGGGTTCGCGACGACGATGCCGTGATCGGCGGTCTCCAGCATCTCGACGTCGTTCGGCGCATCGCCGAGGGCCACGGTGACGCGGGCCCCGAGACGCGCGGCGAGCCCGGCCATCCGGCCGGCCTTCGTCCCGCCCATGGACAGCGTGAGAAAGCGCCCGCCCTCCTGCGCGGCGACGCCCCGCGCGGCGAGGGCGTCGATGAAGGTGCGGCGCCGCGGCTCAGGCCCCGTCCAGAGCCCCGGCTCGGTGTGAGTGCGGGCGCGGGCGCGGGCGGCCGCATCAGAGGGCAGGCCCGTGCAGGCCGCGACCTCGGCCACGCTCATCTCGGCAAAGCCCCGGAAGCCCGCGTGCAGGTCCGGTGGCAGGCTGGCGAGCGCGGCAAGGAGGCGATCGCGGGCGGTGGTATCCTCGGGCGGCTCCGCCCCGGGGCCCAGCACCCCGGCGCCGTTCTCGAAAATCGCGGGCGAGGCCGCGAGCCCCAGCGCCCGGCGAAGCGGCGCGATCTCGGCGGCCGTCTTCGAACTGGCGATCACCACCGGGATGCCGGCCCGCGAAAGCCGCCCGAGCAAGGGCCGCGCGGGGCCGGCATCATAGCTTTCGTGGTCGAGAAGCGTGCCGTCGAGATCGGTGAAGATGGCCAGCCCGTCCATGCGCCTTTCCCTCGCCTTTGGCCGTCTATGCCACGAACGCGCCGGGGGGACGAGCGGCGCTTGACAAGACCAACTGTTTTCGTCAGCAATAAGGTAACGAGGTCAGTCGGCAGATCGGTCGGTTGAGTCGCCCGGGCGCCCCACGGGGCGCGGATCCCGCACCTTGCGCGAGATCAAGGCGCGGCCGGGCAGGCGCGCCAAAGGTCGTCCGAGGAGAAGGCCCGGCCACGGCGCAGGAGGAGCGTACATGATCGTCTGCCATTGCATGGCCATCAGCGAGGACGAGATCCGCAAGGCGGTGGACTGGATGCGCGCCTCGGATCCCGAAACGCTCATCACGCCCGGCAAGGTTTACCGGGCGCTCGGCAAGAAGGCCGATTGCGGCGGATGCCTGCCACTTTTCGTGGACGCGATGCGGCGATGCGAAAGCTTGAAAGTTCCGGCCGAGCTTAGCAATCTGCGATCGCAACCCACGGAAGGAGACAGGCGTGAAGGGCGACGAGAAGGTCATCGAGTATCTTAACAAGGCGCTGCGCAGCGAGTTGACCGCGGTCAGCCAGTACTGGCTGCATTACCGGCTTCAGGATGATTGGGGTTTCGGGCGGATCGCCAGGAAATCCCGCGAGGAAAGCATCGAGGAGATGCATCACGCCGATCGCCTGATCGAGCGCATCATCTTCCTTGAGGGGCACCCGAACCTTCAGAAGCTCGACCCGCTTCGCATCGGCCAGACCCTTCGCGACACGCTCGAATGCGATCTTGCGGCCGAACACGAGGCGCGGACGCTCTACATCGAGGCGCGGGAGCACTGCGAAAGCGTCGGCGACTACGTGACGAAGGATCTCTTCGAGACGCTCATCGCGGACGAGGAGGGGCACATCGACTTCCTCGAAACGCAGCTCGACCTCTTCGAGAAGCTCGGAGAAGAGCGTTACGGCCTGCTCAACGCGGTACCGGCCGACGAGGCGGAGTGACGTCGTTGGCGCGTGGTTCCGCGTGACCGGCCCGGGTGGGCGGTGGTAAACGCGAGGCGACTCGCATCAACCCGGGACCGACATGACTGCCAGCGACGACAACAGCGGCGGCGGGGCCGAACGGCTTCGTTTCGACGACGATCCGGGCTCTCGCCGCTCGAAATGGCTGGCGGCGCTCCTGGTCGTCGCGCTCGTGGCGTGGATGGGCAGCGGCTACCTGCTGCCCGGTTCCAGCGGCGACGAGGCGGCCGCGCCCGGGCGCGACGCCGCGCCCGAGGCGGTCAGCGTGGCGGTGCGCGCGTCACGCGCGGAGTCCGTGACCACGGTCTTCGTGGCCGAAGGCGAGGGCGTGCCCGAGCGCGATACGCAGGTGCGTGCCGAAACCTCCGGCAGCGTGGCCGAGGTGCCGGTGCGCAAGGGCGCGGACGTTCGCGCCGGCGACGTGATCGCGCGCATCGCCCCCGCGCAGCGCGAAGCCGATCTGGCCCGCGCGGAAGAGGAACTCGCCCGCGCGCGGCGGGACTACGAGAATGCCGAGACGCTACTGGAGCGTGGCGTCGCGACCGTGGACCGGGTCGCGGAAACCCGCGCCGCGCTCGCCGCCGCCGAGGCGCAACTCGCCTCCGCGCGGGAGGCGCTGCGCGACACGGCGATCCGCGCGCCCTTCGACGGGCGGCTCGAGGCGCTGACGGTCGAGAGCGGGGAATTCGTGCAGGCCGGCGGGGCGGTGGCGCGCGTGGTCGATCTGGACCCGCTCACCGTCACCGTTCGCGTGCCCCAGCAGATCCTCGCGGGCGTGCAGAAGGACCAGGCGGCCGAGGTCCGGTTCATCACGGGCGAGACGCGGCCCGGCACGGTCAGCTTCGTCGCCGCGGCGGCCGACGCCGAGACCCGCACCTTCGCAGCCGAGATCGAGGTGGAAAACGCCGATGGCGCGATCCCCGCGGGGCTGAGCGCGCGCGTCCGCGTTCCCACGGGCGAGGTGGAGGCGCATTTCCTGTCCCCTGCGATCCTGTCGCTCGATCCCGATGGCCGGCTCGGGGTCAAGGTCGTCGAGGAGGACGATCGCGTCGCCTTCCATCCGGTCGAGATCGTCCGCGCCGAGACGGACGGTGTCTGGGTCTCGGGCCTGCCCGCCGAGGCGCGGATCATCACCGTGGGGCAGGGCTTCGTGAACGCGGGCGAAAAGGTCGCGCCACGGCCCGAATCCGAGGCCGCGGTCTCCCGCGCGCCCGAGGACGTGCGCCCCGCCATGGCCGGGGACGACACGGAATGAGCGTGATCGACGCCGCCTTCGCCCGCACGCGGGTCGTCGTCATGACGCTCGTGTTCCTGCTGGCCTTCGGAACGGTCGCCTATGTCCAGATCCCCAAGGAAAGCGCGCCGGAGGTGCCGATCCCGGTGGTCTACGTCGTCACCACGCTCGAGGGGATCGCGCCGCAGGATTCCGAACGCCTGCTCGTCCGCCCGCTCGAGACGGAACTCGCCTCCATCGACGGGGTGAAGGAGATGCAGGCCAGCGCGGGCGAGGGCTATGCCTCGGTCACGATGGAGTTCGACCCGGGCTTCGACAGCGGCGAGGCGCTCGACGAGGTCCGCGAGGCGGTGGACCGCGCCAAGGCCGACCTGCCCTCCGACGCCACGGAGCCCTCGGTCAACGAGGTCAACACGGCGCTCTTCCCGATCCTGACGGTGATCCTCTCGGGGCCGGTTCCCGAACGTACCCTCAACGAGCTGGCGGAGCGCCTGCAGGACCGCATCGAGGCACTGCCGGGCGTGCTCGAGGTGGATGTGGGCGGCGCGCGCGACGAGCTTCTCGAGGTCGAGATCGATCCGACCGTCTTCGAGACCTACAACATTTCCTTCGACGAGCTCATCGGCCAGATCCAGCGCAACAACCGCCTGGTCGCCGCGGGCGCGATCGAGACCGGGGCGGGGCGCATCGTGCTCAAGGTGCCGGGCCTCGTGGAGAACGTCCAGGACGTGATGGACCTGCCCGTGAAGGTGCGCGGCGACACCGTCGTGACCTTCGCCGACGTGGCCACGATCCGCCGCAGCTTCGAGGATCCGACGAGCTTCGCGCGGATCGACGGGCAGCCGGCCCTTGCGCTCGAGGTGAAGAAGCGCGTGGGCGCCAACATCATCGAGACGGTGGAGGACGTGAAGACCGCCGTGGCGGAGGCCCGCGCGGGTTGGCCCGACTCGCTGCGCGTGGAGTACCGGCAGGACCAGTCCGAGCAGGTGCGCGAGGTGCTGGGCGACCTGCAGGCCAACGTCATCACGGCCGTGATCCTTGTCATGGTGGTGGTGGTGTGGGCGCTGGGGCTGCGGTCGGCGCTTCTGGTGGGGCTGGCGATACCGGGCGCGTTCCTCACCGGCGTCGGCGTGCTCTGGGCGATGGGCTACACGATGAACATCGTGGTCCTGTTCTCGCTGATTCTCGTCGTGGGGATGCTGGTGGACGGCGCCATCGTGACCACCGAACTCGCGGACCGGAAGCTTCAGGAAGGGCTTGCCCCGCCCGAGGCCTACGCCTTCGCCGCCACGCGCATGGCCTGGCCCGTGATCGCCTCGGCGATCACCACGCTCAGCGTGGTCTTCCCGCTCCTGTTCTGGACGGGCACGGTGGGCGGATTCATGAAATACCTGCCGATCACCGTGATCCTGACGCTCACGGCATCGCTCGCGATGGCGCTGATCTTCATCCCGGTCCTCGGCGGGCTGATCGGGCGGGTGCAGCCGCAGACCGCCTCCGAGAAGGCCGCGCTGGAGGCGGCCGAACGCGGCGACCCGCGCCGCGCGGGCGGCTGGACGGGGCGCTATGCCCGCTTCGTGGAGCGGGCGGTGCTGCGGCCGGGCACGACGCTGGGCTTCGCGCTCGCGGTGCTGCTGGGCGCCTTCGCGCTCTACGGCGAGTTCGGACGGGGCATCAGCTTCTTTCCCTCGCCCGAGCCGGATTTCATGCAGGTCACCGTGCGCGCCCGCGACAATTTCTCGATCCACGAGCAGGACGCGCTGGTGCGCGAAGCGGAGCGGCGGCTCGTGTCCCGCGACGAGATCGCCTCGGTCTATGCCCGCACCGGCGGCGGGCAGCGCGACGACGAGGAGGTGATCGGCACGATTCAGCTCGAGCTTGCCGAGTGGGACACCCGCCGCCCCGCGGCGGAGATCGGCACCGACATCCGCGCCGAGATGGCCGAGATCCCCGGCATCGCCGTGCAGGTCCAGACGCAGGAGCAGGGCCCGAGCCAGGGCAAGCCGGTGCAGCTGGAGCTGCGCGTGGCCGATCCCGAGACGCAGGCGCGGGCCGTCGAGACGGTGCTGGCTGAGATGGCGCGGATCGGCGGCTTCACCGACATCTCCGACTCGCGCCCGTTGCCGGGTGTCGAATGGGCGCTGCGCGTGGACCGCAGCGAGGCCGCGCGTTTCGGCGCGGACGTGACGCTGCTCGGACAGGCCGTGCAGCTTCTGACGCGCGGCATCACCGTGGCCGACTACCGCCCCGACTACGCCGACGGTTCGGTGGACATCCGCGTGCGGTTTCCCGCCTCGGCCCGCAGCCTCGAGGAGTTGCGCGGCCTGCGCGTGCCGACCTCGTCCGGGCTCGTGCCCATCGGCAATTTCGTGAGTTTCGATCCGGTCCCGCGCACCGGCACGATCAAGCGTGTGGACCGAAACCGCGTCGTCACCGTCGAGGCGGACGTGGCGCCGGGACTACTGGTCAACGACCAGATCACCGCGCTGCGCTCGGCGCTTGAGGGCGCGGATCTGCCGCCCTCGGTCACCTGGTCCTTCGGCGGCGAGGCCGAGGAGCAGCAGGACGCCATGCAATTCCTCAGCATCGCCTTCGCGGTCGCCATCGCGCTGATGTTCACGGTGCTGGTGACGCAGTTCAACAGCTTCTACCAGGCCTTCGTGGTGATGTCGGCGATCGTCTTCTCGGTGGCCGGTGTGCTTCTGGGGCTCGTCGTCACCGGACGGCCCGTCGGCGTGGTGATGGGCGGCATCGGGGTCATCGCGCTGGCCGGCATCGTCGTGAACAACAACATCGTCCTCATCGACACCTACAACGACCTGAAACGGGCGGGGCAGAGCCCGCTCGAGGCGGCGCTGCGCGCGGGCGCGCAACGTCTCCGCCCCGTCGTGCTGACCTCGGTGCCCACCGCGCTCGGCCTGATGCCGATGGTGATCGGGCTCAAGATCGAGTTCGTCGGCCGCGAGATCGTCTACGGCGCGCCCTCCACCCAGTGGTGGACGGAGCTGAGCGCGGCGGTGGCGGGGGGCCTGACGGTGGCCACGGTGCTGACGCTGGTGCTGACGCCGGCCATGCTGATCCTCGGCGAGCCGCGCGAGAAGCGGGCGGTGGCCGCGGCCGGCGCCCCGTCGCCCGCGTGAACCGGCGCCGCGCAAGACGCGGGCCGCCCCGGCGGGCCACGCCCTGATTGCACCCCCGTGCGGGCGCCGCCGCGGGCAACTTCCAGATCGTCGGCGCGTGCGGCGCACCGCCCTTTATTGCGGTAGGCGATCCCTTGCCCCCCAACTTCTTGGGGTGTTCACGAAAATATCGCTTTACAGCCCATCATGCACGCAGCACCATATTTGGGGAGGCAAGCGGCCATGAACCGCTTTTCCTTGAGCAGGCACCAAGCGCTTGGGGCGGGCTTGCCCCGGCGCACAGGCAGAGAGGTGGCCCCATGTCCGTGTCCGAGCAGTTCCTGGAAGAAGACATTCACCCCATCGACATCGTCGAGCACCTGGCCGAGCACCACGACTGGGATTTCGACCGCATCGCGGAAGACCAGATCGCCATGGCGGTCGAGGGGCAGTGGCGCACCTACTCCATCACGCTGGCCTGGTCGGCCTATGACGAGACGCTGCGGATGATCTGCACCTTCGAGATGGAGCCCCCTGCGGAGCGCCTGCCGGCGCTTCACGAGACGCTCAACCTCGTCAACGATCGCTGCTGGGCCGGGGCCTTCACATGGTGGCAGGCGCAGAAGCTCATGGTCTACCGCTACGGCCTCGTTCTCGCCGGCGAGCAGGTGGCGAGCCCCGAGCAGATCGACACCATGATCACCGCCGCGGTACTGTCGGCCGAGCGCTACTACCCGGCCTTCCAGCTCGTGCTTTGGGGTGACAAGACCCCGCCGCAGGCGCTGCAGGTCGCCATTGCCGAGGCCTACGGCCGCGCGTAAAACCGGGGCCTGGCGGCGGGAACTGGCGGAGGGCCGATGGACTTCGACGACATCGCGCGGCGCGGCCTCGTCCTTCTGGGCTGCGGCAAGATGGGGTCCGCGATGCTCGCGGGGTGGCTGTCCCGCGGGCTGCCGCCGGAGGCGGTCTGGGTCACGGACCCGAACCCGTCCGACTGGCTGACGCGGCAGGGCGTGCACCTGAACGAGATGCCGGCGGCGCCGCCCGCGGTCGCCCTCGTGGCCGTGAAACCCCAGATGATGCGCGACGCGCTTCCCGTGCTCGAGGGCTACGCGGGGGGCGAGACGCTTTTCGTGTCGGTCGCGGCCGGCACGCCGATCCGTTTCTTCGAGGATGCGCTCGGCCCGGGAACGCCGGTCGTGCGCGCCATGCCGAACACGCCCGCGGCCGTGGGCCGGGGCATCACCGCCATCGTCGGCAATGCCGTGGCGGGCCGGGCGGCGCTCGACCGGGCGGAGGTGCTGCTCTCGGCGGTGGGCAAGGTCGTCCGGCTGGACAGCGAAGACCAGATGGACGCGGTGACCGCCGTCTCCGGGTCGGGTCCCGCCTACGTCTTCCACATGATCGAGGCGCTCGCCGCCGCGGGGGAGGCCGAGGGCCTGCCGCCCGCGCTCGCGATGGAGCTTGCCAAGGGCACGGTCGCCGGGGCCGGCGCGCTCGCCGAGGCTGCCGAGGAGGCGCCGGACCAGCTGCGCCGCAACGTCACGAGCCCGGGCGGCACGACCGAGGCGGGGCTTTCGGTCCTGATGGACGAGGCGGCGGGCCTGCGTCCGCTCTTGCGCCGCAGCGTTTCGGCGGCGGCGCGCCGCTCGCGGGAACTGCGCGATGGCTGAGATCGGCATGGACGACTTCCTTGCCGTCGATATCCGCGTGGGCACCGTGACCCGCGCGGCCCCCTTCCCCGAAGCGCGGAAGCCGGCCGTGAAGCTCTGGATCGATTTCGGGCCGGAGATCGGGGAACGGAAAAGCTCGGCGCAGATCACAGTGCATTACGATCCCGATACCCTGCCCGGGCGGCAGGTCGCGGCCGTGGTGAATTTCCCGCCGCGGCAGATCGGCCGGTTCCTCTCGGAGGTGCTGGTGCTGGGTTTCGCGGACGCCGATGGCGCCATCGTCCTCGTCTCGCCGGATCGGCCGGTTCCCAACGGAGAGCGCGTGCAATGACCCGCATCCTGATCACCCGCCCGCTGCCAGACCGCGTGATCGAGGCCGCGACCGACCGCTTCGAGGTGGAGGTGCGCCGGAACACGGCGCCCATGAGCGTGGCCGAGATGCGGTCGTCCCTGGTGCTATACGACGGTGTGCTGCCCACGCTCGGCGACCGGTATTCCGAAGAGGTCTTCGCAGAGTTCACGCAACCGCGCTGCCGGATCCTCGCCAATTTCGGAGTGGGCTACAACCACATCGACGTCGAGGCGGCCCGGGCGCGCGGCCTTGCCGTGACCAATACGCCCGGCGCGGTCACGGATGCCACCGCCGACATCGGCATGATGCTGATCCTGATGAGTTGTCGCCGCGCGTCCGAAGGCGAGCGGATGGTGCGTGCGGGCATGTGGGAGGGCTGGCATCCGACGCAGATGCTGGGCCTCCACGTCACCGGCAAACGCGCGGGCATCGTCGGCATGGGCCGGATCGGGCAGGCCATCGCGCGGCGTTGCCATCATGGCTTCGGGATGGAGGTCGCCTATTTCAACCGCTCCGCGCGGGACCTCGACTTCCCGGCGCGCCGCTGCGACACGCTCACGACGCTGGCGGAAACGGTCGATGTTCTGGTCGTCGCGCTGCCGGGCGGGGCAGAGACCCGCCACATGATCGGCGCCGAGGTGTTCGCGGCGATGCCGCGCCATGCGCATTTTGTCAACATCGCGCGGGGCGACATCGTGGACGAGGACGCGTTGATCGCGGCGCTCCAGGCGGGCGAGATCGCCGGCGCCGGGCTCGACGTCTATGAACGCGAGCCCAAGGTGCCCGCGGCGCTCAACGCGCTGGAGAACGTCACGCTGCTGCCGCATCTCGGCACGGCCGCCCTCGAGGTTCGGGAATCGATGGGGCTGATGGCGGTGGACAACCTTGTCGCGTTCTTCGACGGGCGGGACGTGCCCAACCCCGTTTAGCGCGAAGGTTCGATCGAACCTTCGCGGCGGGTCTCTCGGGCTTGTGCACGGCGAAAGGTTTTCGATCGAAAACCTTTCTTCGCCCTAGACCTCCGGCGCGTCGCGGGGCGGCAGCGGGCCGTAATCTCCGGGCTCGGCGTCGGGCTTCCAGTCCGGGTCGCGGCGCTTGATCCTGCGGGAGATCAGGTAGGCCGTGGGCCACGCCAGCGCGAAGCCGATCGCGGCCGCGATGCCGATCGCGAGCCAGTTGTAGTAGCCCAGACTCAGCACCGCGATCACGAGGCTGCCGGCGGCGACGGGGCCGCTTGGGAGGGTGAGAAAGATGCTCAGGCGGTCCAATTGGGCCTCCTTTCGCTCGTGTGGATTTCCCGGCGCGGGGATCAGAGACGGCGGTCGCCCATCTCTTCCCGCCAATGGCGCCTGCATAGGGAGACGTAGGTCTCGTTGCCGCCGATGCAAACCTGTGCGCCCTCGGTCAGCGCCGCCCCATCCGCGCCCCGGCGCACGACCATGGTGGCCTTTCGCCCGCAATGGCAGATCGTGCGCACCTCCCGCATCTCGTCGGCCAGCGCCAGAAGCGCCGCGGAGCCCGGGAAAAGCTCGCCCCGGAAATCGACGCGCAGCCCGTAGCACATGACCGGCAGGTCGAGATCGTCCACCACGCGCGCGAGTTGCCAGACCTGGTCCGGCTCCAGGAACTGGGCCTCGTCCACGAAGACGCAGGCGAGCGGGCCCGCGGTGCGCCGTGCCGCGATCTTCGCCTCAAGGTCCTCGCCCGGCGCGTAGGTATCGGCCTCGGATCCGATGCCGATGCGCGAGCCAATGCGTCGCCGGCCCGCGCGCGTGTCGAGGGCCGCCGTCAGAAGATAGGTGTCCATGCCCCGTTCGCGGTAGTTGTGCGACGCCTGCAAGAGCAGCGTCGACTTGCCGGCGTTCATGGTCGAGTAATGGAAATGGAGCTTCGCCATGCCCGCGTTCTTCGGCGAGGCGCGGCGGCGATGCAAGCCGCCTCAGGCGCGGGCGCGCGCGTTTCGGCGCAGATGCCACCGGTAGATGAGCGGGGCGAGCACATAGTCGTAAAGCGCGGAGGCCGCCTGGCGCACGCCCGGCAGCGCGACCATCCGTGCGAGCCAGCGGTAACGGGGCATCTGCCGCCAGAGCACGAGGAACGCGTCGAGCCCGCCGTGCAGCGTGCCGTCCTTCAGGACGTAGAGCCGCCGCGCCGCGGCGTCCTCCGACAGCCCCCATTGGGCGCGCTCCGGGCCGTTCAGGTCGTCGAACCGGATCGGCAGGTCGCGCGCCTCGGCGTAGTCGCGGTAATGGCCGATCTCGAAGGAGCAGACCGGGCACTCGGCGTTGTAGAGCACGCGGGTATCGTTTTCGCTCGTCATGAGCCGGAGATGTCGCGCGATCCGGCGGCGGCAAGGGCGCGCGTCGGTGCGTCGCGGCTCATGCGATCCTGCCCCAAAGATCGTACTCGCCCGCCTCGTCCACCTCGACGGTGACGATGTCGCCGGGCGAAAGCCGCTCGTGCCCCTCGTCGATGAAGAGGCATCCGTCGATCTCGGGCGCGTCGGCCTTCGTGCGGCAGGTGGCGGCGTCGTCCTCGACGAGGTCCACGATCACCTCCATGCGCTGCCCGACCCGCGCCGCGAGCTTCGCCTCGGAGATCGCCTGCGCCTTTTCCATGAAGCGGTTCCAGCGGTCGGCCTTGACCTCTTCGGGAACGTGGTCGGGCAGGGCGTTCGATCGGGCGCCGGCGACGTTCTCGTACTTGAAGCACCCCACGCGGTCGAGCCGCGCCTCCTCCAGCCAGTCGAGCAGGGTCTGGAATTCTTCCTCGGTCTCGCCCGGATAGCCCACGATGAAGGTGGAGCGGAGCGCCAGATCCGGGCAGACCTTCCGCCAGGCGGCGATCTCGTCGAGCGTCCTTGCGGCGGCCGCGGGGCGCGCCATGCGCCTGAGCGTCTCGGGATGGGCGTGCTGGAACGGGATGTCGAGATAGGGAAGCACGAGCCCCTCCGCCATCAGCGGGATCAGCTGGCGGACATGCGGGTAGGGATAGACGTAATGCAGGCGCACCCATGCGCCGAGAGATCCCAGATCGCGGGCAAGACGCGTGATCGGGGCCTCCTCTCCCAGCCGCTCCGCGTCCGTCAGGTAGGCGGAGGTGTCCTGGCTGATGACGAGAAGCTCCCTCACTCCGGCCTCGACCAGCTTCTCGGCCTCGCGCATCACGGCGCGGTGCGGGCGCGAGGCGAGCTTTCCGCGCATGTCGGGGATGATGCAGAAGCGGCACTTGTGGTTACAGCCCTCGGAGATCTTGAGATAGCTGTAATGCCGGGGCGTGAGCGTCACGCCCGAAGCCGGCAGCAGGTCGACGAACGGGTCCGGCGCGGGCGGCACGGCGGCATGCACGGCGTCCAGCACCTGTTCGTACTGGTGCGGCCCGGTGACGGCGAGAACCTTGGGGTGCGTGCCTGTGATGTAATCGGGCTCGGCGCCGAGACAGCCGGTGACGATCACCCGGCCGTTTTCCTTCAGCGCCTCGCCGATCGCGTCGAGGCTCTCCGCCTTGGCGCTATCCAGAAAACCGCAGGTGTTCACGATGACCGCGTCCGCCCCAGCATACTCCGGCGAGATGCCATAGCCCTCGGCCCTGAGCCGCGTGAGGATGCGCTCGCTGTCCACCAGCGCCTTGGGACAGCCGAGCGAGACCATGCCGATGGTCGGCTGGTCGGCGCGCCGCGCCTCGGTCAGGCAGGCGCGGGCGAGGTCGGGGCGCAGATCGGGCGGGTTCGTTGTCATGAGGGCGCATATAGGATGCCGCGGCCCGCCGGCACAAGGCGCCGCGCAAGGCGCTTCCAAGCGCCTTGCCACGCGGCTTCGCGCCCTCGAGGCCATCTTCCGGCCCCGGTGACACGCGGAGTGGTCTTCAAAGAATGACGTGAGAGGGCGGCCGGCCAGAGCCGGCCCCGGTGCTATCGCCGCCGGTCGCGGCGCGAGCTCATCGGCTGGAAGGCCACGCTGACATGCGCCTCGCAATAGGGTTTGCCGGGCTGGACGGGAAGGCCGCAGAACCAGAAATTCTCTGTCGCGGGGTCGCCCACGGGCCACTTGCAGGTGCGTTCCGTCAATTCCATCAGCGTGAGCTTGCGCGCCTTCTTCTCGATCTCGGACACGCGGGCGAGCGCCTCGGGGCTGATCTCGTTGGCCGAGGGTTGCGGCGGCAGCGGCTGGCCCGCGGGCACGATCGCCTTGCGCGCGACCTGCGGCGGCGCGGCGGGCTCCGCCGGCTGCGGCGGCGCGGCGGGCTCCGCCTCGACCGGTTTCGGCTCGGGCTGCGCGGCGGGCCTGGCCTTGGCGTCGGCCTTGGGCGTGTCGGCCCTGGGCGCCTTGGCCGGTTTTGCGTCCGCGGCGGGCTGCGGCGCCGCGGCCGCCGCCGCCGCCGTCGCGGCGCCGGCGCGGTTCGACAGGCCCAGCCGGTGCACCTTGCCGATCACCGCGTTGCGGGTCACGCCGCCAAGTTCCTTGGCGATCTGGGAGGCGGACTGGCCCTCGCTCCACATCTTCTTCAGCAGCTCGACGCGTTCCTCGGTCCAGGACATGCGGTTTCCTCGGAGTAATGCAATGAAAGGGGCGGTCGCGTCGCCGCGCCGCCCGCCTCTTTCCGGTCGGACCTCTATTCTAACCCTTCGCGAGCGGGTTACAAGGCCGCGACTCGCCCGCGGGGGCGGCAAAGCCAAAGGGAGATCGGCATGAGCGGGACGGGTGCGCACGGCATGGGGGTGCGGCGGTTCGGAAGAGTCAACTGGCTCGGTCTCTGGACGCTGTCGCTGCGCGAGATCCAGCGCTTTCTTGCGGTCTGGTTGCAGACGCTCATGGCGCCCCTGGTCACCGCGGGTCTCTTCATGGTGATCTTCTCCATCGCCATCGGCCCCACCCGGGGCGAGGTGATGGGCGTGGCCTTCACCACCTTCATCGCGCCCGGCATCCTGATGATGATGGTGATCCAGAACGCCTTCGCGAACTCCTCGTCCTCGCTCGTGGTGTCGAAGGTGCAGGGCAATATCGTGGACACGCTGATGCCGCCGCTCTCGGCGGGGGAGATGGTGATCGGCTACCTGGCCGGCGCGGTGGCCCGCGGCCTTTTCGTGGCGCTTTCGATCGGTGCGGGATACCTGCTTTTCCTGGGCCTCGGCGTGGCGCATCCCGTCTGGGCGCTCGGCTTCGTGGTGCTGGGCTCGGCCCTTCTGGGCGGGCTGGGGCTGCTTGCGGGTCTCTTCGCCCAGAAGTTCGACCAGATGGCCGCGATCACCAATTTCGTCATCACGCCGCTCGCCTTCCTGTCGGGCACCTTCTACTCGGTGGAGGCCCTGCCGCCCGTCATGTGGGAGATCACGCATGTGAACCCGGTCTTCTACCTGATCGACGGGGCGCGCTACGGGATCATCGGCGTGTCCGACAGCTCGCCCGCGCTCGGGCTGGTGATCTGTGGCGGCGCGACACTCGTGGTCAGTCTTCTGTGCTGGGTCCTCTTCCGGACGGGATACCGGCTGAAGGCATGACCGGCGGCGGCGGCGCCCGGCGGCGGCCCTCGCGCCAGGCGAGTAGCGCGGCGCCCGCGACGATCACCGCGGACCCGGCCACGGACACCGCGTCCGGCCGCACCCCGAACACGGCCGCGTCGTAAAGCGCGGCGAAGATCAGCGCGGCGTAGAAGAAGGGCGCGACGAAGCTCGCGTCGGCGCGGGCCATCGCGTTGACGAAGCAGGCCTGGGCCCCGGCCATGAGCACCCCGATCCCGGCGAGCGCCGCCCATTGCGCGGGCGACGGCGCGACCCAGATCCAGATCGCCGCGACGGAGGAGATCGCAAGCCCGATCGCGTTGTTCACGAGAAGGATCTGGTGCGGCGGCTCCCGGCCGGCGAGGCGCTTGATGAAGATGAGCTCGAGCCCCATGGCGAGCGCCGCACCGAGGGCGAGCAGGGCGGCCGGGCGAAAGCTTTCCGGCCCCGGCCGCAGGAGGATGGCCGCGCCGGCAAGCGCGATCAGCGCGGCGGCCCAGCGGATGCGGCCCACCCGCTCGCCCAGCAGCGGGATGGCGAGGAGCATCCCGAAGACCGGGTTCAGGAAACTGATCGCGGTCGCGTCGGCGAGCGGGATGTGGGCCGCCGCCGCGAACATGAGCGTGACGCCGCCCCAGCCGCAAAGCGAGCGCACCGCGTGGGTGGACAGGTCCGGTCGCATGAGGCGCGGGCGCAGCACCAGCGCCGCGAGGCCGATGGCGAGCAGCGCGAAGACGAAGCGCCCGTGGCTGATCTGCAGCGGATGAAGCTCGGGGCCGAGCGCGCCCGCGCCCAGCGCCTTGGCCAGAAGCGTCGTGCCGGCCGCGAAGGCCGCGGCGGCTGTGGTCAGAAGCGCGGCGAGCGCGGGGTTTGCGGCGGGCTGCATGCCGTGGGGCATGCCCGTTCCGTCGCGCCGCGTCCAGACGCCGTCAGCGGCGGGCCGGCAGGATCTGCTGCGCGGCTCCCGCCCCCAGCAGATAGACCGAGCAGACGATCAGGCCCCAGTGCGCCCATGTCTCGGGGTCGAACTGCACCCAGGCCGCCCAGCCCGCGAATCCGGTCCATGCAAGCGCCACCGGCAGGGTCACCGCGCGCCAGCGCCGGGTGCGCACCGGGTGGACGAATTTCACCGGCAGGAACATCGCCACCGCAAGCACGCTGACCAGTCCGAGGATCGCCCAGAAATCCGGCCGTACCGCGAAAAGCACCAGCGCGACCATGTTCCAGGCGCCGGGAAATCCGCAGAAGGACTTGTCTTCCGTCTTCATCCGGGTGTCCGCGAAGTAGAGCGCGGAGGCGAAGGTGATGAGGATGATCGCCACCCAGCCCGTCCATCCCGGCAGCAGGTCCGACTTGAAAAGGGCGAAGGCCGGGATGAAGACGTAGGTCAGGTAGTCGATGATCAGGTCGAGCAGTTCGCCGTCGAAGCGCGGTGCGTTCCGCTTGACGTGGTAGCGGCGGGCGAGCGGGCCGTCCACGCCGTCCACCGCGAAGGCCACCACGAGCCACAGGAACATCATGGGCCAGTCGGCATCGGCCGCCGCCAGCATTGCGAGCATGGCGAAGACCGCGCCGGTGGCGGTGAAGACATGGACGAAGAGCGCGAGAAGACCGGGCGTCATGAAACCGTCATGGCCCATCGCCGGACGGTGTGCAATGGCGGGGCCGGGGGGCAGATTGCTCCTCGCGCGCGAAGCGTGATACCGTTGCGCCAACACGCAGAAGGAGGCCGGGCAGCCCCCATGACCGCGCTCGAGGAGTTCGAGAGGCTCGAGGCCTCGGGGGTGTGGCGTGCGGATGCCGCGTCGCAGCGCCGTGACGTGATCGTCTCGCTCGGCGATGCCACGCTGACCATCACGGACATGTCCGACCGGCCGCTCGCGCACTGGTCGCTCGCGGCGGTGGCGCGGGCCAATCCGGGCGAGCTTCCGGCGATCTTCCATCCCGACGGCGATCCGGACGAGGAGCTGGAACTGCCCGCCGATGAAACGGTGATGATCGACGCGATCGGGCGGCTCATGCGCTCGATCGACCGACGCCGCCCGCAGCGCGGCCGGCTTCGCCTTGCCGCCGGGCTCGGCAGCGCGCTCGCGATCCTCGCATTCGGGGCCGTGTGGCTTCCCGGCGCGCTGCTCGGGCACACGGTTTCGGTGGTTCCAGAGGCCAAGCGCGCCGAGATCGGCGCGGCGCTTCTGGGTCATGTCGGCCGGGTCGCGGGCGCGCCCTGCAACGATCCCGAGGGTGTCGCCGCGTTGCAGCGGCTGGCCGCCCGTGTGCTGGGCGAGACGCGCCGCCGCGATCTCGTCGTGCTGAGCGACGCGCCCGCGGTCACGGCGCACCTGCCCGGCGGAAGGATCCTGCTCGGGCGGGCCCTGGTCGAGGGTCCCGACCAGCCGGATGTCACGGCCGGTTACGTGCTGGCCGAGGCGGTGCGAGAGGCCCGGGGCGATCCGCTGCGCCGATTGCTGTCCGAGGGCGGGATGGGAGCGAGCCTGCGGCTTCTGACGACCGGGACGCTGCCGGAGCCGCTGCTCGAGCGGCACACCGAAACGCTTCTGTCCGCCGAGCCCGCACCGGTTCCCGACGAGGCGCTGCTCGCGGCGTTTCAGGCCGCCGGGATCAGCAGCACGCCTTACGCCTTCGCCCGCGACGTGACGGGCGAAAGCGTGCTCGGCCTCGTCGAGGCGGACCCCGACGCGGGGATCACGCCGCGCCCGGTGCTCGGCGACCCGGACTGGCTGCGCCTGCAGGCAATCTGCGGCAACTGACCAAGGAACGGCGCGCTCAGCGCCGCGGGACGATGTGGTCCATGCCCGCGGCGCGGGCGCTTTGCGCGGCGCGCGACAGGCCGGCGGCATCGGCGAACGGGCCGGCGACGAGGGTCGGCGTCCGCTCGCTTCCGCGCACGAGCGTGCCGAACCGCACGGTCATCCCCAGCCCGGCAAGCTGCCGCCCGGCGGCGTAGGCTTCGTCGCGGCTGCCGAAGAGCCCGATCTGAAGGTAGCGGTGATCGAGCGTGCCGAACCCGTCCCCGCCCTGCGTCGCGGGGCGGCGAACCGCGGCCGCGGAGCGACTCGAGACGGTGCCGGCGGCGGCGTCCGCATCGCGTCGCGGCACCAGCTTCACCCGCCCGTCGGCGGCTTTCAGCACGAGAACCCGGCCCCGCATCGACAGGTACGCCTCCTGCGTTTCCATGTCGGTGAAGGGGTAGAAGAGCTCCGGATTCCGGTCCCTGACATCGCGGCCGGTGCGGGGATCGACGAGGCGCCGCGGCACGGTGTCCGTCCAGACCAGGCGCATCGCCGCACGTCCTTCCGCCGTCCGCTCTCCACGCTGCGGGTTCAGCCGGTCGTCCTGCCAGGCCGGCTTGTAGCCCTCGGGCACCCGGACGCGCCGGTGCGATGCGTCCGCGGCCTGGTAGACGCGGCGCGGAACGATGCGGGCCTTGCCGGAAACGGTGCGCCCGTCCGCGGTCCGGTAGATGATCGTCGTGCTGTGGCCGGGCATCTCGCGGCGATGGCCGCCCAGGTCCGCGACGCGGCCGGTTTTCGCCGCGGCGCCGGGCCCGCAGCGCCGGCGCACGCCGTTCGCCGCGGCCACCCTGGCGCCGCCGCGCTCCGCCACCGCATCGCAGGTGAGGATCCGCACGCGCTTTCCCGCCGAGGCGCGCAGCTGCGCCGAGAGTTCGGCCTGCCGCCGCGCCTCCGCCTTGCGCCGGGCCTCGGCCTGCCGTGCCGCCGCGGCGCGGCGCGCCTCGGCCTGCCGGCGCGCTTCCGCCTGTCGCTGGGCGGTGGCCGCGCGCCGGTCCTCCGCGGCCTGTTGCGCGTCGGCTACGGGCGCTGTGCTGACGGGCTCTTCCGCGGCTTCGGCGACTTGCGGCTCGGTCTGGGGGGGTGCCGCCGGGGCGGCCTGGGCGAAGGTGGGCTCCGCGCCACAGATGTGCTGGCGGTCGGGGGTGACGCGGGGCACCCAGGTGACGTTTCCGTCGAGTCCCGCGCGGATGTAGACGCAGCCCCGGCTGTCGACATATTCGCGCCCGTCAAAGGATGCCGGCGGCAGTTCGGCCGGCGGGCCGGCGTCGCGCAGCGCCTGGGACAGGCCCGGCGTGGCGGTGAACAGGACGCAGAACGCGACGGCGGCTGCGGGCAGCGATCGGCAGAATGACATGGCGGCCCCCTCAAGCTTGACGTGAGGATGCCCCAAGATCGGCGCTTCGTAAAGCGCGCATCCCCAGCATCACGGGGATATCTCCCTCATTTTGTGCCGTACATGCGATCCCCGGCATCCCCAAGCCCCGGCACGATGTAGCCCTTCTCGTTCAGCCGCTCGTCTAGCGCCGCCGTGATCACCGGCACGTCGGGATGCGCCTCGCGCATCCGCTCCACGCCCTCGGGGGCGGCGAGCAGGCAGAGGAATCGCACGTCCCGCGCGCCGGCCTCCTTCAGCAGGTCGATCGCCTTGGCCGAGGAATTGCCCGTGGCCAGCATCGGGTCCACCACGATCACCGTCCGGTCCCCGAGCCCGTCGGGCACCTTGAAGTAGTACTGGACGGGCTGCAGCGTCTCCTCGTCGCGGTAGAGCCCGACAAATCCCACCCGCGCGGAGGGCACGAGTTCGAGCACCCCGTCGAGGAGCCCGTTGCCCGCCCGCAGGATCGAGATCAGCGCGAGCTTCTTGCCGGCGAGCACCGGCGCGTCCATCTCCTCCATCGGCGTCTCGATCGGCATCGTCGTGAGCGGCAGGTTGCGGGTGACCTCGTAGGCCAGAAGCTGGCTGATCTCGCGCAGGAGGCGCCGGAACCCCGCGGTCGAGGTGCTCTTGTCCCGCATGTGGGAGAGCTTGTGCTGCACCAGCGGATGCGTGACGATCGTGAGGGTTTCGTGACGGGCGGTGTCGGTCATCGGGCGATCCTGCGCTGTTGTCGGCCCCTTTCTAGAGCCTCCCGCGCGCGGCGGAAACCGCCGATGCGCGGCGCCCGAACGGCCGTCCCGCCCGCTTGCCCCGCGTCGGGGCCGGACATGACGGCCGTTCAGGCCGCGCCGCCGATCCGCTTCAGAAGCCGCACGCGGGTCTCCGCGTCGCAGAACGCGGCGCCGAGGGCCGTGCGGTTCAACTCGGCGAAATCCTCCTCCTCCCAGCCGAAGGCCGCGTGCAGCGCGGCGTATTCCGCGGTCAGGGCGGTGCGGAAGAAGGGCGGGTCGTCGGTGGAGACGGTCACCGGCACCCCCGCCGCGCGAAGCGCCGCGATGGGATGGTCCGCGACGGATGCGTAGAGCCCCAGCGCCACGTTGGAGCCGGGGCAGACCTCGAGCGTGATCTGCCCCTCCGCGAGGCGCGCCACGAGGTCGGGGTCTTCGACGGCGCGGACGCCGTGGCCGATCCGGGCCACCCGCAAATCGTCGAGTGCCTGGCGCACCGAATGGGCGCCCGCCCATTCCCCGGCATGGGTTGTAAGGCCGAGCCCGGCCTCGCGCGCCATGTCGAAGCCGTAGGCGAAATCGCCCTGCCGCCCCCGCCGTTCGTCGCCGCCCATGCCGAAGCCGGTGACGAAATCGCCCGTGGTCTCGGCGGCGCAGAGCGCGGCGCGCTTCGCCGTGTCGGGGCCGAAATGGCGGATGCAGGTGACGACGCCGCGCATCTCGATGCCGTGGCGCGCCCGGGCGGTCACGGCCGCCTCGCGGATCGCGGCGAGATACTCGCGCCACGCGGCCACGTCGCCGCCGCCGCAGAAATCGGGGCTGAGGAACGCCTCGGTGTAGATCACGCCCGCGGCGGCGCTCGCCTCCAGCACGGCGAGGGTCAGACGGTGATAGGCCTCGGGCGTCGTCAGCACGCTCGTCGCGGCCTCGTAGACCTCGAGGAAGCGGGCGAAATCCGCGAAGGCATAACCGCCGTCCGGCCCGAAGGCCCGCGAGATGTCGGCGCGTTTCTCCGCCGCGACCCGGCGGATGAACTCCGGCGGCGCCGCGCCCTCGAGGTGAAGGTGCAGCTCCACCTTCGGAAGCGCCGCGAGGCTCACAGGAAGCTCCGCCCGGGGCCGCGGGCGGGCACGCCCAGATGGGCCGCCACGCTCGCGGCCACGTCCGCGAAGGCCACGAGCCCCGCGCTGCCCGTGGCCGCCCCCGCGCAGAGCACGGGCACGCGCTCCCGCGTGTGGTCGGTGCCGGCCCAGGTGGGGTCGTTGCCGTGATCGGCGGTCAGGATCAGGAGATCCTCTGGGCCAAGCCGCGGCAGGAGCCGCCCGAGACGCGCGTCGAACCACTCGAGCGCGCGGGCGTAGCCGGAGACGTTGCGGCGATGCCCCCAGAGGCGGTCGAACTCCACGAAATTCGCGAAGGTGAGGCTGCCCGCCGGCGCCTTGGCGATGCAGTCGGCGAGATGGTCCATGAGCTCGGCGTCGGTGCCCTTGCGCAGCGCGTCGATGCCCGCCATCGAGAAGATGTCGCCGAGCTTGCCGATGGCGATGACGCGCCCGCCGGCCTCCTGCACCCATTTGGTGAGCACCGGCTCGGGCGGCGCGACGGCATAGTCGCGCCGGTTGGCGGTGCGGGCGAAGCCGCCCTCGGGATCGCCGAGGAAGGGTCGCGCGATGACGCGGCCCACGCGCATGGCATGGAGCCTCGGCGCCAGCGCCTCGCAAAGCGCCAAGAGCCGGTCGAGGCCGAACGCCTCCTCGTGGGCGGCGATCTGGAACACGCTGTCGGCCGCGGTGTAGCAGATCGGCCAGCCGGTTTTCAGATGCGCCTCGCCGAGCTCGGCCACGATCTCGGTGCCCGAGGCGTGGCGGTTGCCGAGGATGCCCTCCGTTCCGGCCAGCCGGCACACCTCGGCGACGAGCTCTTCCGGGAAGGCGGGCTCGGTATCGGGGAAATAGGTCCAGTCCCAGGGCACGGGCAGGCCGGCGAGCTCCCAGTGGCCCGAGGGCGTGTCCTTCCCACGCGACGTCTCCGTCGCCGCGCCCCAGAGCCCGGAAGGCTCCGCGCCGAGCCCCGGCGCCTCGGCCCCGCTCGCAAGCCGCACCGCCGCGCCGAGGCCGAGCGCGTCCAGGTGCGGCAGCGAAAGCGGCCCGCTGCGCCCCTCCTCGGCCGCGCCGCGGGCGCAGGCCTGCGCGACATGGGCCACCGTGTTGGCGCCGGTGTCGGGCACGTCGCCGTTGAAATACTCCGCCGCGTCCGGCGCGCCGCCGATGCCGACGCTGTCCATCACCACGAGGAAGGCGCGCGTCACGGCGCGAGCCTCTCGTGGACGAGCGGCGGCGGCTCGGGCGCCGCGGGGGCGAGCGTGACGGCCGCGCGCACGGCGCGCACCGCCGCCTCCGCCTGGCTTTCGCGGGCGGCATGGACGCGGGCGAGGGGCTGGCCCTTCGCCACGCGCTGGCCGAGGCGGACCACATCCGAAAGACCCACCGCCGGATCGACCCGGTCGCCTTCCACCTTCCGGCCGCCGCCGAGATCGACCACGGCGAGGCCGAGCGCCTCCCCGTCGATCACGGCGACATGGCCCGCCTCGCCGGCCGCCACCTCGCGGATCACCGGAGCCTCGGGCAGGAAGCGCGGCCACTCCTCCACGAAGGCCACCGGGCCGCCCTGATGGGCCACCATCCGGCCGAAGCGTTCGGCCGCCGCGCCCGACGAGATGGCCTCCGCGATGCGCGCCGCGCCTTCCGCAGCGTCCGTGGCGAGCCCTGCGCCGGCCAGAAGCTCGCCGCCGAGCGCGGCGGACAGGGCGCCGAGCGCGCCCGCCTCCTGCCCGGTCAGGGCGCGCATCACCTTGGCCATCTCGAGCGCGTTGCCGAGGGCGGGGGCGACCGGCTGGCTCATGTCGGTGACGAGCGCGGTGGCGGGGCAGCCCGCCGCCGTCGCCGTGGTGACGAGGGCGCGGGCGAGCGCGCGGGCGTCCTCGCGGGTCTTCATGAAGGCGCCGGAGCCGAGCTTCACGTCCAGCACGAGGCCATCGAGCCCCTCGGCGAGCTTCTTCGACAGGATCGAGGCGGTGATGAGATCGAGGCTTTCCACCGTGCCGGTCACGTCGCGCACGGCGTAGAGCCGGCGATCGGCCGGGGCGACCCGCGCCGAGGCCGCGACGATGGCAGCACCCGCCCGCGCCACGGTCTCCCGCAGGCGCTGGGCGTCGAGATCGACCCGGAGCCCCGGGATCGCCTCCAGCTTGTCGAGCGTGCCGCCGGTGTGGCCGAGCCCGCGCCCCGAGATCATCGGCACGTAGGCGCCGCAGGCCGCCAGAGCGGGCGCGAGGACGAGGCTCACGCAGTCGCCCACGCCGCCGGTCGAGTGCTTGTCGAGCACCGGGCCGTCGAGATCCCAGCGCAGCACCTCGCCGCTGTCGCGCATGGCGAGCGTGAGCGCCGTGCGCGCGCTTTCGGGCAGCGCCATGCGGCAGATGCCCATGGCGAAGGCGCCGGCCTGCGCGTCGCTCATCCGCCCGTCGGCGAGCGCCTCCGCCGCCCAGGCGAGCGCATCGCCCGTGGGCGCCTCGCCGCGGCGGAGCTCGGAGAGAAGCGCGCGCGCCTCCATTCAGCCGCGGTCCATGTGGTCCGCGCCGAAGGCGCCGGGCAGAAGCGCGCCCACCGTGGTCGTGGTCTCGACGCCCGAGGTCGTGGCCAGTGTCACCCTGACGTCGGGCGCGGCGAATTCGGCGAGCTTCTGCCGGCAGCCGCCGCAGGGCGTTACGGGTTCGGGGCTGTCGGCCACGACATAGGCCTCGGCGATCACGGTCTCTCCCGCCGTCACCATGGCCGCGATCGCGCCGGCCTCGGCGCAAGTGCCCTCTGGGTAGGCGACGTTCTCGACGTTGCAGCCGCCGAAGAGGCCTCCCCCCGCGCCGCGCAGGGCGGCGCCCACCTTGAAGCCGGAATAGGGCGCGTAGGCGTTCTCGCGCGCCGTCATTGCCGCATCGCGCAGGGTCATCGCATCGCCTCCGTCAGGGTGCCGGGCCCAAGTTGTGCGGGCGTCGCGGGTGGGATGCAAGGGGGCTCAGCCGGCGGTCACGCGCTCCGCGCTCTCCCATGTGCCCGCCTGCGCGAGGATGCGCTCGGGCGTCTCGTAGGCCTCGCGCAGCAGGCGCTCGTAGAGTGCCCCCTCGGCCGCCCGGTCGAGCGGCGCGGAGGATCCGGTGACGATCCGGAGCGCCTCGTCGAGAGCGGCGACAAGGCCCGATCCCTCATCGAACTGCGCCTTCTTCCGCCAGACGAGGCTTTCGGGCAGCAGGTCGGCCACCGCCTTGCGCAGGATCCACTTCTCCGTGGTCTCGCCGGTGGACTCGCGCGCCGCCGGATCTGTCCGGCGCATCTTGAGCGTCGCCGGGATCGACTGCGCGAAATCGATCAGGTCGCGGTCGAGGAAGGGCGTGCGCGCCTCCAAGCTTTCGGCCATGGTCACGCGGTCCACCCGCTGGAGGTTGATGTTGTGCATCGCGTTGAGCGAGCGTGTGAGCTCGTCGGCCAGCTCACGCGGGTGATCGACATAGGCGTGGTGGTAGGTGTAGCCCGCGAAAAGCTCGTCGGCGCCTTCGCCGGTCAGCACCGCCTTGACGTGCCGCCGGGCGAGGCGCGCGGCGAAATGGGTGGGCACCGCGGAGCGCACCAGATCCACGTCGGCCGATTCCAGGTGGTAGATGACATGGGGCAGAACCCGCGCGACGTCTTCCGGCGTGAAGCCATCCTCGTAGTGGTCCGAGCCGATATGCCGCGCCACCTCGCGCGCGGCGCGCAGATCGTCGCTCCCCTCCGTGCCCACGGCGAAGGTCTTGAGCGGGCATGGCGAGAGCCGCGCGGCGAGCGCGGCGATGATCGAGCTGTCGAGCCCGCCCGAGAGGAAGCTGCCCACCTCCACGTCGGCGAGCATCCACTTGGCCACGGCCTCCTCGAGCACGAGGCGCAGCTCGCCCGCCACCGCCTCGATGTCGAGGCCGGGCTCCTCCTCCGCCGCGCCGTGGGGCGTGCGATACCACTGCCGGAGCCCGTCGCGACTGTCGTAGAGCATGCCCGGCCCGATCGACTCCACCGCGTCCAGCGCCACCCCGTCGAAGGCCTTGAGCTCGGAGGCGAAGGCCAGCCCCTCGCCGATCCGCGCCATGTAGAGCGGCTTGATGCCCAGCGGATCCCGCGCCGCGATGATCCGGGTTTTCGTCGCCAGGACGAAGGCGAACATCCCGTCGAGGCGCGAGACCCAGCGCAGCTCGCCCGCGCGGAAGAGGTGCAGGATCGACTCGCTGTCGCTTTCGGTCTCGAAGGCGCTTTCACCGAGGATCGCGCGCAGGTCGGCGTGATTGTAGATCTCGCCGTTGGCGACCAGAAGATCGCCCGCGTCATAGATCGGCTGGCGGCCGTCCTCGGGTCCGATGATCGAAAGCCGGCAATGCGCCATCACCACCGGCGCGCCGCGGCCCCGCACGACCTCGACCGCGTCGGGCCCGCGATGGGCGATCTTCGTCACCATTTTCTGGGCGAGCGCCTCGTCGCCGATGTTCCAGAGCGCCACGAACCCGCACATGTCGTCCTCCTTCCGCCGTGTCTCCGCCCCTATCGGACCGCCCCCCCCCCAGGGGGCGGCATCGGCAGGGGCGGCCATCGGCGCGCCGGGACAGCCTACCGCGTCGGAGCGGCGGCACAAGGGCGCCGCGCGCGGCCCGGCGTGGCAGCGGGCGGCTTTTCAGGCGGCTGGTGGTGGTTTAACGCTGAACCAAAGGCCGGAGGAGAGGCGAGATGACCGACCCCACCCGCGAGACGCTGCGCGAGGCGGCGCTGCTCTACCACGCCGAGCCGAAACCCGGGAAGCTGGAAATCCGGGCGACCAAGCCGCTCGCCAACGGCCGCGATCTCGCCCGCGCCTACTCCCCCGGCGTGGCGGAGGCCTGCCTCGAGATCGTGAAGGACGAAACGGCGGCATCGCGCTACACCGCCCGCGCCAACCTGGTGGCGGGCGTCTCGAACGGCACGGCGGTCCTGGGCCTCGGCGACATCGGGGCGCTGGCCTCCAAGCCGGTGATGGAAGGCAAGGCGGTTCTCTTCAAGACCTTCGCCGGGATCGACTGCTTCGACATCGAGGTGAACGAGCCCGACCCCGAGAAGCTGGCCGAGATCATCTGCGCGCTCGAGCCGACCTTCGGCGCCGTCAACCTGGAGGACATCAAGTCGCCCGACTGCTTCATCGTCGAGCAGATCTGCCGCGCGCGGATGAACATCCCGGTCTTCCACGACGACCAGCACGGCACCGCGATCGTGGTGGGCGCGGCGGCGACCAACGCGCTGCGCGTGGCGGGCAAGTCCTTCGAGGACATCAAGCTTGTCTCGACGGGGGGCGGGGCGGCCGGGATCGCCTGCCTCAACATGCTGCTGAAGCTCGGGTTGAAGCGCGAGAACGTGTGGCTTGTCGATCTGCACGGCCTCGTCCACGAGGGGCGCGAGGTGGACATGACGCCCCAGAAGGCCGCCTTTGCCCAGCCGGGCGGGCCGGCCACGCTCGACGACGTGATCGAGGGGGCCGACATCTTCCTCGGCCTCTCGGGCCCCGACGTGCTGAAGCCGCATCACGTCGCACGGATGAGCGACCCGCCGATCGTCTTCGCGCTGGCCAACCCGATGCCCGAGATCCTGCCCGACGCGGTGCGCGAGGTCGCGCCGGACGCCATCATCGCCACCGGGCGGAGCGACTTTCCCAACCAGGTCAACAACGTGCTCTGCTTTCCGTTCATCTTCCGCGGCGCGCTCGACGTGGGCGCGACGGAGATTAACGACGCCATGCAGATCGCCTGCATCGAGGGGATCGCGGAACTCGCCCGCCAGACGACCTCGGCGGAGGCGGCGGCGGCCTACCAGGGCGAGAAGCTGACCTTCGGGCGCGACTACCTCATCCCGAAACCGTTCGATCCGCGGCTGTCCGGCGTGGTCTCGACCGCCGTGGCGAAGGCGGCGATGGAGACGGGCGTGGCGGTCCGCCCGCTCGAGGATCTCGATGCCTACCGCCGGCGGCTCGACGCGTCGGTCTATCGCTCCGCGCTCCTCATGCGGCCGGTCTTCGAGGCGGCGGCCACGGCGCGGCGGCGCATCGTCTTCGCCGAGGGCGAGGACGAGCGCGTCCTGCGCACCGCGCAGGCGATCCTCGAGGAAACGACGGAGACGCCGATCCTGATCGGCCGGCCCGAGGTGATCGACCGGCGCTGCGAGCGCATGGGGCTGGAAATCCGGCCCGACCGCGATTTCGAGATCGTCAATCCCGAGAACGACCCCCGCTACCGCGACTACTGGGAGACCTACCACGGGATCATGTGCCGCAGCGGCGTGACCCCGGATCTCGCCCGGGCCATCATGCGCACGAACACCACCGCGATCGGCGCCGTGATGGTCCACCGGGAGGAGGCCGACAGCCTGATCTGCGGCACCTTCGGGGAATACCGCTGGCATCTGAACTACGTCTCGCAGGTTCTGGGACGGGGCGGGCTGCGCCCGCACGGCGCGCTGTCGCTCATGATCCTGGAGGACGGGCCGCTTTTCATCTCGGACACCCATGTCCATGCCGAGCCGACCCCGGCGCAGATCGCCGAGACCGCGATCGGCGCCGCGCGGCATGTCCGCCGCTTCGGGATAGAGCCCAACATCGCGCTTTGCGCCCAGTCGCAGTTCGGCTCGATGACCGACGGCAGCGGCGCGCGGCTGCGCGAGGCGATGGCACTCCTCGACGCCGAGGCTCCGGATTTCTCCTATGAGGGCGAGATGAACATCGACGCCGCGCTCGACCCGGAATTGCGGGCCCGCGTTTTCCCCGGGAACCGGATGAAGGGCGCGGCCAACGTTCTGGTCTTCGCCCACGCGGACGCCGCCTCGGGCGTGCGCAACATCCTAAAGATGCGCGCCAAGGGGCTCGAGGTGGGGCCGATCCTCATGGGCATGGGCAACCGCGCGCATATCGTCACCCCCTCGATCACGGCCCGCGGGCTTCTGAACATGGCGGCCATCGCGGGCACGCCGGTGGCCCATTACGGCTGAGGCGGTGACGGTCCGCGATCGGCCGCGGCGGGCCGGTCAGGCCGGCCGCGACAGCCGTGCGTGCAGCCGCAGCGCGTGGGACGGGTCCGTCGCCGCGACCGGCATGACGGGATCATAGGCCGCGCGGATCACGCCCGCGATCTCGGGGCGCAGGATCACCGTCCCGTCGGCGGCGCGGGCAAGCGGGGCGGTATCGGTGAAGGCCGTGTCGGACCACAGCAGGATGGTCTGCGCCATCTGCGCCAGCGCGAGCGTCTGCGCGGGCACCTCCGAGAGTTCCGCGTCGATGCGCAGAAAGACGAAGGCCGCCTTGATGCCGCCCTCCGCGTCGAAGCGGAAGAGGCGGTACTGGTTGGCGCCCGTGCGCGCGAGGCGCTCGACCAGCGGGCCGAGATCCGGCACCAGCCGGTCGAGCCCCGGCACCTCGGGCAACTCCTGCCAGTCGCGGAAGAAGAACACCATCAGGTTCACGCCGAGTTCCGGGTCCGTCTCGGCCATAGGGTGGCCCGCGAGCGCGGTGATCGCCTCGGCCGCGCCCTTCACGGTTTCGAGCGTCGGCGCGTCCACGCCGAACACCACCGGCGCGATGGGGCGGCCCCAGCGCGCGCAGAGATACTGGCCATCCGACCGCGTGAAGAGGGCTTCGATATCCTTGGCGTCCATGCGCGTGACCTAGACCCTCCGGCCGGCGGCGGAAACCCTCACGCCTCGAAGAGTCCCGGCTGGCCGGGATCGCGGGGCGCGGGAAGGCCGAGATGCGCCCAGCCCTTGCCGGCCAGCATCCGCCCGCGCGGCGTGCGCTGGATCAGGCCCTGCTGCAGCAGGTAGGGCTCGATCACCTCCTCGATGGCGTCGCGGCTTTCGCTGAGCGCCGCGGCGATGGTCTCGATCCCGACGGGGCCGCCCGCGTAGTTCTCGGCGATGAGCCGGAGATAGCGTCGGTCCGCCCCGTCGAGGCCGAGCCCGTCCACCCCGAGCCGGGTCAGCGCCCCGTCGGCCAGCGTGCGCGTCACGTGGCCGTCGCCCTCCACCACCGCGAAATCGACGACCCGCCGCAGAAGCCGCCCGGCGATGCGCGGCGTGCCGCGGGCGCGGCGCGCGATCTCTTCCGCGCCGTCGGGGTCGATGGCCACGCCGAGTTTCACCGCGTTGCGCGACACGATCTCGCACAGTTCCGCCACCTCGTAGAACTGAAGCCGGGTGGGGATGCCGAAGCGGTCGCGCAGCGGCGTCGTCAGAAGCCCCAGCCGCGTGGTCGCGCCGACGAGCGTGAAAGGCTGAAGCTCGATCCGCACGGTGCGCGCGGCCGGACCTTCGCCGATGACGAGGTCGAGCTCGAAATCCTCCATCGCCGGGTAGAGGACTTCCTCGACCACGGGGTTCAGCCGGTGGATCTCGTCGATGAAGAGAACGTCGCGCGCCTCGAGGTTCGTGAGGATCGCGGCGAGGTCGCCCGCCTTGGCGAGCACCGGCCCCGAGGTCATGCGGAAGCTCACGCCGAGCTCGCGCGCCATGATCTGCGCGAGCGTCGTCTTGCCGAGGCCGGGCGGGCCGTGGAAGAGCGTGTGGTCCATCGCCTCGCCGCGCGTGCGCGCGGATTGCAGGAACACGTGCAGGTTGGCGCGCGCCTCGGCCTGGCCCACGAATTCGTCGAGCGAGAGCGGCCGCAGTGCGCGGTCCGCGTCCTCGGGACGCCGGTCGGGCCGCAGCGTTGGATCGGGGCCCGTCATGCGCGCGCACCGGCGCGAGGGTCAGGCGGGGCGAGGGGTTGGCGGCCACTCTGCATCGCTCAGCCTCCCGGCGCGAGGCGCCGAAGCGCGGCGCGGATGAGGGCAGCGGTGTCGGCCTCCGGCGCCTCGCCGGCGGCCTGCGCCACGGCCTGGGCGGCCTCTCCGGGCGTGTAGCCCAGATTGCCGAGCGCCGAGAGCGCCTCTGCCTGCGCGCCGGCGGCCTGCGCCGCGGCCGCCGGGGTGGGGGCGGGCGGCGCGTCGGCGAACTCCGGTGCCGGCTCCGGCTCCGTGACCTGCGCCGGCGCCGCCATGCCCGCGCCGAGCGCCATCACGGCGGGCGCCTTGTCCTTGAGCTCGTTCACCACGCGCTGGGCGGTCTTGGGGCCGATGCCCTTGGCCGCCTTGATCGCCGTCCAGTCGCCGAGCGCCACGGCGCGGCTGACCCCGTCCGCGCCGAGCGCGCCGAGCATCGCAAGCGACGCCTTGGCGCCCACGCCCTGGACGCTCATTAGCAGGCGGTGCCACTCCTTCTCGGCCAGCGTCAGGAAGCCGTAGAGCTGCAGCAGGTCCTCTCGCACGAGAAGGTCGGTCCAGAGCGCCGCCGCCTCGCCCGGGCCGGGCAGGGCGGCCATGGTGCGTTCCGAGCACTGGACGACATAGCCCACACCGCGCACGTCGATCAGCACGTGGTCCTCCGCGCGGTACTCGATCCGTCCGGCCAGCCGCCCGATCATGCGCCGATCCCCGCTGCGGCGCGCAGGCGGCGCCCGCGCGCGTGATGCGCGTGGCAGATGGCGACGGCGAGCGCGTCGGCCGCGTCCGGCCCGGCGAGATCCACGCCGGGCAGTTGCAGGCGTACCATGTGGGCGATCTGCTCCTTCTGGGCATGGCCCACCCCCACGACGGTCTTCTTCACCTGGTTGGGCGCGTATTCGCCGATCTCGAGCCCGGCGCGGGCGGCCACCAGAAGCGCGACGCCCCGCGCCTGGCCAAGCTTCAGCGTGCCGGCGCCATCCTTGTTCACGAAGGTCTGTTCCACCGCGGCCTCCTCGGGGACGAAGCGGGCGATCACGTCGGAGAGCTGGTCGTGAAGCGTGAGCAGACGTGCGGCGAGCGTTCCATCGCCCGAGCGGCAGACGCCGTTTCCGAGATGGGAGAGTCGGCTGCCCGAGACCTCGATCACGCCCCAGCCGAGGTTCCGCAAGCCCGGATCGATCCCCAGAACCCGCATTTTCACCTGCTCTTGTTGCGTTCCGGTCCCACTAGCACGAAACGCGAACACGAGCCAAGCGCAAAGGCGTGGCGCGCGCCCTTGCCGGGGGTGCGCCGCAAATGGCCGGCAATGGCCCGATCACGACATCTGCAGGCTTGGGAGCGACGCCGGACCCGGCAAATTCCTACCGTTTTATCAGCGGTTTGCGCCCTTCCCGACCTATGCGGAAATCGCATGGGACCCATGCCGTCACCATGGCTTGCGGGGCCCTGCCGCGCGGCATAATTCGCGTCGTGGAGGCAGGGCCTCCGAACGCACGCATGTAGAAGGAAACACAGGTATGGCTGCATTCGACACCAACCGCCCGCGCATCGGAACGGCTGGAAATGCCGGCCGTATCGCCCCCGGGTTCGCTTCCCTGCTCGGCTCGCTCGCAGCATGGAACGACACGCGCATGACCCGCAAGGCGCTGTCGCGCCTCAGCGATCGCGAACTGGACGATATCGGCCTCAGCCGCGCCGACATCGACACGGTTAGCGCCCGTCGCTACTGAGCGACCTGCCGCACCGTCGTCGCAGGCACGACGATAAAGCCGCGTCACCTTCCGGGTGGCGCGGCTTTTTCATGCCCGGGCGCGATCAGAAGATGCGCGACCAGCCGTTCTCGGAAATCCAGACGGTCACCGGGTCGGCTTGCATCAGCCAGGCGCCGGCCTGCTCGACCACGGTGCCGGACTTCAGCGCCTCGATGCGGAGGTCGTAGGTCTGCGCCCCCAGATGCGTCAGCACGAGTCCCTTGAACGCAAGCAGCCCCATGGCGAGCAGGAAGAGCCCGCGCAAGGGCAGGCGCGGCGCACGCCGGCGCGCGCGATAGGTGATCAGGCCGTTGTCGTCCACGACGGCGACGCGGCCGTTGGACATGCGGCGATGCTTGCGCTCTATTCGACGCAACCTGCGGTCGAACTCTAGAAAGGCCATGGCAGCCTCCGGGTTTTGCCCCCACCGGAGTGCCAGATTTCTAGGACAAAAATGTGGCGGAAATAAGGAAGATCGATTCAACGCGTTGTATCGTGGGGCCAATTATGGCGCGCGGCGAAGACAAAGCGTCGTCCAGTCCCCGATCTTTTCCAGGGACAGGGCTTCGAAGCCCGCACGCGCGTAGACCGCGACGATCTCGTCGGCCTGTTCGTTGAGAAGCCCGGAGAGAATCACGTGCCCGCCGACCACCGTCCTCGCGGCCATGTCGGGGGCCAGCGCGAGGAGGGGGCCCTTCAGGATGTTGGCGAGAACGAGGTCGAAGGGCGCGGCGGCGTCGAGGGCGGGATGCTCGAACCCTGCGGCCTCCACCAGCCGCACCCGGTCCGACAGGTCGTTCGCGGCGAGATTGGCGGCGGCCACGTCGATCGCGACCGGGTCGATGTCGGAGGCGATCACCGACGCGCCGCCCCAGAGCCGCGCCGCCGCCATGGCGAGAACCGCCGTTCCGCAGCCGATATCGGCCACCGCGGAGGGCACGACGCCGTCCCGGGCCAGCGCGTCGAGCGCGGCGAGGCAGCCTTGCGTCGTGCCGTGGTGGCCCGTCCCGAACGCCATGGACGCCTCGATCAGCAGCGCCTCGGCGCCTTCGGGCACGGTGTCCGCGTCATGCGCGCCGTGCACGAAGAAGCGCCCGGCCCGCACCGGCGAAAGCTCGCGCCGGACCTTCGCGACCCAGTCGGTCTCGGGAAGTTCCGACACCGCGAAGGGCCTCGCGCCATGAGCCGCGGCCAGCAGCGCCAGCGCCACGTCGTCGGGCGCGGCGTCGAAGTATCCGCCCACCTCCCAAAGCCCCGACCCGTCCTCGATCTCGAAGACGCCGACGCCGCTGGCGGCGGGCTCCAGCGTCTCGAGCGCGTCGCCGAGCGCCTCGGCGGCCTCTCGCCCCGGCAGGGTCGTCAGAGCGGTGAAGGTGGGCATCAGCGCCTCCTGTAGCGGTTGGGATCGCGGTAGGCCCGCCGGATCGCAGGGTCAAGCGCCGGACGCGGCGCCGCGTCGAGGCCGCGCAGGAACATCCATCCCCAGAACCCCGCCGCGGCGCCCGCCAGAACGCCGACGAGCGCCTGGGCGTAGATCACCCCCGCCGCGCCCAGAACGGCTCCGAGCCCCGCCGCGGCGGGGTAGGTGAGCACCCCGTCGCGCACCCAGTTGACCAGCGTGGCCCGGCCGGGGCGCCCGAGGCTGTTGAAGGCGGCGTTTGCGACGAAGAGCGCGCCCGAGACCGCGAAGGCGCCCGCGCCGAGATGGGTGAAGGCGCGCAGCACCCGCGCACCCTCCGCATCGAGCCCGAAGCCGCGCGCGACGGGATCGCTCGCCGCGGCGAGCACCGCCCAGGCGACGAGTGCGTAGCCTGCCGCGAAAATCAGCGCGTCGCGATAGGCGCTGCGCAGGCGCGGGTAGAGCCCCGCCCCGTAGTTCTGTCCGAAGATGCCCCCGATCGCGCCGGCGAGCGAGAAGAGCCCGCCGAACGCCACCACCGTGAGCCGCGAGATCACCGCCCAGGCGGCGACGGCGCTGTCCCCGAAACCCGCGATGACCGCGGTGATGACGTAGTTGCCGAAAGGCGTGGACATCTGCGTCGCGATGGCCGGCAGCGCGATGGCGAAATAGGGCCGCCACGTCTCGCGCAGGGCGTGGAGGCGCGGCCGCGCCAGGAGGTCGTGGGCGCGGATCGCGAAGAGAAGGCCCCTGCCGCAGAGCACGGCGCGGGTGATCACCACCGAGGCCGCCGCGCCGTCGAGGCCGAGGCCCATCCGGTAGATCAGCACCGGGTCGATCACGAGCGCCACCGAGCCCGAGATCAGCGTGACGTACATCGCCCGCGCGCCGTCGCCCTCCGCGCGCAGCGCGGCGGTCGCCACAATGCCGGCGGCCATGAAGGCCAGCGACGGCACCGAGAGGGCGAGGTAGCGCGCAGCGAGCCGCGCCGCCTCGCCCTCGGCGCCGGCGAGGGCCACGAGGTCGTGGCGGAACCCCACCACCAGGGCGGCCACCCCTGCCTGCGTCGCCACCGCGAGGATGGCCGCGGCGCTCGCCTGCTCGCGCGCGGCGGCGCGCTCGCCCGTGCCGATGCTGCGCGAGACGAGCGCGGTGGCCGCGATCATCAGGCCCACACCGGAGGAGACCGAGAAGAACTGGATCGCGAAGGCGAAGCCGATGGCCGCCATCAGCACCGGCTCGCCCAGCCGCGAGATCCAGAAGAGGTTGGCCGCGTCCACGAGGAAGACGAAGGTGATGCCGGTCGCCCCGGTGAGCGTCATGCGCACCACGTGGCCCATTGTCGGCCCGTCGAGGAACCGCCCCTGCGCCGCGGTCACGGCGTCACTCCGCCGGGGTGGGCAGCGGCCGCGCCAGCACCGTCTCGTTCCCCGGCTCGGGATGGCGTGGAATGAGCGTGGCCAGCAGGAACGAGATCCCGGCCATGCCCGCGGCCAGGCCGAAGACCGTGCCGGGCGAGATCAGCCACAGATAGCCGAGCGCCGCGGGCAGGAAGACCGCCGCGATATGGTTGATGGTGAAGGCGACCGCCGCCGTGGGCGCGATATCCCCCGGGTCGCCGATCTTCTGGAAATAGGTCTTGAGCGCCAGCGCCATGGCGAAGAGCACGTGATCGATCACGTAGAGCACCGCGGCGAGCGCGACGCCCCAGCCGAACCAGTAGATCCCGCCATAGGCGAGGAAGACGCAGGCGAGCCCCGCGTATTCCACCATCAGCGCGCGCCGCTCGCCCCAGCGCGCGACCGCCTGGCCGATGAGCGGCGCGGCGGCGATGTTCACCACGAGCGTCACGAGGAAAAGGCCGGCCACGTGGTGCACCTCGAATCCGAAACGCTCCACCATCATGAAGCCCGCGAAGACCACGAAGATCTGCCGCCGCGCGCCGGACATGAACTGCAGCGCGTAGTAGAGCCAGTAGCGCCGGCGCAGGACCATGCGCTTCACCTGCGGGTCGGGCGCCTCGAATTGCGGGTAGAGAAACAGCGCGAGCGTGGCGAGCGCCAGCGTCGTGCCGCCGGCGGCGAGGTAGACCGCGGTGTAGCTCAGATCGAAGGCGCGCCATGTCAGCACGAGCGCGCCGTAGGCGACGAGCGTCGCGCCCGAGCCCGCGGCGACCAGCCAGCCCAGCATCTGCGGCGCGCGGTCTCTGGGCAGCCATTGCAGTTGCAGCGACTGGTTCACCGTCTCGTAGTAGTGGAACCCGATCGAGGAGAGCATCGTGACCACAAGAAGCCCGCCGAGACTGGGGAACCACGCGGTGATCGCCGTCGCCGCGCCGAGGAGCATGAGCGAGACCAGCGCCAGCACCTGCTCGCGGATGAACATGATGAGCGCGATGACCCCGATGGCGAAAAAGCCCGGGATCTCGCGCACGGTATGCAGCCAGCCGATGTCCGAGCCGTCGAAGCCCGCCATCTCGACCACGAAGTTGTTCAGAAGCGCAGACCAGGTGGCGAAGGCGATGGGCATCGCCGCAGCCATGAGGAACAAGAGCGCCACCGGCCGCCGCCACGCGGGCAGCTCGCCGGACCCGGCGAGCGGGACGAAGCCCGGGGAGAGGCGGGAAAGACGCATCCTTGGGCTATACGCCGCCTCGTGCCGCTTGGCGAGAGGCGGCCCGGGAGGTCGGCGGCCGGCGCCGCGTCAGTCGGCCTCTGCCATGCCCGAGAAGCTGTAGTCGACGTCGACGAAGCGCGCGCGCGGGAAGCCGTAGGCGAAGCGCAGCCCATCCGGCCCGCCCTCGACGGCGTGCTCGGCGCGGGGCGGGATGTAGATCGCCACGCCCGGCGCGATCCGGTGGGTTTCGCTCTCGATCCAGACCGTGCCCTCTCCGGAGAGGCCGAAATAGAGCTCGGGCGGGCTGTGGCGATGCGGCTCCAGCCGGTCGCCCGGGCCGAACTCCGCCACGCCGAGAACCATCTCGTCGCTCGGTGTCCGGTCGGCGCAGATGAGCGTGCGCCAGCGGACGGTCCCGAAGCCGCCCGCCTGGTCGTGCTCGAGCGGCGCCTGGGCGCAATCCACCACGACGGGCGCCTGGGGGCGCACCTTCATCGCGCCGGCGATGACCTCATCGATGTTCTGCAACTCGCTCATCGCGCGACCCTTCTCCGCTCCTGGAGACGGCGTTTATGCGGTGCCGGAAGGCGGCTCGCGCCCGCGCGCGACACGGCCCGCGTCGTTTTCGAGCGCGCTCGGCCGCGCGCGCCCCGAAGCTTGCGCATCCGGCGTGCCGCGGGGAGGCTTGCGGCCGGGTCCGAGCGCGAGACCGCGAGGATGAGGCGCGCCGTTGCGGGACGCCGACGCACCCGGCCCCTCGAGGTGATCCTGTTCACGATCGCGGTTACGTGCGGGCGCGGGGGCCCTCATCCAAGGCCGCGCCGCCGTCTGATCTGCATCAAGGCGGGACCGCGCCGGAAGGTTCAGGGTGCCACGATGATTTCGAACTGTCGATGAAGGCGCAGAACATGGACATCATCCCGCTGGTGGAATGGATCGGCGAAGGCCCGGCGGCGGCGCTCTTCGGGCTTGCGACCGGTGTGATCTTCGGTGTGGCGGCGCAGCGTTCGCGCTTCTGCCTGCGCGCGGCGACCGTGGAATTCGCCCGCGGCGCGATGGGCGACAGGGTGGCGGTCTGGCTTCTGACCTTCTCCACCGCGCTCGTCTGGGTGCAGGCCGCCGCGCTTCTGGGCTTCATGCGGCCCGAGGACGCGCGCATGATGGCCGTGCCCGGAAGCTGGTCGGGCGCGATCATCGGCGGGCTGATGTTCGGCGCGGGCATGGTGCTGGCGCGGGGCTGCTCCGGGCGGCTTCTGGTGCTTGCCGCCACGGGCAACCTGCGCTCGGTCGTCTCCGGCCTGATCTTCGCGGTGGTGGCGCAGATGACGCTTTCGGGCTGGCTCGCCCCGGCGCGCGACCGGCTTGCCGCGCTCTGGATCACCGAGGGTGGGCAGAACGTGAACCTGCTGACCTGGGCGGGGCTGCCGCAATGGGGCGGACTCGCGCTGGGCGCGGGGTTCGCCGTCCTCGCGCTCGAGATCGCGCGGCGCAACCGGATCGGTGTCTCGTGGCTCGTCTTCGCCTCCGGCGTGGGCTTCGCGGTGGCGGTGGGCTGGGTCTTCACCTTCGCGCTCAGCCAGATCGCCTTCGAGCCGGTGCCGATCGAGAGCGTCACCTTCACCGGCCCGTCGGCGCGCACGCTCATGTTCACGCTGGACCGTTACGCATTGCTGGAGTTCGACGTGGGGCTTGTCCCGGGCGTCTTTCTCGGCGCCTTTGCCGCGGCCTGGTGGGCCGGCGAGCTGAAGTTTCAGGGCTTCGAGAACGAGGTCAACATGCGCAAGGCGATGATCGGCGCGGCGCTGATGGGCTTCGGCGGCATGCTGGCGGGGGGCTGCGCCATCGGCGCGGGCGTCACCGGCGGCTCGATCTTCGTGGCCACGGCTTGGACCGCGCTCTTCTGTATGTGGATCGGCGCGATGCTGACCGATCTTCTGGTGGACCAGCGGGGGCTGGCGCAGCCGGCCTGACCGCCACCGCTCAGAAGAAGCTCTGCGGGTCGATGTCCACGGCGAGGCGCAGCTCCCCCTTCACCGGGAACTGGCCCACCCAGTCCGCGAGCGCGGGCTGAAGCGCCGCGCTCTTCGGGGCCTTCACGAGCAGCCGCACGCGATGGCGGCCGCGGATGCGCGCGATGGGCGCGGGGGCGGGGCCGAAGACCTGCGCGCCCACGCGGCGCAGCGGCGCGTCGGCGCGCAGGAGCGCGGTGCCGAGATCGAAGAGCTCCTGCAACTCCGGACCCGAGAGGATGATCCCGGCCATGCGCCCGTAGGGCGGCATGCCAGCGGCCTCGCGCTCGGCCGCCTCTGCGCGCCAGAACCCTTCCTCGTCGCCGGCCAGGATCGCGCGGATCACCGGGTGCTCGGGCTGGAACGTCTGCAGCAGCGCCGTGCCCGGACGTTCGGCCCGGCCGGCGCGCCCCGCGACCTGCCGCATCAGCTGGAAGGTGCGCTCGGCCGCGCGCAGGTCCGAGCCCTGAAGGCCGAGATCGGCGTCGATCACGCCCACCAGCGTAAGCAGCGGGAAGTTGTGGCCCTTGGCCACGAGCTGCGTGCCGATCACGATGTCGGCGCCGCCCTCGGCGATGCGCGCGATCTCTTCCTTGAGCGCGCGCGCCGAGCCGAAAAGATCCGAACTCAGTACCGCGAGGCGCGCGTCGGGGAACCGCTCCGCCGTTTCCTCGGCCAGCCGCTCCACACCCGGACCGACGGGGGCCAGCCGGTCCTCCGCGCCACAGGCGGGGCAGGCGGCGGGAATGGGCTCGCTCTCTCCGCACTGGTGGCAGACGAGGCGCTTCAGGAAGCGGTGCTCGACCATCCGCGCGTCGCAGTGCTTGCAGCCGATCTGGTGCCCGCAGGCCCGGCAGAGCGTCACCGGCGCGTAGCCGCGGCGGTTGAGGAAAAGCATCGCCTGCTCGCCCGCCGCAAGCCGCGCCTCGACCGCCCGCGCCAGCTTGGACGAGATCCAGCGGTTGGCAGGCAGCGTCTCGGCGCGCATGTCGAGGGCGCGCATCGCGGGCAGGGCGGCGGGGCCGAACCGCGCCGTCAGGTCGAGCCGCGCATACTTGCCGGCCTCGGCGTTGGCCCATGTCTCGAGCGAGGGCGTGGCGGAGGCCAGCACCACCCGCGCGCCCGCGAGCGAGGCGCGCAGCACCGCCATGTCGCGCGCGTGGTAGAGCGCGCCTTCCTCCTGCTTGTAGGAGGTGTCGTGTTCCTCGTCGATGACGACGAGCCCGAGCTCGCGGAAGGGCAGGAAGAGGGCCGATCGCGCGCCCACGACCATCGACGCGCCGCCTTCGCCGGCCATGCGCCACGCGCGCCGCCGCTCGGCCATGGTGACGCCGGAATGCCACTCGGCGGGCCGGGCGCCGAATCGCGCCTCGACCCGCGCGATGAACTCGGCAGTGAGCGCGATCTCGGGCAGAAGCACCAGCGCCTGCCGCCCCTGCCGCAGGCATTCGGCGACCGCCTCCAGATAGACCTCCGTCTTGCCCGATCCGGTCACGCCCTTCAGAAGCGTCGTGCCGTAGCCGCCCGCGCGCAGACCCGCGCAAAGCGCCCCTGCCGCCCGCGCCTGATCCTCGGTCAGCGGCTTGCCGGGCGCGTCGGGATCGAGGCGCGGAAACGGCGTGTCGCGCGGCGTGTCCACCTCCTCCACCGCGCCGCGGGCGACGAGCCCCTTGACGACGGAGGGCGACACGCCCGCGGCGTCGGTCAGCTCCTTGAGCGTCAGGCCGGGTTGCGCCTCGAGGGTCTCCAGCACGCGGGCGCGCGCGTCGGTCATCCGGGCGGGCTCCGCGGCGCCGGGCCTGTAGAGCTTGCGCATCGAGGGCGGATCGCCGAGCCCCGGCACCCGCGTGGCCAGGCGCAGCATGGCGGAAAGCGGCGTCAGCGTGTATTCGCCCGCCCGGATCAGGAAGCTGCGCAACTCCTCGCGCATGGGCGCGGCGTCGAGCACGCGGTTGACCTGCCGCAGCTTCGCCGCCGGAAAGTCGCCCTCGCCGGGCCCCCAGACCACGCCCGTCACCCGCCGCGGGCCAAGCGGCACTTCCACGAAGGCGCCCGCCCAGCAGCCGCCCTCGGGCGCGAGATAGTCAAGCACCCGGTCGAGCGGCTGGGTGGTCAGCACGCCCACGCGCGCACCTTCGTCGAAGAAGGAGGGCCGGTCTCCGGTCGGGGGTTTGCTCATCGTGACGACTGGAGTAAACGCGGGGGCGACCGAGGCCAAGCCGCCTCACGCCATGCCAGGGAGCGCGCGCATGAAATTCTTCGTGGACACCGCCGAGATCGACGCCATCGCCGAGCTGAACGCGCTCGGGATGGTGGACGGGGGCACCACCAATCCCTCGCTCATCATGAAGTCGGGCCGCGATATCCGCGAGGTCACCGAGGAGATCTGCGCGAGGGTGGACGGCCCGGTGAGCGCCGAGACGGTGGCGACCGACGCCGACGGCATGATCGCAGAGGGCCGCGAGCTTGCGAAGATCGCCGACAACATCGCGATCAAGGTGCCGCTGACCTGGGCGGGGCTTCAGGCCTGCAAGGTGCTCTCGGGCGAGGGCCGGATGGTCAACGTCACGCTCTGCTTCTCGGCAAACCAGGCGCTGCTCGCCGCCAAGGCGGGTGCGAGCTTCATCTCGCCCTTCATCGGCCGGCTCGACGACATCAATATCGACGGGCTCGAGCTGATCGCGGACATCCGGCAGATCTACGACAATTACGGCTACGAGACCGAGGTGCTGGCCGCCTCGATCCGCACGGTGAATCACATGAGCGAATGCGCGAAGCTCGGCGCGGACGTGGCCACGGCACCGCCCGCGGTCATCAAGAAGATGGCCGAGCATCCCCTGACCGACAAGGGTCTCGACGCCTTCCTCGCCGACTGGGCAAAGACCGGTCAGAAGATCCTCTGACCGCGCGGCGCGGCGCAGAAAATTGCGGCGCCGCCCCGCGCCCTCTGCTAGGGTCGACAGAAAACAACGTTTCAAGAGGCCGGCATGAGCAGTTCCGCCGTGATCGATGACAGTCTTCGTGCGCGCATCATCGCGGAGCCCGAAAGCATCCTTGACGACACCGACCTCATGCGCGCGCTCGTCGCGGCCAACGAGAAGTCGATGGGCGGCAACATCGTGGACCTGCGGGGCATCGCGATGGAGCGCATGGAGGCGCGCCTCGACCGGCTGGAGGACACGCACCGGGCGGTGATCGCCGCCGCCTACGAGAATCTCGCCGGCACGAACCAGGTGCACCGCGCCATCCTGCGCATGCTCGACCCGATGGAATTCGAGGGCTTCCTGTCGGATCTCGGCGGCGATGTGGCCGGCATTCTTCGCGTGGACTGCATCCGCCTTGTGCTGGAAACGGCGCAGGTGGGCGAGGACCCTGTGCTGCGCCGCTTCAGCCACGTGCTGCGCACCGCGCCCCCCGGCGCGATCGAGGGCTACCTGACCGGGGGCCGCGGCGGCGCGACCCGGCCGGTCACTCTGCGCCAGATCCAGCAGGGGCAGTCCGCGATCTACGGCGAGGCGGCGGCCTGGGTGCGCTCGGAGGCCTGCATCCGCCTCGATCTGGGCGAAGGCCGGCTGCCCGGGCTTCTGGCCATGGGGGCCGAGGATCCGCACCAGTTCTCGCCGCAGCAGGGCACCGACCTTCTGGCCTTCTTCGGCGGGGTGTTCGAGCGCTGCCTGCGCCGCTGGCTGTCGTGACCGGGCCGGACGGGCTGATCTCTCCGGCCGCGCGCGACGCGCTCGAGGACTTTCTTGCCGCGCAACGCGCGCAGCGCGGCGCCGCCGAGAACACGGTGGAGGCCTATGGCCGCGACATCGCGGGGTTCCTGGCCTTCATGGCGATGCATCACGGCGGGGCGGAGGGGCTCGCGCCGCTCGCCCGCGTCGACATCTCCGACATGCGGGCGTGGCTCGCGCGGGGCCGGGCCGAGGGCGCCGGGCCGCGCACGATGGCCCGCCGGCTTTCGGCGGTGAAGAGCTTCATGCGCTGGCTCGCCGACCGGGAAGGGTTCGATCCCTCGGCGGTGCTGTCCGCGCGCGCGCCCAAGCACCCTCCGCGCCTGCCGCGCCCGCTGGCCGCGGATGCGGCGCGGGATCTTCTGGACCGCGTCGGGGCGCAGCACCCGACCACCTGGATCGCGGCGCGTGACGTCGCCGTGGTGACGCTGCTTTACGGCTGCGGTCTCCGCGTCTCGGAGGCGCTTTCGCTCACCGGGGCCGCGTTGCCCATGGGCGAGGCGTTGCGGATCCGGGGCAAGGGCGGGAAGGAGCGCATCGTGCCGGTGATCCCCGCCGCGCGCGCCGCGGTGACGCGGTACGCGGAGCTTTGCCCGTGGCCGCCCGCGCCCGATGCGCCGCTTTTCCGTGGGGCCCGCGGCGGCGCGCTCGGCCCCCGGGCGGTGCAGAAGGTGATGGCGGCGACGCGGATGCAGCTTGGCCTGCCGGCCTCCGCCACGCCGCACGCGCTGCGCCACAGCTTCGCCACCCACCTGCTGAGCGCGGGCGGCGACCTGCGCGCGATCCAGGATCTTCTGGGTCATGCTTCGCTTTCGACGACGCAGGTCTACACCGGCGTGGACACCGCGCGGCTGATGGAGGTCTACGAGGCCGCCCACCCCAAGGCAGGCCGCGGGGCCCCGCGCGGGGGCTAGCCGCCCCGCGCGAGATTGCGCAGCTCGAATTTCTGGATCTTGCCCGTGGAGGTCTTGGGAAGCTCCCGGAACACGACGGCCTTCGGCGTCTTGAAGCCCGCGAGACGTTCGCGCGTGAAGGCGATCAGCTCCTCCTCGCCGATCTCGACGCCGTCCTTCAGTTCCACGAAGGCGCAGGGCACCTCGCCCCATTTATCGTCGGGCTTGGCCACGCCGGCGCAAAGCAGGACGGCCGGATGCGCCATCAGCACGCCCTCCACCTCGACCGACGAGATGTTCTCGCCCCCCGAGATGATGATATCCTTGGCGCGGTCCTGGATCTTCAGATAGCCGTCCGGGTGCTGCACCGCGATGTCGCCGGAATGGTAGAGACCGTGGCGGAACGCCTCCCGGGTGGCCTCGGGGTTCTTGAGGTATCCCTTCATCACCCCGTTGCCGCGAAAGACGATCTCGCCCTGGGTGCGGCCGTCCATCGGCACCTGGCCGCCGGTTTCGTCGACGACGCCCACATGCTCCATGAAGGGCATGGCGACACCCTGGCGGGCCTTCGTCGCCGCGCGGTCGTCGCCCTCTAGCGCCTCCCATTGCGGGCCCCATGTGCACTCCGTGGCTGGGCCGTAGGTCTCGGTCAGCCCGTAGACATGGGTGATGTTGAAGCCCATGGGCTCGATCGCGGCCAGTGTCGCCGGCGCGGGCGGCGCGCCCGCAGTGAAGACCTCGACCGTGTGGTCGAACTCGCGACGCTCCTCGGGCTTGGCGTTGATCAGCATGTTGAGTACGATGGGCGCGCCGCCGAAATGGGTGACCTTCTCGTCGGCGATGGCGTCGAAGATGGGTTTCGCGGCGATGTCGCGGCAGCAGACCACGGTGCCGCCCACCACGGGCATCATCCAGGTGTGGCACCAGCCGTTGCAGTGAAAGAGCGGCACGATGGTCAGGTAGCGCGGGCGCAGCGTCATCCGCCAGGAGATCACCTGGCCCATGGCGTTCAGGTAGGCGCCGCGGTGATGGTAGACGACGCCCTTGGGCCGCCCCGTCGTGCCGGAGGTGTAGTTGAGCGCGATGCTCTCCCACTCGTCCTCGGGCATGATCCACTCGAAGTCCTCGGCGCCGGTGCGCAGAACCTCCTCGTATTCGGGATACTCGCCCAGGTGATGGGCGCCGGCCACATCGTCGGCCACCTCGATCACGGCGGGGGCGGGGCCTTCCATCCGCTCGATCGCATCGGCCGCCAGCGGGATGAACTGCGCATCGCAGAGCAGCACGCGCGCCTGCCCGTGATCGAGGATGTAGGCCACCGTGTCGGCGTCGAGGCGCACGTTGATGGTGTTCAGGATCGCGCCGCAGGCGGGCACGCCGAAATGCGCCTCCGCCTGGGCGGGCACGTTGGGCAGAAGCGTGGCCACCACGTCGCCCGGCCGAACCCCGATGCCCTGAAGCGCGGAGGCCAGGCGCGTGACCCGCGCCGCGTAATCCCGGTAGCTTCGCCGGACGGGGCCGTAGACCACGGCATCCTCGTCGGGAAAGACCGCGGCCGCGCGCTTCAGGAACGACAGCGGCGTGAGCGGCGTGTAGTTCGCCACGTTCTTTTCCAGCCCGGTCTCGTCGGCCAGCCAACCCATGTCGGACCCTCCCTTTCCCTGCACGGGCGGAGCCTATAGGGAAATATTGTTGCGCCGCAAGACGGCCTTGCGACAGGATCGGAAGAGAGCGCGAGGCAGCGATGATCCTCTCGCCCGGGCGGACCTATGTCTTCGTCCACATTCCCAAGACCGGCGGCACGTCGCTTGCGCTCGCGCTGGAGGCGCGGGCGATGCGGGACGACATCCTGATCGGCGACACGCCCAAGGCGCGGCGCCGCAAAAGGCGCCTCGAGAGCGTGCGGACCCGCGGCCGGCTCTGGAAGCACGCGACGCTCGCCGACATCGACGGGCTCGTCAGCGTCCAAGATCTCGACAGGCTTTTCGCCTTCACGCTGGTGCGCAATCCCTGGGACCGGCTGGTCAGCTACTACTGCTGGCTGCGCGCGCAGCGTTTCGATCACGAGGCGGTTCGCCTCGCGCGAAAGCTGGAATTCGCGGCGTTTCTCGCCCATCCGCACACGCAGGCGAGCCTGCGCGCCGCGCCCTACGGGCACTACATGACCGACGCGCGCGGGCGGGAGCGGGCCGACCTCTACATCCGGCTCGAACGGTTCGAGGAGGACGCCGCGCCGCTTTTCGCCCATCTGGGGGTCCGCATCGACCTGCCCCGCGTGAACGCCTCAGACCGCGACCGGGATTGGCGCGGCTACTACAGCGACGAAACGGCCGCGCTCGTGGGCGATCTCTGCGCCGAGGATATCCGTCGCTTCGGCTACACCTTCGACGGCTGAAGCGTAGCGATCCGGCGGACGGCAAAGCCGTCCGTCGCGCCCGGGCCGGGGCGCCGTCCGGGCGCGACGGACCCGGCCGGCGCCGGTCCCTCGTCCCGATATCCGCCCTGGCGTCGTTGATCCCGCGCCTGTGGCGAAGAGACCGCATCCGGCCGCCCCGATGCCCCGCACCGGAGCGGCGGCCCGACCGTGATTGCCGCGTCAGGCGGCCTCTGCCGATCCGGGGCCGAAGCGGCCGTAGAAGCTTTGTCCCTTCTCCGCCATTTCCCGCAGCAGCGCCGGGCAGGCGAAGCGCGCGCCATGTGCTGCCTCGAGCGCGTCGCAGCGCTCGGCCGCGTAGGGCGCGCCCAGCATGTCGAGCCAGCCGAAGGGCCCGCCCGACCACGGCGCGAAGCCCCAGCCGAGGATGGCGCCCACGTCGCCTTCGCGTATGTCCTCGAGCACGCCCTCCTCGAGCGCGCGCACGGCCTCCAGCACCTGCGCGAACATCAGCCGATGCTGCACCGCTTGCAGGTCGGGCTGCGCCTCGGCTTCCGGATATTTCCCGGAAAGCCCCTCCCAGAGACCGAGCCGCTTGCCGCTCTCGTCGTAGGCGTAGAAACCGGCATTGGCCTTGCGCCCCAGCCGGCCCTCGTCGGCCATCCAGAAGAGCACCTCGTCCACCGCGCCATCCGGGTAGGCGTCGCCCATCGCGGCCCGCGTCGCCTTGGCGATCTTCACGCCGAGGTCGATCGAGGTCTCGTCCACCAGCTGCAAGGGCCCCACCGGGAAGCCGAGCTGGCGCGCCGCGTTCTCCACCAGGGCGGGCGCGACGCCCTCGCCCACCATGCGGATGCCCTCGTTGATGTAGGGGATGATGCAGCGGTTGGCGTAGAAGAAGCGCGCGTCGTTCACCACGATGGGCGTCTTGCGGATCTGACGCACGAAATCGAGCGCCTTGGCCACCGCGCGGTCGCCGGTCTCGCGCCCCTTGATGATCTCCACCAGCAGCATCTTCTCGACGGGAGAGAAGAAGTGGATGCCGATGAACTGTCCGGGCCGCGCGCTGGCCCGGGCCAGATCGCTGATCGGCAGGGTCGAGGTGTTGGTGGCGAAGACCGCGTCCTCGCCCAGCACGGCCTCGGCCTTCTTCGTGACCTCGGCCTTGACGGCAGGATCCTCGAACACCGCCTCGATCACGAGATCCGCGCCCGCGAGCGCCGCGTAGTCGGTCGTCGCGGTGATGCGGCCGAGCACCTCTTCCTTCTTCTCCGGCGTCGTCTTGCCCCGCTTGATGCCCTTGTCGAGATAGCTCTCGCTGTAGGCCTTGCCCTTGTCCGCGGCCTCCTGGGCCTGGTCGACGAGCACGACCTCGATGCCCGCCTGCGCCGCGACGAGCGCGATGCCCGCGCCCATCATGCCCGCGCCGAGGACGCCCAGCTTTTTCACGGTCTGGTCGGGCGCCTCGGGCCGGTTCGCGCCCTTCTCGAGCGCCTCCTTGTTGATGAAGAGCGAGCGGATCATCGCGGCCGAGGTCGGGTTCATCAGGATGTTGGTGAACCAGCGCGCCTCGACCTTCAGCGCGGTGTCGAAGGGCACGAGCGCGCCCTCGTAGACGGCCGAAAGGAGCGCCTTCGCCGCCGGAAAGGCCCCGAAGGTCTGCGCGTTCACCATCGCCGAGGCGCCCACGAAGGTCATGAAGCCCGAGGGGTGATAGGGCGTGCCGCCCGGCATCTTGTAGCCTTGTCTGTCCCAGGGCTTCACGATGTCGGCGTCCTTGGCTTCGAGCACCCAGGCCGCCGCCGCGGCCACCGGGTCCTCGGCCACCTCGTCGATGAGGCCCGCGCCCTTCGCCTTTTTCGGATCGACCAGCTTGCCTTCCAGCAGGTAGGGAGAGGCGGCCATGGCGCCGAGCTTGCGCACGAGCCGCGTGGTGCCGCCTGCGCCGGGGAAGATCCCCACCATGATCTCCGGCAGGCCGATCTTGGCCTTGGGATTGTCGGCGGCGAAGATGCGGTGGGTGGCAAGCGGGATCTCGAGCCCGATGCCGAGCGCCGTGCCCGGCAGCGCCGCCGCGATCGGCTTGCCGCCCTTCAGGGTCTTCGGGTCCATGCCCGCGCGCTCGATCTTCCGCAGAAGCCCGTGCATCCGCATGATGCCCTCGAAGAGGCCCCTGGCCGGGTCGTCGCCCGCCTCGTCCCGCATCCGGGCGAGGATGTTGAGGTCCATGCCGCCCGCGAAGTCCTTCTTCGCCGAGGTGATCACGACGCCTTTCACCGCGTCGTCGGCGAGCGCGGCGTCGATCAGCCGGTCGAGATCCGAAAGCCCCTCGAGGCTCAGGACGTTCATGGATTTCCCGGGCACGTCCCAGGTGATGATGGCGACGCCGTCGGCGCCGGTTTCCATGGTGAAGTCGGTCATCTCGTCTCTCCCCCTCACACGCGTTCGATGATGGTGGCCGCGCCCATGCCCGAGCCGATGCAGAGCGTGGCGAGCCCGGTCTCGCGGTCCGAGCGTTCCATCTCGTCGAGCAGCGTGCCCAGGATCATCGCGCCCGTGGCACCCAGCGGGTGGCCCATGGCGATCGCGCCGCCGTTCACGTTGACTTTCGCGGGGTCGACCTCGAAGGCCTGCATGAAGCGCATGACCACGGCGGCGAAGGCCTCGTTCACCTCGAAAAGGTCGATGTCGCCGATCTCCATCCCGCTTTCCCGAAGGATCTTCTGCGTCACCGGCACCGGGCCCGTGAGCATGATGGTCGGATCGGTGCCGATCTTGGCCGTCGCCCGGATGCGGGCCCGGGGAGTTAGCCCGTTTGCCTCGCCCCATTCCTTCGAGCCGATGAGCACCGCCGCGGCGCCGTCCACGATGCCCGAGGAATTGCCGGCGTGATGGATGTGCTCGATCCGCTCGAGATGCGGGTATTTCAGCATGGCCACCTTGTCGAAGCCCGGCATCACCTCGCCCTGGTCCTTGAAGGAGGGCTTGAGCGCGCCCAGCGACTGCATGTCCGTCTCCGGGCGCATGTGCTCGTCGCGGTCCAGGATCGTGAGCCCGTTGACGTCGCGCACCGGCACTACCGACTTCGTGAACCGTCTGTCGTCCCAGGCCGCCTTCGCGCGCTTCTGACTCTCGACGGCGAGTTCGTCCGCCTGGTCGCGGGTGAAGCCGTATTCGGTGGCGATGATGTCCGCCCCGATGCCCTGCGGGACGAAATACATCTTCATCGCGACCGAGGGGTCCGCCGCGATGGCGCCGCCGTCCGAGCCCATGGGCACGCGGCTCATGCTCTCCACGCCACCGGCGATATAGGCCCCGCCCGCGCCGCCGCGCACCTGGTTCGCGGCCATGTTCACCGCCTCGAGCCCGGAGGCGCAGAAGCGGTTGATCGAGACGCCCGGGATCGACTCGTCGAGCTCCGAGGCGAGTACGGCGGTGCGCGCGAGGCACGCGCCCTGCTCGCCCACTTGGGTGACGTTGCCCCAGATCACGTCCTCCACGGCATGGCCGTCGAGCGCGTTGCGCGCCTTGAGCGCGTCGAGCGCGGTGGTCGAAAGCCGAAGCGCGGTCACCTCGTGCAGGCTGCCGTCCTTGCGGCCCTTGCCGCGCGGCGTGCGCACGGCGTCGAAAATGTAGGCGTCGGTCATGGGAAGCCTCCGTTCAGGCCCGGTCCGCGGGGCGGCCGGGCATCAGGTCATAGGGATGTTTCCAGCCCGGCAGCGCCGCGATGCGCCCGAGCCAGGCGTCGATGGCGGGCCAGTGGGCCCTGTCAAACCCGAAGGGTTCGGGATAGTAGAGATAGCCGCAGCAGGAGAAATCGGCGTTGCTGGGGCCGCAGCCCGCGATCCAGTCCCGGCCCTCGAGATGGCGGTCGAGAACCTGGTAGGCGCTCTTCAGCCGGCCCTGCATGAAGCCGATCACCTCGGCGGGCCGCTTTTCCTCGGGCAGGAAATTCATCAGGAACCGCGTCATGCCCGCGACGCTCGAGAGCTTGTGGTTGTCCCAGAGCACCCAGCGCAGGATTTCGCGCCGTTCCCTTGCGTCACGCCCGCCGAACCTGCCCGATTTCTCCGAGAAGTAATCCTGGATCGCGCCGGACTGGGTGAGCACGTCGTCACCGTCCACCATGACCGGCGCCTCGCCCATGGGGTTGAGCGCGCGGTAGTCTTCGGAGCGCGTGGCGCCCGCAAAGAAATCCACCTTCACTGCCTCCCAGTCGAGGCCCGAGAGTTCGAGGGGCAGGGCGGCCTTGTAGGAGTTCCCGCTTTCTCCGAAACAGTGCAGCTGGATGGTCATGGGCTTGCGCTCCCTTGTTCGGCGGCGCCGGGGGTTTCACACCCCCGGACCCCCGTGGAGTATTTTTCCAAGAAGAAGGACGTGACGTTTCCTGTTCACCTGCTTTTAACCACCGTCGGTCTATCCGGACTCTGCGGTACAGGCGGGAGCGCCGATGACCGCCCAAGGAGAAGCTCCGCCGTGCCGCTCGTGCTGCATGCCCGGGTCGCGCGGCGGAGTGGACCGAGTGCTGCCCGCGGCGACCTCAGGGTCCGATGTGCGGTCCTGTTTCTTCTTCTTGGCCGGAAATACTCCGCGGGGGTGTGGGGGCGCGAAGCTCCCACCTGCGGCGATGCCTGTCGCGCTGCGCCGGGGCTGGTTTCCTCTGTGTGGAGGCGCGATCGGGACCGTCGCGATGCTATCGGCGACATCGCCGGATTGGCGTCCGCAGAGGCCGGTCGATCCCAAGACTCCGTGACCCAAACCGCGCTCCGGGTTAACAAGGCAGGGCGCGGCCGTTGTCGGCACCGCGTGAGTAAGCGTTCCTTGGGGGGGAGCGCCGTATCCCGATCGGCCGCAGGACGCCCATTCCGGGTCATTGCGGAGCGCCCTGCCGGAAGGACCGCTCCGTCCCGTGAGCGCGTCTCCTGGTGGTTGCGGGTGGGGCGCGACGCGGCGCGGCCGGTGACGGGGAAGTCTTCCAACGATCGCCGCGCCACGCGGTCGCGTACGTCGCGCCTTTCGGCGGTCGTATGCGATGCGGCCATCGGGGCCGGGACGGGCGCCGACGTTCCGGTCGCCCTTGCGCGGTCCCTCTTGGTCGTCCCGTCGCTGGTCATCGTCATGCGAGCCTTGCCTCGTCAGCGCTTCCGCGCGTCGAGCTCGGCATTGAAGAGCCGGAGCCTGTGGGTGAGGTTGTCGTCGTCGGTGACGCTATCGAAGTTTTCGAAAAGGAAGGAGAGCGCCTCGCCCTCGTCGAGCCCGGCCTCCTGCGCGAAGCGGCGCAGGCGGCGGTGCCCGTCCTCGGTCATCGCGACCTGGAAGCGGCGGGTCAGGCGGAACCGTTTCGGCATGTCTCCTCCCTTGCCGGTGCGTGCGCGGGCGTAGGGTGCGTGCTCGGCACGCACCGCCCCCGTCAGAAATTCGCCGCGTCGAGCGTCATCACGGGCTCCGCACCGCTCTCGATCCGCGCGAGGTGCATGCCCGTCGCCGGGAGCTGGCGCGCCATGTAGTAGCGCCCCGTGGCGAGCTTGGCCTCGTGAAAGGCGGTGTCGTCCGCACCGGCCTCGATCGCCTTGCGCGCCGCGAGCGCCATCTTCGTCCACATCAGCCCGAGGCAGACATGACCGAAGAGGTGCATGAAGTCGTAGCTTCCCGCGAGCGCGGCGTTGGGGGTCTTCATGCCATTCTGCATGAAGAACGTGCCCGCCGCCTGCAGGTCCTTCGACGCTGCCTTGAGCGGTTCGAGATAGTCCCGGTCGAACGCGTCGTCCTGGCCTGCGTGCTCCTTCGCGAAGGATTTCACCATCTCGAAGAAGGCCATGATCGTCTTGCCGCCGTTCTGGCCCAGCTTGCGGCCCACGAGGTCGAGCGACTGGATGCCGTTCGTGCCCTCGTAGATCATGGTGATCCGCGCGTCGCGCACGAACTGCTCGAGCCCCCATTCCCGGGTGAAGCCCGAGCCGCCCAGCGTCTGCTGGGCGAGCACCGTGGTCTCGAAGCCCCTGTCGGTCAGGAAGCCCTTTATGACCGGGGTAAGCAGCGAGATCATCGCCTCGGCCTCGTCGTCGCCGTTGCGGTGGGCGCGGTCGATCATCTGCGCGCCCCAGAAGGTGAAGGCGCGTGCGCCCTCGACGAAGCTCTTCTGGTGCATCAGGTTCCGCCGCACGTCGGGATGGACGATGATCGGGTCGGCGGGGCCGTCGGGGTTCTTGGGCCCGGTCACGTCGCGGCCCTGCAGGCGATCCTTCGCGAAGGCCAGCGCGTTCTGGTAGGCGACCACGCCCTGTGCGTAGCCCTGAAGTCCCACGCCGATACGGGCTTCGTTCATCATGGTGAACATCGCGCGCATCCCCTTGTGGAGTTCGCCCACGAGGTAGCCGGTCGCGCCGTCGTAGTTCATCACGCAGGTGGCGTTGCCGTGGATGCCCATCTTCTTCTCGAGCCCGCCGCAGGAGACCGCGTTGCGTTCGCCGAGCGAGCCGTCCTCCTTCACCATGTATTTCGGCACGATGAAGAGAGAGATCCCCTTCGTGCCCTCGCCGCCGCCGGGGGCCTTGGCGAGCACCAGGTGGATGATGTTTTCCGACAGGTCGTGCTCGCCGGCCGAGATCCAGATCTTCTGGCCGGTGACGCGGTAGGTGCCGTCGTCCTGCGGTTCGGCCTTCGTCCGGATGAGGCCGAGATCGGTGCCGCAATGCGGTTCGGTCAGGTTCATCGTGCCCGACCAGATGCCGTCGACGAGCTTGGGCAGATAGGTGCGTTTCTGCGCCTCGGAGCCGTGGGCGTGGATCGCGGAATAGGCGCCGTGGGTCAGGCCCTGATACATGTTGAAGGCCATGTTGGCGGAGACGAACATCTCGCCCACCGCGGAGCCCATGAGATACGGCATGCCCTGCCCGCCGTAGTCGGGATCGGCATCGAGGCCCAGCCAGCCCCCGGCGCGCAATTGCTCGTAGGCGTCCCTGAAGCCGTCGGGCGTCCGGACCACGCCGTTTTCCAGCGTGCAGCCCTGTGCGTCCCCGACGGGGTTCAGGGGCGCCAGGACCTGCTCGGAAAGCTTGCCGGCCTCCTCGAGGATCGCCGCGGTGGTCCCCCGGTCGAGCTCGTCGTAGCCGGGAATGTCCGCCTCGGCGACGTTGAGCACGTCATGCAGGACGAATTGCATGTCCTTGATGGGGGCTTCGTAGATCGGCATCTCTTTCCTCCATGCGGCGGCCGCGAGCGGATCGGCTTTCTACTCGGCTGCCTTTTTCGTTCCATCGAGGGAGGCGAGCATCTTCTCACCCCACTTGAGCTGGTCTCTGAGATCGTAAATCGCGGCGTCGAGTTCTTCGCGCTGCCGCTCGAGATCCGCGAGGCGGTCGCGGGCCAGCTCGTAGCTGCGCGCGAGCTGGGTGTGCTGCTGGTCGCCCAGGTAATAAAGGTCCAGCAACTGGCGGATCTCCTCCAGGGTGAAGCCGAACCGCTTGCCCCGCAGGATGAGCTTCAGCCGGGCACGGTCGCGCCGCGTGAACAGGCGTTTCTGGCCCTCGCGCATCGGGAAAAGCAGTTCCTTGGCTTCGTAGAAGCGCAGGGTGCGCGGCGTCACGTCGAACGCGTCGCACATTTCGCGGATCGTCATCGTTTCTTCGGACATCGTCTTTTTTCCTTGTAACTCCTGCTCTCGGTGACGCCGTCCGACATGATCCTCGTGAACACCGGTTACAACAGGATCCGAGGTTGACGTAAGCGGGACGCCGCGTCACTTCCGTAAAGCCGCAACTTTTCGAATTCGCGCGATGGCTGCAAGGCAAGATTGCGTCGCGGCAATCGGGCGCTGGGGCGGGGGCGTGGGGCCGTCAGGCGCGGCGTGGCGGCAGGCCGGCCTCGCGGGCCGACCGCGCCCGCATCTGCCGAAGTTCCTCGATCGCGTCCTCGATCTGCGCCTTCTGGCGCTCCAGGTCGTCGAGCTGGCGATCGGCCAGGTCCACGAAGGCGCGCATCTGCGCCACGGTGCCCTCGTTCTCGTAGATCTGCAACCACTGGCGGATTTCCTCGAGCTGGAAACCGTAGCGGCGACCGCGCAGGATGAGGGTCATGCGGGCGCGCTCGCGCGGGCCGTAGAAGCGCTGCCTCCCCTCCCGCTCGGGCTGGAGAAGCTCGATATACTCGTAGTAACGCAGCGTGCGCGGGGTCACGTCGAACGCCGCGCACATCTCCTTGAAGGACAACCGGTCGGTCATCGGGATCTCCCTCCTAACGCAACCTAGGCCGGGGGCGGTGCCGGAGCAACTGTCTGCCCCTTGCGCCCCCGGCCGCAGGGCGCGAGACTGCCGGCGCAGCATCCCCGAGAGGTCGGCACATGGCCGTGGACAAGACCAGGATGGCCCGGCAGTTCACCGAGGCGATCCCGCACGCCCGGGCGCTCGGCATGGAGTTCACCCATGTCGGCGAGGGCGAGGCGTCCATGCGGATGCCCTACGACGCCCGCTTCGTGGGCGACCCGGAGACCGGGGTGATTCACGGCGGCGCGGTCTCCGCGCTGATGGACACCTGCTCAGGCGCGGCGGTGATGAGCCATCCCGCCTCGCCCGGGGCGACCGCCACCATCGACCTCAGGATCGACTACATGCGGCCCGCGACGCCCGGGCAGGACATCCGCACCCACGCGACCTGCTACCGCGTGACCCGCTCGGTCGCCTTCGTGCGCGCGACGGCCTTCGACGACGACGAGAGCCGCCCCGTGGCCACGGCGACCGGCGCCTTCACGGTGGAAGCCCCGCGATGAGCGCGCCCCGACCCGACCCGGTGCAGGCGGTGAAGCAGCGGCGCGACGCGGCGCTCACCGCGCTCGTCGAGGGTGTGCCCTACATCCAGTATCTGGGCGTGCGGTTCGACCGCCGGGGCGACGAGCTGACCGCGCTTCTGCCCTTCGACGAGAAGCTGATCGGAAATCCGATGCTGCCGGCCATCCATGGCGGCGTGACGGCGGCCTTCCTCGAGGTCGCCGCGGTCATCGAACTGTCGTGGCAGATGCTCTGGCCCGACATCGAGGCGGGCGCGCTCGACCCCGACAGGCTGGCCGCCGGTGAACTGCCGCGCCTGCCAAAGACCATCGACTTCACCGTGGATTACCTGCGCCCGGGCCTGCCGCGCGACGCCTATGCCCGGGCGCGCGTCAACCGTTCGGGCCGGCGCTATGCCAGCGTCCACGTGGAGGCGTGGCAGGACAACCGCTCACGCCTCTTCGCGCAGGCCACCGGCCATTTCCTGATGCCCCCGCGCGACGATGACGGCTGAGGCGACGCCGCGCAGCCCGCGCCCCGTCACCCATGCCCGTGTGCTGAAGATCGCGATCCCCATCGTGATCTCGAACGCGACGATCCCGCTTCTGGGCGCGGTGGACACCGGCGTGGTGGGCCAGATGGGCGAGGCCGCGCCGATCGGTGCGGTGGGCATCGGGGCCATCGTCATATCGGCCGTCTACTGGGTCTTCGGCTTTCTGCGCATGGGCACCACGGGCCTTGTCGCGCAGGCCGAGGGGGCGGGGAACGGCGCGGAGGTGGCGGCGCTTCTGACGCGGGTCGTCCTGATCGGTCTCGCGGCCGGCGCGGCGCTCTTCCTGTTGCAATTGCCGCTCTTCGCGGCCGCGCTGGGCCTCGCCCCGGCAAGCGCCGAAGTGGAGGCGCTCGCGCAGGGCTACCTCTCCGTCCGCATCTGGAGCGCGCCCGCCGCGATCGCGATCTACGGGCTGACCGGCTGGCTGATCGCGCTGGAGCGCACGCGCGCGGTGCTGGTGCTGCAGGTCTGGATGAACGGAGTCAACATCCTGCTCGATCTCTGGTTCGTCCTCGGCCTCGGCTGGGGCGTGGAGGGGGTGGCCTTCGCCACCTTCCTGGCGGAGTGGTCCGCGCTGGCGCTGGGCCTCTGGCTCTGCCGCGACGCCTTCCGCCGGCCCGAGTGGCGCGACTGGGCCCGCGTCATGGACGGCGAGCGCCTGCGTCGCATGGCGGTGGTGAACACCGACATCCTGATCCGGTCGCTGCTCCTGCAGGCGGTGTTCGTGTCCTTCGTCTTCGTGGGCTCGGATTTCGGGGATGTCACGCTGGCCGCGAACCAGGTGCTGATGCAGTTCCTGCAGATCACGGCCTACGCCCTCGACGGCTTCGCCTTCGCCGCCGAGGCGATCGTGGGCCAGGCGATGGGGGCGCGGAGCGTGGCCGCGTTGCGGCGCGGCGCGATCGTCTCCAGCATCTGGGGCGGGCTCTCTTCGGCGGGCATGGCGGTGGCCTTCGCGCTGGGCGGCCCCGCGATCATCGACCTGATGGCGACCGCGCCCGAGGTGCGGGCCGAGGCGCGCGTCTTCCTGCCCTGGATGGTCGCCGCGCCGCTTCTCGGGCTGGCAAGCTGGATGCTCGACGGCATCTTCATCGGCGCCACCCGCACCGCCGACATGCGCAACATGATGGCGCTGAGCTTCGCGATCTATCTGGCGGCCGCGCTGGCGCTCGTGCCTGCCTACGGCAATCACGGGCTCTGGGCAGCGCTGCTGGTGTCCTTCGTGGCGCGCGGCGTCACGCTCGGGCTTCGCTACCCCGCGCTCGAGCGGGCGGCGGCGCGCTAGAGCCAGTCGTCCCGGCCCGTCCCCACCGCCTCGGCGACATTCGCGAACCCCGCCCGGGCCAGAATGTCGTCGAGGCCGCGGGCGATGTCCTCCACGAGCGACAGGCCGCGATAGGCGAGCGCGGTATAGAGCTGCACCGCCGAGGCGCCGGCGCGGATCTTGTCGTAGGCGTCGCGCGCCGACGCGACGCCGCCGACCCCGATCAGCGGCATCTCGCCGTCCGTGAGCCGCGACAGCTGTGCCAGCACCATGGTCGATCGCTCGAAGAGCGGCCGGCCCGAAAGGCCCCCGGTCTCCTCCGCGACCGGGCCCGAGACGCCGATGCGCGAGACGGTCGTGTTCGTCGCCACGATCCCGTCGACGCCGGCCGCGTCCGCCACCGCGGCGATATCGGCAAGCTCGGCGCCCGACAGGTCTGGCGCGATCTTCAGGAACACGGGAACCGGCCGCGCGAGCGCGTCACGGGCCTCGAGCACGCCCGCGACGAGCGCGGCAAGCGCCTCGGGGCCCTGAAGCTCGCGCAACCGTTCGGTATTGGGCGAGCTGACGTTGATCGTCGCGAAATCCAGCCAGCGGCCGCAATGGGAGAGCACGCGGGCGAAGTCGCCGGCGCGGTCGGCGCTGTCCTTGTTCGCGCCGAGGTTGAGGCCGATCACCGTGTCGCGCGGGCGCTCGGCGAGGCGCGCCGCCACCGCCTCCATCCCGTCGTTGTTGAAGCCGAAGCGGTTGATGACGGCCTGCGCCTCCGGCAGCCGGAAAAGGCGCGGGCGCGGGTTGCCGGGCTGCGGGCGGGGCGTCACCGCGCCCACCTCCAGAAAACCGACGCCGGCGCGCCCGAGCCCGTGCAACGCGACGGCGTTCTTGTCGAAACCGGCGGCAAGGCCGATCGGGTTCGCAAGCGCAAGCCCAGCGATGCTCGTGCGCAGCCGCGGCGAGGTGACGAGGCCGGGCATGGGCACCGCGCCGGCCCGAAGCGCGCGAAGCGCGAGACCGTGCGCTGTTTCGGCGTCGATCCGGCGCAGGAGCGCGAGCCCCGCGCGTTCCACGGCCCTCACGGGATGTCCCGCCCGAAGCGGTGGCGCCCGTCCGGGCCGAGGGGCAGCGGCGCGTGCCACAGCACCGCGTCCCGGCGCAGCGGGGCATAGAGATGCGGAAAGAGCGCGCCGCCGCGGGAGCGCTCCCAGCGGAGCGCCGCGCCGAGGGTGTCGGCCTCGATCGCCACCAGCACGAGGTCCTCCTCGCCGGCGAAATGCCTCGTCGCCGTCTCGCGAAGCTGCTCGGCGGTGGAGAAATGGACGAATCCGTCGTCCACGTCCACGGGCGCGCCGCGTGTCTCGCCCCGGGCGTCGAGCGCCGCCCACTCCGCGGGCCTCAGGATCTTGTAGATCAACATGGCGGCACTCCTGCCGCGCGGGCGGGCGGCGGTCAAGCGCTCCGGCGCCCGGGCGCGCTCCGCGACGGGCGGCGGCCCAGAATACCGTTGCCACGCGCTCCCGCGCGCGGCACCGTTTCGCGGCAAGAACCCGCGAGTGAGGACACAAGATGCTTCCAAGATTCTTCTGCGGCGCCGCGGCCCTGGCCCTTAACGCGGGGGCGGCGGTTGCGGACGACATGCTGCACATCCTGCACGTCAACGATTTCCATAGCCGGATCGAGCCGATCAACAGGTTCGACAGCACCTGCGCGCCCGAGGACAACGCCGCCGGAGAGTGCTTCGGTGGCGCGGCCCGGCTGGCCGCCGCGATCGAGGCGAAACGCGCCGAGATCGGCGATGCGCCGCTTCTGGTGCTGGATGCGGGCGACCAGTATCAGGGCTCACTCTTCTACACGACCTACAAGGGCCGGGTCGCGGCCGAGATGATGGAGCGGATCGGCTTCGACGCCATGGCGGTCGGCAACCACGAATTCGACGACGGCCCCGAGGGGCTTTCCGTCCTGCTCGACAACGTGAGTTTCCCGGTCGTGTCCGGCAACCTGGACCTGTCGCGCTCGAACCTGCTCAAGGGCCGGGTCGGCGGGGCGGTGGTGATCGAGGCGGGCGGGCAGAGGATCGGCATCGTCTCCGCGCTGGCCACCGACACCGCCGAGACCGCGAGCCCGGGCCCCGCCGTGATCTTCCAGGACGAGATCGAGAGCCTGCGCGCGCAGGTCGAGGCGCTCGAGGCGGAGGGCGTGGACAGGATCGTGGCGCTCACCCATGTAGGGCTGCCGAAGGACCGCGAGATCGCCGGCGCGGTGCCGGGGATCGATGTCATCCTTGGCGGGCACTCCCATACGCTGATGTCCAACACCACCGAGGGCGCGCTTGCCTATCCTCAGCTGGAAAACGGCGTGCCGATCGCGCAGGCCTATGCCTACGGCAAGTATCTCGGGCATCTCGTCGTCACCTTCGATGCGGCCGGTCAGGTCGTTTCGGCCGAGGGCGACACACTGCTTCTGGACGCCTCCGTGCCCGAGGACGCGGCGATCGCGGCGCGGGTCGCGGAGCTCGCCCAGCCGCTGGAGGAGATCAAGGCGCGGCTGGTGGCCGAGACGGCGGCAGCGATAGACGGCGACCGGTCGAGCTGCCGCGCGGGCGAATGCGAGATGGGCAACCTGGTGGCCGACGCCATGCTGGCGCGGGTTCGCGACCAGGGCATCCAGATCGCGATCCAGAACGGCGGCGGCTTGCGCGCCTCGATCGACGCGGGCCCGGTGACCATGGGCGAGGTGCTGACCGTGCTGCCCTTCCAGAACACGCTCGCCACCTTCCAGCTCGGGGGCGCCGACGTTCTGACCGCGCTGGAGAACGGCGTGAGCCAGATCGAGGAGGGCGCGGGCCGGTTCCCGCAGGTGGCGGGGCTGCGCTATGCGTTCGACCCGGCGGCGGCGCCGGGCGCGCGGGTGAGCGACGTGCAGGTGATGGTGGACGGCGCGTGGCAGCCGCTCGACCCAGAGGCCACCTATGGCGTCGTGTCCAACAATTACATGCGGGGCGGTGGCGACGGCTACTCGGTCTTCGCCAGCGAGGCCATGAACGCCTATGATTACGGTCCCGGGCTGGAGGAGGGGGTGGCCGACTACCTGGCCCGGAACGGCCCCTACACGCCCTTCACCGAGGGCCGCATCACCCGCAAGTGATCTGCCGCGCCCCGGCCCCCATGCGGGGCCGGGGCGTGCGCCGCGTCCGCGCGGGGCTGGAGCGTGCCGGCGCCGCGCGCTAGGCTCGCGACCCATGTGCGGACGCTATGCCCTGACCCTGCCCCCCGACGCCATGGCGCGCGTCTTCGAGGCGCAGCCCGCAAACGACCTGCCGGCGCTGCCCGACTACAACATCTGTCCGACGACGGGGGTGGCCGCGGTCTGGCGGGAGGAGACGGGCCGGCGGCTGGGCGCGATGCGCTGGGGGTTCCTGCCGCACTGGTACGACACGCCGACGGACGGGCCGCTTCTGATCAACGCCCGCGCCGAGACGGTGGCCGAGAAGCCCGCCTTCGCCCGCGCCGCGCGCGAGCGCCGCTGCCTCGTGCCGGCCTCGGGCTTCTACGAATGGACGAAGGACGAAAGCGGCGCGCGGCTGCCCTGGTATCTCGCGGGCCCCGAGGGTGGCATGGCCTTCGCCGGGATCTGGCGCGACTGGACCGACGGCACGCAGACGGTGCGCAGCTGTGCCATCGTCACCTGCCCGGCCAGCGCCGACATCGCCCACATCCACGACCGGATGCCGGTCATCCTGTCCCCTGACGACTGGGCGCTCTGGCTGGGCGAGGCGGGCCACGGCGCGGCGCGGCTCATGCGGCCGGCGCCCGAAGGCACGCTGCGCGCCTGGCGCGTGGACCGCCGGGTGAACTCGAACCGCGCGGGAGGGCCCGGGCTGATCGAGCCGCTCGACGACGGGGCGTGAGCCCGCGCCGAGGGCGCCGGTATCTTGACCGTCCCCGCGCCATGTCTTAGTCACGAGATCGGCGCGGGCATGGTGAAATGGTATCACACGAGCCTTCCAAGCTCTTGGTGCGGGTTCGATTCCCGCTGCCCGCTCCAGCCCCGGAACCCGCCGCTCCGCCCGACCCCGCTTGACCCCCGCGCCCGGCGTGGCATTAACAGGCGGTGTCTTAGGAGAATTGCATGGCCGACGCCCCGCCGAAGCAGGATGCCGATCGCGCGAAGTCGCGCCGGATCGGCGCCTTGTCCGAGCTCTGGCCCTTCATCGCCCCTTCCCGCGTGCTGCTGGGCGCCGCGCTCGTCATGCTGGTGGCGACGGCGGTCGTATCGCTGATCCTGCCGCTGGCGGTCCGCCGGGTGGTGGACAATTTCGGCGTGGAGGACGGCCGCATCCTCGACCAGTATTTCGCCGCGGCGCTGGCCATCGCGGGGCTCTTCGCGCTGGGCTCCGCGGTGCGCTACATGCTGGTCACGCGCCTCGGCGAGCGGGTGGTGGCCGACATCCGCAAGAGCGTGTTCGACCGGGTGATCGGCATGAGCCCGGCCTTCTACGAGAAGCTGATGACCGGCGAGGTGCTGTCGCGCATCACCACGGACACCACGCTGATCCTGTCGGTGATCGGATCCTCGGTGTCGATCGCGTTGCGCAACACGCTCATCTTCGTGGGCGGGCTGGCGCTCATGCTGGCCACCTCGCCCAAGCTCACGGCGATGGTGCTGCTGATCGTGCCGGCCGTGGTGTTCCCGATTCTCCTGCTTGGCCGGCGGCTGCGCGCGCTCTCGCGCGAGAACCAGGACTGGATCGCCGCCTCCTCGGGCAGCGCGTCGGAGGCGCTTTCCTCGGTGCAGACGGTGCAGGCGTTCACCCAGGAACGCCAGACCCGCGGGCTTTTCGCCGATGTCACCGAAAAGAGCTTCGACGCCGCGCGGCGGCGCATCGAGACGCGCGCGCTGATGACGGCGATCGTGATCTTCCTGGTCTTCACCGGCATCGTCGGCGTGCTCTGGATCGGCGCCCGCGACGTGCGAGGCGGCGGCATGACGCCGGGCACGCTGGTGCAGTTCGTGATCTACTCGGTGATGGTCGCGGGCTCGGTCGGCGCGCTGTCGGAGATCTGGGGAGAGTTGCAGCGCGCCGCGGGCGCGACCGAGCGGCTGGTGGAGCTTCTGCGTGCGACCGATGCGGTGCGCGCCCCCGAGACGCCCGCGCCCGTGCCGGCCCCGGTGGCGGGCGAGATCCGCTTCGAGGACGTGCATTTCGCCTATCCCGCGCGGCCCGGCGATCCCGCGCTCGACGGCGTCGACCTCCGCATCGCGCCGGGAGAGACCGTGGCGCTCGTCGGACCGTCGGGGGCGGGCAAGACCACGATCATCCAGCTTCTGCTGCGCTTCTACGATCCCGACAAGGGGCGCATCCTGCTCGACGGGACCGATCTCGCGGCGATGCGCCGCCGCGACTTCCGCGCCGCGATCGCGCTGGTGCCCCAGGATCCGGTGATCTTCGCCGCCTCGGCGCGCGAGAACATCCGCTTCGGGCGGCCCGACGCGACCGACGCCGAGGTGGAGGCCGCCGCCCGCGCCGCCGCCGCGCATGATTTCGTCGAGCGTCTGCCGGAGGGTTATGACAGCTACCTCGGCGAGCGCGGCGTGATGCTGTCGGGCGGGCAGAAACAGCGCATCGCCATCGCCCGCGCGATCCTGCGCGACGCGCCGGTCCTGCTTCTGGACGAGGCGACCTCGGCGCTCGACGCGGAAAGCGAGCGCGCGGTGCAGCAGGCCGTGGACCGGCTGAGCCGCGATCGCACGACGATCATCGTGGCGCACCGCCTCGCGACCGTGAAGAAGGCGGACCGGATCGTCGTGCTCGAACAGGGCCGCGTCGTCGCGGAGGGGCCGCATGACCGGCTCGTCGCCGAGGACGGGCTTTACGCGCGTCTCGCGCGGCTTCAGTTCACCGACGGCATGGCGGCGGAATAGAGCCGCACCGCGACACGCCCGCGCCCGCGGTGACGTCGCGGCCAGGGCGATTTGCGCGGTTGCGCGGCCGGCGGGTTTTGTGTCGCATGGACGCGTGTCGGGCCCCTGGCCCTGGAGGGAGGAGACACCGCATGGCTTTCGCGTCGTTGGAGGACAAGCACGCCATAGAGAACGAGATGAGCTGGGAGGCGCGCGACCTTCCCAGGACGATCCATGGCTTTCTCGACGCCGTGGCGGGGAAGTTTCCCGACCGCCCGGCCACGAGTTTCCAGATCCTGTCGGGCCCGAAGGACAAGGCGGAAACGCTGAGCTGGCGCGAGCTGCGCGCGCGGGTGAACCGCGCCGCCAACCTTTTCCGGGATCTCGGCGTGGGCGAGACCGACACGGTCGCTTACGTCATGCCCAACTGCAACGAGACCATCGTCACGCTTCTGGGCGGCATGGTCGCGGGCGTCGTGAACCCGATCAACCCGCTGCTCGAGCCCGAGCAGATCGGGGCGATCCTGCGCGAGACCGACGCGAAGGTCGTCGTGACGCTGAAGCCCTTCCCCAAGACCGACGTCGCGGAAAAGGTGGCCGAGGCCGTGCGCCACGCGCCGCGCGTGCACACCGTGCTCGAGGTCGACCTCAATCGCTACCTGACCCCGCCCAAGAGCTGGATCGTGCCGCTCATCCGTCCGAAGCCGCCGCACGGCCACCACGCCGACGTGAAGGATTTCGCGAAGGAGGTGGCGCGCCATTCCGACACGCTCGGGTTCGAGGACGCGTCAGGCGACCGGGTTGCCGCCTATTTCCACACGGGCGGCACCACCGGCATGCCCAAGGTGGCGCAGCACCGGTATTCGGGAATGATCTACAACGGCTGGGTCGGCAAGCGCCTCCTCTTCACCGAGGAGGACTCGATCATGTGCCCGCTGCCGCTCTTCCACGTCTTCGCCTGCCACGTCATCGTGATGGCCGCGCTCGCCTCCGGCGCGCATGTCGTCTTCCCGACGCCGGCGGGCTATCGCGGCGAGGGGGTGTTCGACAATTTCTGGAAGCTGGTGGAGCGGTGGCGCACCACCTTCGTCATCACCGTGCCGACCGCCGTGGCGGCGCTGATGCAGCGCAAGGTGGACGCCGACATCTCCAGCGTGAAGACGTCCTTCTCGGGATCGGCGCCGATGCCGCTCGAACTGTTCAACCGTTTCGAGAAGGCCAGCGGGGTCACCATCGTCGAGGGGTACGGGCTGACCGAGGCCACCTGCCTCGTCTCCTGCAACCCCCCGGAGGGCACGAAGAAGGTGGGCTCCATCGGGATTCCGTTCCCCTACACCGACGTCAAGATCGTCAAGCAGGAGAACGGCGGGCCGCGCGAATGCGACGTGGACGAGATCGGCGAGATCTGCGTCTCGAATCCGGGCGTCTATGCCGGGAAGACCTACACCGAGGACGACAAGAACCGCGATCTCTTCCACGAGGGGCGTTACCTGCGGACGGGCGACTTGGGCCGGGTGGACGGGGACGGGTATCTCTGGATCACCGGCCGCGCCAAGGACCTCATCATCCGCAGCGGGCACAACATCGATCCGGGCGAGATCGAGGAAGCGCTGCTGGCCCATCACGACGTGGCCTTCGCCGGCGCGATCGGTCAACCCGACGCCTATGCCGGGGAGCTGCCCTGCGCCTTCGTGGAACTCGTCGAGGGCGGAAGCGTGAGCGCCGAGGAGCTGATGGAGCATTGCAAGGTGCACATCCACGAACGCGCGGCCTTCCCCAAGCATATCGAGGTGCTCGACGAATTGCCGAAGACGGCGGTCGGCAAGGTGTTCAAGCCGGACCTCCGCAAGCGCGCCATCCGGCGCGTCTACGGCGAGGCGCTGGAGAAGGCGGGCCTCGACGCGCGCATCGTGGACGTCGTGGACGACAAGAAGCGCGGACTGGTGGCGCAGGTCGAGGGCACGGCCGACGACGAGGCCGTCGGGCATGTCCTCGGCGCCTTCACCCGCCCGTGGCAGCGGGTTCCCGCGCAGGCCGGCACTGCTGCCTAGGATGTCTCGGCGCGGGGGGTGGTGTCAGCCCGCCCGCCGTTCGCAGAACAGCCGGTAGAGCAGGCCGATGACCTCCTGCGTGCCGTCGTCGGCGAGGCGATAGTAGATGGTCTTGCCTTCGCGCCGCGTCCGCACCAGCCCCTCGTCGCGAAGCCGGGCCAGCATCTGGCTTACGGCCGCCTGACGGATGTCCAGCAACTGCTCCAGCGCGCCCACGGATTTCTCGCCCGATCCGAGATGGCACAGGATCATCAGCCGGCCCTCGTGGGCCAGTGTCTTCAGGTAGGCCGCGGCGTCGGCTGCGTTGCGCGCCATCTCGTCCGGGGGGGCGGCCGGCGCCAACATCGCCGCGATCTTTTCCATTGCCGGATCGGCCATGGCAAGCGACTCCATTCGTATCACATGGAAAGAATATGACGCGAGGCGGGCGCGAATCAAGGGAGCTCTGGTGGCGCGCCTCCGAGGAAGACATTTCCATCACGGTAATTGCAGGGCGCCTCCTGCATCTCGAGGTGCAGCTGCCCGCCGGTGTAGGGATGCGCGCGCGCCAGCGCCTCGTCCACCTCGATGCCCAGCCCCGGCGCCTCGGGCGCGGGCACGAAGCCGTCTTCCACGGCGATCGCGCCGCGGATCAGGTCGCGATGGAACGGCGTGTCGATGGTCTCCGCCACGAGCAGGTTCGGGATCGACACGGCGAGGTGGATGTTGGCGGCCCATTCCACCGGGCCGGCATAGAGGTGGGGCGCCATCTGCGCGTTGAAGACCTCGGCGATCGCCGCGATCTTCTTGGCCTCCCAGATGCCGCCCGCGCGTCCGAGCGCGGGTTGCAGGATGCGCGCCCCGCCCGTGCGCAGAAGTGCGGCGAATTCCGCCTTGGTCGTCAGCCGCTCCCCGGTGGCGACCGGGATCCGCACTGCGCGCGCGACCTCCTGGAATTCCAGAAGGTTGTCGGGCGGGATCGGCTCCTCGAACCAGAGCGGCGCGTAGGCCTCGAGCGCCTGGCCGAGCCGGATCGCGCCGTCGGTCGTGAATTGCCCGTGGGTGCCGAAGAGAAGGTCCGCCCGGTCGCCCACCGCCTCGCGGATGGCCCGGCAGAAGGCCACCGATTGCGAGATGTCCGACATCGCCGGCTGGTGCCCGCCGCGCATGGTGTAGGGGCCCGCCGGGTCGAACTTCACCGCCGTGTACCCCTCCTCGACGAGGGCCACGGCGCTCTCGGCGGCCATCTCGGGCGAGGTCCAGAAAGCCGTCATGTCGTGGCCCGGGCGCGGGTAGAGGTAGGTGTAGGCGCGTACGCGCTCGTTCATCCGCCCGCCGATCAGCGCCCAGACCGGGCGGCCGCGATCCTTGCCGAGAATGTCCCAGCAGGCGATCTCGAGCCCCGAGAAGGCGCCCATCACCGTGGGGTCCGGGCGCTGGGTGAAGCCCGCGGAGTAGGCACGGCGGAACATGCGCTCGACGTTCTCGGGGTGTTCGCCCTCCATGTGGCGGGCGAAGACGTCGCGAATCACCGCATCCATCGCCGAGGGGCCGACCGCGCTTGCGTAGCATTCGCCCCAGCCGGTGATGCCGGTGTCCGTCGTCACCTTCACGAGGCTCCAGTAGCGCCCGCCCCAGCCGGGGGCCGGCGGCGCGGTCACGATGACGTCGAGGTCGGCCAGTCTCATCCGGGCTCCTTTCGCTGTCGCGCTGCATGCCGCGCCGAGACGATCACGTTTCGCCGCGCGCCGCCAGCGCCCATGTCCGGCGCAACGCCCCCTGCAAGCCGATCGCCGGCGTCCCGAACCGGCCCGGTGGGTGCGCCGCGGCCTGCTTTCGCGCCGGGTCTTCGTTCCGGGCCGCTTAGCCGGACGCAGGCCCGCGGCGCAGGAAGAGGCCCAGGGCCAGCGCGACCAGCGCGGCCGAGAGCAGGAACGCCGCGCCGGGCAGGTAGACGGGCGCGGCGGGGTGGGTGAAGGCGGCGAAGGTGCCCGTCATGACAAGCGGCGCGAGGATCACCGCCACCGCGTTCACGCTGGTCAGCACCCCTTGCAGCGCGCCCTGCTCGTCGCCCGGCGTGGCGCGCGACATCAGCGATTGAAGCGAGGGCGCCACCACCGCGCCGAGCGCTGCCGCCGGGATCAGCGCGAGCGCGACCCGCCCGTCGGTGAGCGCAGCGAGCGTGATGAAGGCGGCGATGCAGAGCGAGAGGCCCAGTTGCACCATGCGCGGCTCGCCGAGGCGGCGCTGGGCGGGCCGGATGAGGACACCCTGAACGCCGGCCATCGAGATGCCGAAGACGGCCAGCGACACGCCGATGAGGCCCGGATCCCAGCCGAACCGCGCCTGCGTGAAATAGGCCCAGGTGGCGGGATAGACGTAGAAGGCCAGCTGGTAGAGGAAATAGACGGCAAGCAGCACGCGCACGCCGTCCAGCCGCCCGAGATGGCGCACCGCGCCAAGCGGGTTGGCCGCGCGCCAGCGGAAGGCGCGGCGGGTCGCGTCGGTCACCGTCTCGGGCAGGACGAGCCAGCCCAGTGCGAGGTTGAGCGCCGCGGCGCTCGCGTCCCCATCTCGCCGAGCAGACCGCCGAGGAGCGGGCCCAGCACGAAGCCGAGGCCGAAGCTCGCGCCGACAAGACCGAAGCGCGCGGCCTTTTCGTGCGGCGCGGAAATGTCGGCCAGGAACGCCGTGGCGGTGGACTGGGTGGCGGCGGTGACGCCGGCGACGACGCGCGCCCCGAGCAGAAGCCAGATGGTGCCCGCCAGCGCCATCACGAGGTAGTCGAGCGCCATAACGCCCACCGAGACGAGAAGCACGGGCCGCCGCCCGTAGCGGTCCGACAGCGTTCCCAGAAGCGGCCCGCACAGGAACTGCATGACCGCGAAGGAGGTCGAGAGGATGCCGCCCCAGATCGCCGCGGCGGCGAGCGTGCCGCCGTTCAGCTCGAGGATGAGATCGGGCAGCACCGGCAGGATGAGGCCGATCCCCATGGAGTCGATCATAACCGTCATCATGATGAAGAGGATCGGCAGGCGGGGGCTCGCCGCCCCGGCCTCGCCCGGGGCGCTCATGCCCCGCGCCGCGCCACCGCCGCCGCGAAGGCCCGCGCCTCGGCGGGCGCCTGGCCCAATTGCCGCGCGGGCGTGAAGAGTGCGGGGTCGAGCCCGGGATGGGCCGCGCGCGCGAGCTCCGCGAGCGGGCGGCCCCGTGCGGCGGCCTCGGCGGCGAGGCGGCTGGCCTCGGCCTGCGCCTCCGGGCGCGGCATCTCCCCGGCGAGCGCGAAGCTCAGCGCCTCGGCATAGGGCGCGCCGCCGCCCGCCGCGAGGGCCGCGGCCATGGCGCCCGTGTCGGGTGCGAGGGTTCCGGCGATGTCCTGCCCGCGGGTCGCGGCGGCGAGAATGGCGCGCCAGAGCGCGGGCAGGGCGAGCCATTCGGTGAACCAGGCCGCGCCGTCGCGGTTCTGCCGCGGGCTGCCGGCCTGGGCCAGAAGCGCCGCTTCCGCGCGCGCCTTCCGCGTCAGCGCGAGAAGCGCCGAGGGGCCGACGGGGTTCGCCTTCTGCGGCATGGTGGAGGAGCCGCCCGTCTCGCCCAGCCGAAGCTCGGCAAGGCCGCTCTGGGTCATGAGCAGGAGATCCTCGGCGAATTTGCCGAGCGCGGCGGCGAGCCGTTCCGCCCAGCCCGCGAGGCGCAGCACCGGGCCCCGGTCGGCGTGCCAGCTGCGTCCCGGATCCTCGAGTCCGAGCGCCGCGGCGAGGCCCGCCCGGGTGTCCGCGGCCATGGCGCCGAGGGCCGCCCCCGTCCCTGCCGCGCCCGAAAGCGACACCCAGAGGCATCGCGGCCGCAGCGCCTCCAGCTCCTCGACGAGCTCGAGGAGCGGCCAGCCCCACCCGGCGGCCACCGCGCCGAAGCTCGTGGGCGTCGCGACCTGGCCGTAGGTGCGCGCGGCCATCGGCGTTTCGGCATGGGCCTCCGCGAGCGCCCCGAGCGCGCCCGCCGTCTCCGCGAGGGCGTTTTCGGCGAGCGTCAGGGCCTGCCGCAGCCGCAGCATCAGGGCGGTGTCCTGGATGTCCTGGCTGGTCGCCCCCCAATGGACGTATTGCGCGTGCTCGGGCGCGCCCATCGCCTCCCGGAAGGCGGCCACGAGCCCCGGCACGGTGACGCCGTTCCGGCGCGTCGGCTCGGCCAGCGCCGCCGGATCGAGCGTCACCTCGAGCGATGCACGGTGGATCGCGGCGCCCGCCGTCTCGGGAATCACGCCGAGCCGGCCCTGCACCTGCGCCAGCGCGCCTTCGACGAGGAGCATTGCGCGCAGCTCCGCCGCGTCGGTGAAGAGGCGCGCGCCCTCGCCCGCTGCGAAGAGCCGCCCGTAAAGCGTGGACGTCCCGCTCATCGCCCACGCTCCGCGATCCGGGCGAGGCGGGCGGCGAGTCCTTCGGGATCGGCGAAGAAGGGCGAGTGGCCGGTCGGCATGTCCTCGACGCTGCCTCCCGGCCAGCCCTCGGTCATCGTCACCTGGTACTCGTAGGGGATGGTGCCGTCCTCGGTGCAGCAGATGTAACTCTTGGGCAGGCTGGTGGAGCGGTCCGTCAGCGTGATCGGCATGGCCTGCGGCGCGATGGCCTGCGGGCAGAGCCGCGGGACGGCAAAGGCCACCGCCTCCTCGGGGCAGTCCTGGTAGAAGACGCCCGCCGCCGCCTCGGGGCGCACCGTGAAGCTCTGCCCGTCGGCCGATTTCTCGAGCGCATCAAGAAGCGGCTGGCGCGGCGCCTCGCGCCGCATCTCGACAAGCGAGACGCCGCTGCGCGGCGCGTAGGCGCAGAGATAGACGAGATGCGCGATCTTCTCGGGGGCCTTCTCGGCCGCCGCGGTGATCGCGAAGCCCGCCATGGAATGGCCGACCAGGATCGCCGGGCGGTCGAGCGCGGCGAGGATCGTGTCGGCATAGGCGTCGAGCGTGACCTCCGCGAGCGGCGTGGCGTCCGCCCCGTGGCCCGGAAGGTCGAGGGCGCGCGCCTCGTGGCCCAGCGCGGCGAGGGCCGGGATCACGTCGCGCCAGCACCACGCGCCGTGGCAGGAGCCGTGGACCAGCAGGAGCTCAGACATGCCCCACGCGCCGCAGGAACTCCGCGAGGATCTCGGCATATTCCCTGGGCTTCTCGACGCAGGGGAGGTGCCCCGCGCCGCGGATGAGCCGGAACTCCGCCCCGGGGATGAGCTCTAACGTCTCGCGCACGAGGTCGGGCGGGGTGGAGCCGTCGGCGTCCCCCGCGATGCCGAGCGTGGGCAGGCGCAGCCCGCTCGTCGGCGTGTAGAGCTCGGTGCCCGAGATCGCCGCCGAGCAGCCGGCGTAACCGTCGGCCGGCTGCCGCACCAGCATGTTGCGCCAGAGCGCGAGCTCGGGCGTGACGCGGAACGCGGCCGAGAACCAGCGCTCCATCACCGGGTCGGCGAGGCCCTCGATGCCCTGGGCGCGCACCGTGGCGATGCGGTCCTCCCACATCTCCTTGGTGCCGATCTTGGCGGCGGTGTTCGACAGGACTACGGCGCGGATCTGGTCCATCCGCTTCACGGCGAGGCCCTGCGCGATCATCCCGCCGATCGAGAGCCCGACGAAGACGCAGTTCCGCACGCCCAGATGGTCGAGCAGCGCCTCCGCGTCGCTCACGAGCTGGCCCATCGCATAGGGCGCGGGCGGCGCCTCGGAAAGGCCGTGGCCGCGCTTGTCGTAGCGGATGATCCTGAGCCCCGCGGGCAGGTGCGGGAGAACCGCGTCCCAGAGCCGCAGATCGGTGCCGAGCGAGTTGGCGAAGACCACCGGCGCGCCCTCGGGGTCGCCGTCCTCGCGCCAGTGCAGGCGCACCCCGTTCACGTCCGCCGCGCGCATCAGTAGGGCAGCCCCACGTAGCTTTCGGCCATGGCCTTCTGCGCGGCCTCGTTGTCGCGCAGGAAGGCCAGCTCGGCCTGCTGCATGCGCAGGTCGAACCCAGACTGGTCGGGATAGCGGTGCATGAGCGAGCTGAACCACCAGCTGAAGCGCTCGGTCTTCCAGATCCGCGCAAGCGCGGTCTCGGAGTATTTCTCCAGCCCTTCATCGTCCCTGTCGTGGTAGAAGTGCCTGAGCGCGTTGAAGAGGTAGTGGACGTCGGAGGCGGCGGTATTCAGCCCCTTCGCGCCGGTCGGCGGCACGATATGCGCCGCGTCCCCGCACAGGAAAAGCCGCCCCCAGCGCATCGGCTCGCAGACGAAGCTGCGCAGCGGCGCGATCGACTTCTCGATGGACGGCCCGGTCACCAGCCGGTCGGCGGCCTCTTCCGGGATGCGGCGCTTCAGCTCGTCCCAGAACATGTCGTCGGTCCAGTCGTCCGGGCTGTCGGAGAGGTCGCACTGGATGTAGTAGCGCGACAGGCTGTCGTTGCGCATGGAGCAGAGCGCGAAGCCGCGCTCGGAATTGGCGTAGATGAGCTCTTCGGCGACGGGCGGCGTTTCGGACAGGACGCCGAGCCAGCCGAACGGGGAGGTCTTTTCGTATTCGGTCCGCTCGGCCGTCGGGATCTCCTGGCGCGAGGGGCCGTGGTAGCCGTCGCAGCCCGCCACGAAATCGCAGTCGAGCCGGTTCACCTTCCCGTCGTGGAGGAAGGTGACGAAGGGCGCCGCGGTGTCGAGGTCGTGGGGCTGCACGCCCCGGCATTCATGGATCACGGTGCCGCCCGCGGCATCGCGCGCCTCGTAGAGGTCGCGCGTCACCTCGGTCTGGCCGTAGACCATGACGTGCCTGCCCGTGAGCGCCTTGAAATCGATCCGGAACTGCTCGTTCCCGTTGGCGAGAAGGGTGCCGTCATGGACGAAGCCCTCGCGCTCCATCCGGTCTCCCACGCCCGCCTCGTGCATCAGGTCCACGAGACCGGTTTCCAGCACGCCCGCACGGATGCGCGAGAGCACGTAGTCGCGCGAGCGGCGTTCGAGCACGACGCTCTCGATCCCCGCGCTGTGCAGAAGCTGCGAAAGAAGAAGCCCCGACGGCCCGCCCCCGATGATCGCGACCTGCGTGCGCATGTGCCCTCCCTGGATTTCCTGCGCGGAGGAAATCCGCTCGGCCAAGGCAAGTCAATGCGCGCCGGGCTCAGCCGAAGCGTTCCAGCACGCGGGCGAGGATCCCGGGATCCGCGTTGCCGCCAGAGATCGTCGCGATCACGGCGTCCCCCTCGATCTCGTCGGCGTGGAAGAGCGCGGCGGCCAGCGCCACCGCGCCGCCCGGCTCCGCCACCAGCTTGAGCCGCGTGGCGGCCAGCGCCATCGCGCGCATCGCCTCGGCGTCGGTCACCACGAGGCCGGGCCCGGCGAGGCGCCGGAGGACGGGGAAGGTCAGCTCGCCGGGCGAGGGCGTCAGGATCGCGTCGCAGAGCCCGCCGGCCTCGGCCGCGTTGCGCTCCCGCCGCCCCGAGGCGAGCGAGCGCGCCGTATCGTCGTAATCCTCGGGCTCCACGGTGCGCACGCGCAGCCCCGGCGCGCGCATCTCCAGCGCGACCGCGATGCCCGCCGAGAACCCGCCGCCACCGCAGCAGACCAGGACGTCGGCCGCCTCGATCCCCTCCTCCGCCGCCTGCGCCGCGATCTCGAGCCCCGCGCTCGCCTGTCCCGCGATCACCTGCGGATCATCGTAGGGCTTCACGAGGGTGAGGCCCCGTTCGGCGGCGAGGCGGCCGCCGATCTCCTCGCGGCTGTCGAAATTCGCGCGGTCGTAAAGCACCACCTCGGCGCCGAGCGCGCGGGTGTTCTCGATCTTCAGGCGCGGCGCGTCCTTGGGCATCACGATCACCGCCGGCACCCCGTGCCTCCGCGCCGCCAGCGCCACGCCCTGCGCGTGGTTGCCGCTGGAATAGGCGATCACGCCGCGCCCCCGCGTCTCGGGCTCCAGCGCCGAAAGGGCGGACCATGCGCCGCGGAACTTGAAGCTGCCGGTGTGCTGAAGGCATTCGGGCTTCACCAGCACGCGCCGGCCCGCGATCTCGTCGAGAAAGGGCGAGGACAGAAGCGGCGTGCGCCGCACGACCCCATCGAGCCGCGCCTCGGCAGCGGTTACCAGTTCGGGCGTCATGCCGCGCGCTCCAGGTAGGTCTCGATCAGCCGCACCGCCTCGGGCTCGTCTAGGAACGGGACGTGCCCCCGGTCCGGGATTTCTGCGAAGAGCATGTCGGGCCTGCGGCGGCGCATCTCGGCCGCCGTGGCGGCGCTCAGCAGGTCCGAGTTCGCGCCGCGAACGAGGCCGAGCGGGATATCGCCCAGACCGTCGAAAAGGGTCCAGGGATCGGGCAGCGACCCGGTGGCCGACTGCTCCAGAACGGCGTCGCGCAAATGCGCGTCGTAGCGGATCTCGAGCCCCTCGGGCGTTTCGGTCCAGAGCCGTTGGGCATGGGCGCGCCAGGTCTCTGCCGGCACGGTGCGAAACCCCGGGGCCATCGCCGCGCGCAGCGCCCGCGCGGCCTCCGCGATCGTGGCATAGGCGGGGCGGCGCCCGAGATAGTCCATGATCGCGGCCAGGCCGTCGGGCTCGATGACCGGGCCGATGTCGTTCAGGATGATGCCGCGCCCGCGCTCGGGATGGGCCGCGGCGAGCCACATCGCGATCAGGCCGCCGCGCGAGGTGCCGAGGATGCTCGCCGAGGCGATCCCGAGATGGTCGAGCAGGGCGAGCGCGTCCTGCCCCTCCCGGACGATGGTGTAGTTGCGCCAGTCCGGATCGTGGTCCGACCGGCCCCGGCCGCGGCTGTCCAGCCGGATCACCCGCGCGCACCCGGCGAAGCGTTCCGCGACGGGCGCGAAATCCTCCATGTTCCGGGTGAGCCCGGCGAGGCACAGCAGCGGGTGGCCCGTGCCCGTGTCGTCATAGGCGAGCGTGCGCCCGTCATCGGAGCGGAACTGTCGCGTCATGCCGACCTCGCGAGTTCGGGGATGTCGGAGAGGTCCCGAAGCACATGGGCGGGCCGCCACGGCAGGCGGTCCATTGGCGCGCCCGCGCGGTTCACCCAGGCCGTCACGAAGCCGTATCCCGCGGCGGCCGCGGCGTCCCAGCCATTCGACGACACGAAAAGCACCTCGCCCCGCGCCGCGCCGAGACGGGCCTCGACGAGGTCGTAGACCGCGCGCGCCGGCTTGAAGATTCCGACCTCCTCGACCGAAAGCACCGCGTCGAGCGCGTCGCCGATGCCGGCGCTCTCCACGGCACCGGCCAGCATGTCGGGACTGCCGTTCGACAGGATCGCGCATCGCCTGCCGCCGGCCTTCAGCGCGCCGAGCACCCCCGCCACCTCCGGATAGGCGCCGAGTTCGCGGTAGAGCGCGAGAAGCCTGCTCCGCAGCTCGTCGTCTCCGTCCAGCCCCTCGGCCTCGAGCGTCCAGTCGAGCGCCTCGGCGGTCACGGTCCAGAAATCGGCATGTGCGCCGGTCACCGCCCGGAGCCACGAATATTCCAGCTGCTTGCGCCGCCACGCCTCGGCGAGCGCCGCCCAGCGTTCGGCCAGTGCCGCCCGGCCGGGCTCCCCGGCGGCCTCGCGGGCAGCGGCGGAGACATCGAAAAGCGTGCCGTACGCGTCGAACACGCAGGTGGTGATGGCCATGCTTTCCCTCCCGGTCGGGCCCGGAGACTGGCACGGCGCGCCGCAGCGGGAAAGGCGAAAAGCCGGGGCGGCGGGGTTTACATCCGGGGAAGGAAACCTCACCTTTGGGCGATCAACACGAGAACCCGCGGCGTGAGACGCGGCCTCGAAAGCACGACTCCCCCCAAAACAACTGATGGAATTACCATGACCGAGGTCAAACAGGGCGATACCGTCCGCATTCACTACACCGGCCGCCTGGCCGACGGCTCCACCTTCGACTCGAGCGAGGGGCGCGAACCGCTGGAGTTCACCGTGGGCTCGGGCCAGATCATCCCCGGGCTCGAGGCGGCCCTGCCGGGCATGACCGTCGGCGACACCAAGAAGGTCGATATCGTCGCGGACGATGCCTATGGCCAGCACGACCCGAACGCCCGTCAATCCGTCCCGCGCGGAGAGATCCCCGACAACATCCCGCTCGACGTCGGCACGCAGCTTCAGGTGCAGACGCCGCAGGGGCAGGTGATGCCCGTCACCGTGGCAGAAGTCACCGACGCGGAGGTGGTGCTCGACGCCAACCACCCGCTGGCGGGCAAGGATCTGAGCTTCGACATCGAACTGGTCGAGATCGCCTGAGCCCCAGGCCCCAAGCGCCATGACGGGCGCCGGCGGCGGGCAGAATGCGCGCCCCGGTCCCCGCACCGCCGGATGCACTCCGGCCTCCATCGCGCCTTCGGGCGCGATTTTCCTTTCCGTCACGCGCGGATGGCGTGCCGCGTCGGGTCAGCGGGGCGAGGCGAAAAGCCCCGTCAGCGCGCGCTTCACGATCGAACTCACCGAAGGCCGGGACAGCCGGCGGAAGGGCAGGGGGCGGCAGACCTCCAGCGCGGCCACGCCCACACGCGCGGTCAGCGCGCCGTTCACCACGCCCTCGCCGAAGCGCCGCGACAGCCGGCTCACCAGCCCGCCGCCCGCGATGGAGGACAGCATGTCGTCGCCGACGGCCACCGCGCCGGTGGCCACCAGGTGCGTGAAGACCGCGCGCAAGAGACGCAGGCTGCCCAGCGTGCCCGACCGGCCGCCGTAGATGTCCGCGATGCGCCGGATCATGCGGGTGTTGGCGGTGAGCGCGCCGATCACGTCCGCAAGCGCCAGCGGCACGATGGCCGTGATGGCGGCCACCTGCCGCGCCGCCGCCTCGATCTCGCGGCGGGCGGCGGCGTCGAGCGGGGCGAGCAGTTCGGCCTCGGCGAGCCCCAGAAGCGCGTCGGCATCGAGCATCTCGGCCTCGCGCTCGGCCAGCCGCGCGCGCGCCCACCCGGTATCCGGACGCTGGCGGTAAAGCCCCTCGAGACGGCGAATCACCGCGCGGGCACCGTCGAGATCCTGACCCGCGAGCGCGGCGTCGGCCTCGCGCTGGAGCCGGTCGATCCGCCCGAGCCGCGCGATGGCGGCCGCCTCCCGCACGACGATCACGGCGAGCAGGATCAGGATCGCGGCGCCCATCCCCGCCAGCGTCCAGCCCAGCACCGGCAGCCGCGCGATGAGGCCGGTGACGAAATCCCACGCGGCCAGGGACACCGCCGTGGCCACGAAGGCGAGCAGAAGGCCCCAGAACCACGCGCCGAGCCGTCCGCCGCGGCGCGCGGCGAGCGTCGCGGCCGTCTGCATCGCGCGCCCCTCGGCGGCGGGTGCGTCGAGGTCGGGAACGGGCGGCGCGTCCGCGGGCGATGCGCCGGGCGCCTGCTCCTCGTCGATCTCGATCAGGACCGGACCTTGCTTGCGGGTCATCCCGCCTCCTCCCGCTGCCAGGCGAGCCGCATGTCCGGCAGCTGCGCGTCGTTGCCTTCGCCGCGGCCGAGGCGCACGGCGTGAAACCCCTCGCGGGCATAGAACCGCCGCGCCCCGTCATTGGCTTGCGCGGTCCAGAGCGTCAGCCGGTCGGATCGCGCCTTTGCCTCGTCGAGAAGCCGCTTTCCAAGGCCCTGCCCGCGCGCGGCGGGCGCGACGTAAAGCGCATGGATCTCCGCGTCGCGGCGGGCGAGGAAGGCCACCGGGCCGCGCCGGCCGCGCAGGGTGATCACCCCTTTCTCACGGATCAGGCGGGCGAGGGCGGCGCGGTCCTCGATGGTGCCGAACGGCTCCGGCATCCAGGGCGTCTCGCGGCTCCGCGCGCCGAGGATCCGGGCGAGCGGGCGCGCGTCCCATGGGCGCGCGGGGGCGAGCGCGACCTTCACAGCCGGTCCCCGAAGAGGATCTGCGCCGCCCGGTCGAGCCGGATATGGGGCGGCCCGTCGCCGGGTTTCAGGGTCAGCGGCGCGGGCGCGAAGCGCATGTTGGAAAAGTCCGCCTCCAGCCACTCCGCGCGGCCCTCGCGCGCGGGGGCGAGCAGGTCTGCTGGATTTTCGGGCAACGCGCCGGGGTAGAAGACCGCCTGCCGGCCGGTTTCCAGGAGGCGGCCGCGCACGCAGGGCAATTCCTCTCCCTCGTGGGTCACCATCTCCTCGGTGGTTGCGCGCAACGCCGCGATGGAAAGCGCGGATGTCTCCGCGCCGGCGAAATGGGCGTGCTCGCGCGCCTCGCGCATCATCGCTTCGATGATCGCGGTGAGGCGCGGGTGCTGCGTGTGGTGCAGGTGGTCGGCCTTCGTCGCGGCAAAGAGGATCTTCTCGACCCGCTTGCCGCGCAGGATCTGGCGCAGGAAGTCGTTCCGCCCGGGGCGGAAGGCCGACAGGATGTCGGCCATGGTGCGCCGCAGGTCCTCGAACGCGCGGGGGCCGGCGTGGATCGCGCCGAGCACGTCCACGAGCACTACCTGCCGGTCGATCCGGGCGAAATGCTCGCGGAAGAAGGGGCGCACGACGGCGCGCTTGTAGGCGTCGTAGCGCCGCTCCATCTCTCGCCAGAGCCCGCGGCGGGGCGGCGACGCCTCGGGCGGCAGCGGCGCGAAGGTCAGCGCCGGGGAGCCCGCGAGGTCGCCGGGCATCAGGAACCGGCCCGGAGAGAGATCCGAGAACCCCGCCGCGCGCGCCTGGGCCAGATAGGCGGTGTAGGCCTCTGCCAGCGCCTTCGCCTCGGGCTCTTCCCAGTCGGCGCGGCCGGACGCTGCGGCGGCAGCGCGCAGGTAGTCCCCGCCACCCGGCCGCGCGTCGAGCCGCGCGAGCGTTTCCTCGGACCATTCGCGGTAGCTGCGTTCCATCAGCGTCAGGTCCAGAAGCCATTCGCCGGGATAGTCCACGATATCCAGATGGACGATGCGCGGCCCCGCCAACCCGCCCAGAAGCCCCGTGGGCCGGACCCGGAACGACAGGCGCAGCTCGCTGACCGAGCGCGTGCTTTCGGGCCAGTGCGGCGCGGCGGCGGTGAGCGCGGCAAGATGCGTCTCGTAGTCGAAGCGCGGTACCGTGTCGTCGGGCTGCGGTTGAAGGTAGGCGGCCTCCATCCGTCCCTCGGCGGCGGCGGCGAGCCCGCTCATCCGGCCGCGCTCGATCAGGTTGGCCACGAGCGAGGTGATGAAAACGGTCTTGCCCGCCCGCGACAGCCCGGTCACGCCAAGGCGGATGACGGGCTCGAAGAAGGTCTCGCTGATCCTGTCGCCGACGCTTTCGACCCCGCGGGCCAGCCCGTCGGCGAGCGTTCCGATGACCAAGGCGCGATGCTCCCCTCTGACGCTTGGCCACGATAGACACCGCGCCGGGCGCTGGCCAGAGGCCGCGGACCGGCCCGCTTTCCGATTGCCGGCGCGCGCCCGGCGCGGCAGTCTGGCGCCGACCCGGAAGGAGGTTCCGCCCATGCCCGCGCTCAAGCCCACGGGGCTCTTCGGCACCGTCACCTGGATCGGCCGCGTGGCCGATCGCGAGGCCGCCCTCGCCGCCGAGCCGCTGGCGGAGGCGGAGCTGACCTTCGCCGGGATCGCCGGGGAAAGCCACGGCGGCCTGACGCGGCGGTCCTGCTCGCGCGTGGTGGCGCAGCACCCCAAGGGCACCGAGATCCGCAACGTGCGCCAGCTTTCCGTGCTCTCCGCCGAGGAGATCGCCCTGATCGCCGCCGAGTTGGGGCTTGCCGCCCTCGATCCCGCCTGGCTCGGCGCGTCGCTCGTGGTGCAGGGGATCGCGGATTTCTCGCATGTCCCGCCGTCCTCGCGCCTGCAGGCGCCGGCGGGCGCGACGCTCGTGGTGGACATGGAAAACCGGCCCTGCCACCTGCCCGCGAAGGTCATCGACGCGGTCGCGCCGGGGAAGGGCCGGACGTTCAAGGCAGCCGCGCGCGGCCGGCGCGGCGTGACCGCCTGGGTGGAGCGGGAAGGCGCAATCCGCCTCGGCGACGCGCTGCGCCTGCATGTCCCCGACCAGCCGGCCTGGGCGCCTCCCGACGCCCGGCCCGCGGTCTGAGCCGGCCGGCGCGCGCGGCGTTTCCGATCCGAAACGCGAGCCGCGACACCTCGCCGCAAGCGCGACCGGAAATGTCGGAAACGCGCGCCGCCCCCCGGGGCCCGCGCGGTATAGGCGGGCCGGACCCCCGCCGGCGCGACGCCACGCGCCGGCCAGAGACAAGGACAGCCGAGCCATGAGCCACAAATCCGACATCGAGATCGCCCGCGAGGCGCAGAAGAAACCGATCCAGGAGATCGGCGCGAAGCTCGGCATCGGGGCCGAGGACCTGCTGCCCTATGGCCACGACAAGGCGAAGGTCAGCCAGGCCTTCATCGACCGGGTCCAGGGCAACGCGAACGGCAAGCTCATCCTCGTGACCGCGATCAACCCCACCCCCGCGGGCGAGGGCAAGACGACCACCACCGTGGGCCTCGGCGACGGGCTGAACCGGATCGGCAAGAAGGCCGCGATCTGCATCCGCGAAGCCTCGCTCGGCCCCTGCTTCGGGATGAAGGGTGGGGCCGCGGGCGGCGGCTACGCGCAGGTCGTGCCGATGGAGGACATGAACCTCCACTTCACCGGCGATTTCCACGCGATCACCTCGGCGCACAACCTGCTTTCCGCGATGATCGACAATCACATCTACTGGGGCAACGAGCTCGGCATCGACGAGCGCCGGGTGGTCTGGCGCCGCGTGCTCGACATGAACGACCGTGCGCTCCGCGACATCGTCACCTCGCTCGGCGGCGTGGCCAACGGCTTCCCGCGCCAGACCGGCTTCGACATCACCGTGGCCTCGGAGGTGATGGCGATCCTCTGCCTCGCCACCTCGCTTTCCGACCTCGAGCGCCGGCTGGGCGACATCATCGTGGCCTACACCCGCGACAAGGCGCCGATCACCTGCCGCGACCTCAAGGCCGACGGCGCGATGGCGGTTCTGCTCAAGGACGCGATCCAGCCCAACCTCGTGCAGACGCTGGAGAACAACCCCGCCTTCGTCCATGGCGGGCCCTTCGCCAACATCGCCCATGGCTGCAACTCCGTGATGGCGACGAGCACCGCGCTCAAGATCGCCGACTACGTGGTGACCGAGGCGGGCTTCGGGGCCGATCTGGGCGCCGAGAAGTTCATGAACATCAAGTGCCGCAAGGCGGGCCTCGCGCCCGCGGCGGTGGTGGTGGTGGCCACGGTGCGCGCGATGAAGATGAGCGGCGGCGTCGCCAAGGCCGATCGCGGCGCGGAGAACGTCGACGCCGTGAAGGCGGGCTGCGCCAATCTCGGCCGGCACATCGAGAACGTCAAAAGCTTCGGCGTGCCGGTCGTCGTCGGCATCAACCATTTCGCCGGGGACAGCGAGGCCGAGATCGCGGCGGTGCAGGACTACGTGGCCGGGCAGGGCTCCGAGGCGATCCTCTGCAAGCACTGGGCCGACGGCTCCGCGGGGATCGAGGAACTGGCGACCCGCGTGGCCGAGATCGCCGACAAGGGCGAGGCCAACTTCGCGCCGCTCTACCCCGACGAGATGGGCCTTCTCGAGAAGGTCGAGACGATCGCCAAGCGCATCTACCGCGCGGACGAGGTGCTGGCCGACCAGAAGATCCGAACCCAGCTGAAGGAATGGGAGGCCGCGGGCTACGGCAATCTGCCGGTCTGCATGGCCAAGACGCAGTATTCCTTCACCACCGATCCCACCCGGCGCGGCGCGCCCAACGGCCACTCCGTGCCGATCCGCGAGGTGCGCCTTTCGGCCGGCGCGGGCTTCGTGGTGGTGATCTGCGGCGAGATCATGACCATGCCGGGCCTGCCCTCGGCACCCGCGGCCGAAACCATCCGGCTGAGCGACGAAGGCTTCATCGAGGGGCTCTTCTGACCGGGGGATAAAGGGAATATGCGTGCGAGCACGCACCCTGCGCCAGGCGCTGCTGTCGGGTGCGTGCTCGCACGCACCCGCTATGGCAGACGCGGGACATGACAGCAGAACAAGAGCGAGGATCGGCATGACGGCGACAATCATCGACGGGAAGGCCTTCGCTGCCCGTATCCGCGGCGAGGTGGCGGAGCATGTGGCGCGGCTGAAGGACGCGCACGGCATCCAGCCGGGTCTCGCCGTGGTGCTGGTGGGCGAGGATCCGGCGAGCCAGGTCTATGTCCGCAACAAGCACGCCCAGACGCTCGAGGCCGGGATGGAAAGCTTCGAGCACCGCCTGCCCGCCGACACGCCCGAGGCCGATCTTCTGGATCTCGTGGCCCGGCTCAACACGGACCCGGCGGTGCACGGCATCCTTGTGCAGCTGCCGCTGCCCGGCCATGTCGACGCGGAAAAGGTCATCAACGCGATCGACCCGGCGAAGGACGTGGACGGCTTCCACATCTCGAACGTGGGGCTGCTGGGCACGGGGCAGAAGGCGATGGTGCCCTGCACGCCGCTCGGCTGCCTGATGATGCTTCGCGACCATCTGGGCAGCCTCTCGGGGCTGGAGGCGGTGGTGATCGGGCGCTCGAACATCGTGGGCAAGCCCATGGCGCAGCTGCTTCTCGGCGACAGCTGCACCGTCACCGTCGCCCATTCGCGCACCCGCGACCTGCCCGGGGTGGTGCGCCGCGCCGACATCGTGGTGGCGGCGGTGGGCCGGCCCGAGATGGTCGGGGGCGACTGGATCAAGCCCGGCGCCACGGTGATCGACGTGGGCATCAACCGCGTGGACGCACCCGAAAAGGGCGAGGGCAAGACGCGCCTCGTCGGCGACTGCGATTTCGAGAGCTGCGCGGCGGTCGCGGGCGCCATCACGCCGGTGCCGGGCGGCGTCGGCCCCATGACCATCGCCTGCCTCCTGGCCAACACGCTCACCGCCTGCTGCCGCGCCAACGGGCTGCTCGAGCCCGAGGGCCTGACCGCCTGAAGCCTAGCCCTGCCCGCGGGGCGCGACCGCGACCATCGTGCCCTGCAGGAGCGCCACCTGGGTCTCTGCGTCCCAGACCTCGGCGCTCACCACGCTGAGGCGGCGCCCGGCGCGCACGACGCGCCCCGTCGCCGTCAGCAGCGGGCCACGCGCCGGGGCGAGCAGGTTGATCTTGATCTCCGCGGTCAGCACCTCCGCGCCCTCGGGCATGAGCGTGAGCGCGGCGTAGCCCGCCGCGCTGTCGCCGATGGCGAAGGGAAGCGCCGCGTGGGCATAGCCGTGCTGCTGGCGCGCGCCCTCTACCACCGGGGCCTCGATCACCGCCGCGCCTTCGGAAAGACGCACGAGACGCGCGCCGAGCGTCGTCATCATGCTCTGCGCGGCGAAGCTTTCACGGATGCTGGCCTCGCGCGCGGGCCCGAGTGGCGGGGTCGGGGCGGGATCGGGCATCGGCTCTCAGGCTCCCTTGCAGTGCGCGCTCAGTTTCGCCCGCCGCGGCCCAATGTGGCAAGCGGGCGGGGCCGGGCGCGCCCATGACGCATGGGCACCGCCACGGGCCGCGCCCCCGTCAGTACCGCGCGGGCGTCCGGCCCCATCAGCGCCTGCAGCGCATCCGCGTCCGTGCGCAGACCGCCGGTGTAGGTGCCGTAGGCGGGCAGGATCGCGCGGTGCGTGTCGATCAGGAAGGCCGGCCGCGTGATGCGCGCGCCGCGCCCCGAAAGGCTCGCCTTCGGGTGGTAGTGCCCCGAGACCTCGCCCTCCGCACCGGGCCCCGCGATGTGGCGGAAGACGAGCGGCGGCTCGGCGGCGTCCACGAGATGGGCGCCCCCCAGCGTCACCGGCCCCGGATCGTGGTTGCCGGCGATCCAGATCCAGCGCCGCCCCGCCTGCATCCGCGCGATCCGCAGCAGCACCTCTTCGGGCAGGGCGGCGGCCGCGTCGTCGTCGTCGAAACTGTCGCCGAGGCAGATCACCGTCGCGGCCCCCGTCGCGGCCAGATCTGCGGCGAGCCGGTCGAGCGTGTCCTGCGTCTCGTAGGGTGGAAGCGTCGGACCCCCGCGCCGCGCCACCCGCTCGGCCTTGCCCAGATGGAGGTCGGAGACGCAGAGGAGCCGCCGCGCCGGCCACCAGAGCGCGCCGGAGCCCAGCGCCTCAAGCGCCGCGCCGGCGAGGGTGAAGGCGTACCCGTTCATGCATTGTTCCCTGCCCCGTTTCAGCGCGCGAGGCAAGGGGAGAGACGCGGCCAGGTGCGCGCGCCCGGGCGCCTCAGGGCGGGAGGCCCGCGTCTTCCATCAGCTGCGCCGCGGCCTCCTCGAGCAGGCGCTCGCGCCCCGCCCCCTCCACCGGCACGCGCCCCGGCTCCAGGAAGAGCGGCGCCGAGAGCGGGCTGAGACGGTTCAGCGCGACGTGGTCGATCCGCCCGGCCACGCGTTCGGTCATGGCGCGCAGGCGCCCGAAATCCACGAGCCCCCGCATCGCCTCGTCGCGCGTGATGCGCATGAGCAGATGATCGGGGTCGTATTTGAGCAGCGTGTCGTAGAGGATGTCGGAGGAGAAGGTGGCCTGCCGTCCCGTCTTGCGCTGGCCGGGCATGTTGCGCTCGATGAGGCCCGCGATGGTCGCCGAGGCGCGGAACGTCCGCTTCATCACCGCGTTCGCGGCAAGCCAGCGCGCCAGCCCCCGCTCGAGCGCGTCGGGATCGAAGAGCGGCGCGGGGTCGGCCACCGCCTCGAGCCCCCAGATCAGCGTGGCGTAGTCGGTGGCCACGAAGCCGAGCGGCGCAAGGCCATCCTCTTCCATCCGCTTGGTGAGGAGAAGCCCGAGCGTCTGCTGGGCGTTCCGCCCCGCGAAGCCGTAGGCGACGAGATGGGCGCGCCCCTCGTGCGGGAAGGTCTCGACCAGTAGGCGCCCGGGTTCCGGCAGGCGCGAGACCTCGCGCTGAAGCGCCAGCCACTCCGCCGTGTGGGCGGGAAACTGCGGCCAGCGCCCGGCGGCGAAAAGGCGCAGGATGCGTTCGGAAAGCTGCGTGGAGGTGGCGAATTTCGTGCCGCCGAACACGGCGATCCTGGGCGTGCCGGTGGCGGCGTTCGAGACCTCCAGCGTCAGTTCGCGCAGCCCCTCGTAGCGCACCACGCGCCCGCCGATGAGAAAGGTATCCCCCGGCGTCAGGGTCGCGGCGAAGGCCTCTTCCACCTCGCCCAGCGACGGGCCGCGCCCGCGCATCCGCACCTTCAGAAGCTCCGCGTCCTGGATGGTGCCCGCGTTCATGCGGATGCGCCGTGCGGTGCGCGGGTCGCGCAGCGCCCAGCGCCCGTCCGGCCCCTGCCGAAGCCGTTGCCAGCGGTCATAGGCGCGCAGCGCGTAGCCGCCGGTCGCCGCGAAATCGAGACAGGCGTCGAAATCCGTCCGTGCAAGATCCGCGTAGGGTCCGGCGCGGCGCAGCTCGGCGAAAAGCGCGTCGGCATCGAAGGGTCCCGCGCAGGCCGTCAGCAGGATGTGCTGGCAGAGCACGTCGAGGGGGCCCGGGCCGCGCGGCGCCCCGTCGAGCTCGCCCGCGCGCACCGCCTCGAGCGCGGCCACGCATTCCACCACCTCGAAGCGGTTGGCGGGCACGAGACGCGCCTTCGACGGCGCGTTGTAGCGGTGGTTCGCGCGCCCGATCCGCTGCACGAGGCGCTTGACGTTCTTCGGCCCGCCCACCTGGATGACGAGGTCCACGTCGCCCCAGTCGATCCCGAGATCGAGCGAGCCCGTGCAGACCACGGCGCGGAGCTCGCCCGCCGCCATCGCCGTCTCCACCCGCTCGCGCTGGGCGCGGTCGAGGCTGCCGTGATGGATGCCGATGGGAAGCCCGTCGTCATTGGCCATCCAGAGCGCGCGGAAGAAGATCTCCGCCTGCGCGCGGGTGTTGTGGAAGACGAGCGTGGTGCGGTGGCGTCGGATCTCCCGCAGGACGTCGCCCACGGCGTAGACCCCGCCGCCGCCGGCCCAGGGCGGCGCCTGCGCCGTGTCCAGCATGGCGATGTCGGGCGCGGGCCCCGGATCGGCCGCGAGCACGTCGCAGGGGACGGGATGGGGCGCGAGAAAGCGGGCCAGTGCGGGCGGATCCTCCACCGTCGCGGAAAGCCCGACGCGGCGCAGCCCCGGACGCAGCGTCTGCAGGCGGGCGAGGGCGAGCGCCAGCTGGTCGCCGCGCTTCGATTCGGCGATCGCGTGGATCTCGTCGACGACGACCCGCTCGAGCCCGGCGAAGATCCGCGGCGCATCCTCGTAGGAGGTCAGGAGCGCCAGGCTTTCGGGCGTCGTCAGCAGGATGTGCGGAGGGTCCGCGCGCTGGCGCGTGCGCCGGCTCTGGGCGGTGTCGCCGGTGCGGTCTTCCACGCGCACCGGCAGCCCCATCTCCTCGATCGGCCGGGCGAGGTTGCGGCGGATGTCGGCGGCGAGCGCCTTGAGCGGCGAGACGTAGAGCGTGTGAAGACCGCGATGCGTCCCGTCGGCGAGCTCTGCGAGCGAGGGCAGGAAGCCCGCGTTCGATTCGGCGATCGCGTGGATCTCGTCGAGCAGGAGCGCGCGCGCGTCCTTGCGCGCCAGCAGCTCCAGCTGGTGGGGATGCGCCTGCCAGCCACGGGCGGCGAACCATTGGGCAAACGGGGCGGGCAGGGCGGTCATGCGCGATAGATAGGGAGGGGCCCAAGAGTTTTCGAAAACTCTTGGGAAAATTCTTCGAAGAATTTTCCGCCCGCCCGGGCCGGGCGGCTCACTTCACGATCTTCTCGTCCCGCACGAACATGTTGGCCCAGGCCCGGTCGACGAGTTCGGGCGACATCTGGTAGGGGATGCCCTCGAACTCGCAGATCGAGATCATCTGGTCGATCAGGAAGATCGGCTGGTAGTTGGCGTAGACGTTCCCGATCGTCGGATACTTGTTCTGAAGCAGGTGGATGAGCGCGTCCTCGTCGAGCGGCATCTTCTTCTTGCGCGCCACGAGCGCGAAGATCTTCAGGAAATTCTCCTGCGTCGGTCCGTCCACCTTGATCTTGAAGAAGATCCGGCGCAGCGCGGCCTGGTCGAAGATCTCGTTCGGGTGGAAGTTCGTCGAAAAGATCACCAGCGTGTCGAAAGGCACCTCGAACTTCTCGCCCGACTGCAACGCGAGGATGTCTTTCGATTCCTCGAGCGGCACAATCCAGCGGTTCACGAGCGCCTGGGGCGGATCGGCCTGGCGGCCGAGGTCGTCGACGATGAAGATGCCGCCCGAGGCCTTCAGCTGAAGCGGCGCCTGATAGGTGCGCGCTGTGGGATTGTAGACGAGATCGAGCATGGAAAGCGAAAGCTCGCCCCCCGTGATCACCGTGGGCCGCTCGCAGCGCACGTAGCGCGTGTCGAAGGTGCGTCTGCGGCGCAGGCTCGTCGGGTCGTCAACTTCCTCCTCGGCGGCGGAGTGCACGATCGGGTCGTAGACGGTGATCACCTGGCCCGCGTATTCGATCGCGCGGGGCACGTAGATCTTGTCGCCCATCGCGTCGCGGATGCCGTTCGAGATCGACGATTTCCCGTTGCCCGGCGGCCCGTACATCAGGATCGACCGGCCCGAGCTGACCGCGGGGCCGAGATGGTCGAGCAGATCCTCGGGCAGAACGAGGTGCCCCATCGCGTTGACGAGCTGGGCGCGGGTGATCTGGATGTCGCGGATCGACTGGCGGCGCATCTGCTCGCGGTAGGCCTGAAGCGGCACCGGCATGGCACCGAAATATTCCGACTGCGAGAGCGCGTCGAGCGCGCGGGACTTCCCGGCGTCGGTCAGCTGGTAGCCCATCTCGTTGCCGGCATTGGCGCTTAGCGTGCCGGTCGCCTCGACCAGCTTCTGCTGGCGCGCGAGGTCCACGAGTTCCTGCGTGACGTTCACCGGAAGGCAGACCGCGCGGGCGAGATCGGAGGCGAGGTCGAGGTTCTTGCGGAACATCGTCTTGAGCAGGATGTCGCGCATCATCACGAGCGGAAGTTCCATCTCGTCCAGGCGCCTGGGCGGCGGTGGCGGTTCCACTCTCGTGCTCGCGGCGGGTTGCATGTTCATCGGCGGTCCCCCGGTTTTGCCTGCACGGCGGCGAAGATGCGTCCGGATCGCGGGCGCGACAGGGAATAACGGTGGCGTTTTCGTGGCATTTCGTGCCGTCCCCTCCTCTCAGCTGCCCCACACGGCGCCGAGCGCCAGATAGGCCGCGAGCGTGCCGCCCAGGGCGAGGCCCATGGGGAAGTCGCGCCCGCGGGGCCAGCTTTCCCAGTCCGGCGCGAGGCGGCGCAGCGGCGTCGCGCGAACGAGGCGGTGCGACACGAAGGCGGCCAGCAGGACCGCCGCGAAGAGCGCGATCAGAAACCGCATGTCGCCGGGATGAATGAAGGGCGCGGCGGCGGCGGCGAACTTGGCGTCCCCCGCGCCCATGACGCCGGCCGCGTTCAGCACGATCCCGAGCGCCAGCACCACGGCAAGTTGCACGAGCCGCCAGGGGTACTCCGCAAGTGGCAGCGCCACGAGCCCCACGGCGAGGAAGATGCCCAGAAGCGCCAGCACCGCCCGGTTGGGGATCTTCATGGCGCGCATGTCCGACCAGCAGACGTAAAGGCAGACCGGCACCACGAAGGGCAGGAACCACTGCGCTGACGCGGCGCTGATCTGCAGCATCTGCGAGCCGTCCCGGTCAGCCGCGGGTGTTGCCTTCGAGCGCCGCCAGGCTTCTTGCGGCGGCCTCGAAGTGCTGCGGATGGGTCTCGATGGCCTCGCGGAAGATGCCCTTGCCGGTCTCGGTATCGCCACGCTTCACCGCGGCGAGCCCGAGGGTATGCAGCAGCTGGGCGCGCTCCACCTGGCTCATCGGGATGACGGGGAGGGTGTAGTTGCCCTGTGCGCCCCGGGCCATGACGAGATTGTTCTTGGCGGTGAAAAGTTTTTCGTCCTGCCGGATCGCCTCGAGAAAGAGCCGCTCGGCCCCCGCGTAATCGCCGCGCGAGAGTTTCGAGAAGCCCCAGTTGTTCATCACGTTCGCGGGTTGTGTGGTCAGCCCCACCGCCGTTTCGTAGAAACTGTCGGCCTTCTTCCAGTCCTTCTCGCTGTCGGCGATCATCGCTTCGAGGCGGTAGCGCCGGAACGTCTCGTGCGTGGGCGGGATCGAGTCGAGCACCTCGCCGGCGCGGCCCCACTGGTCCGCCCGGATCAGCGCGTCGGCGAACGCGACGCTGTCCTCGTCGGTGGCCTCCTCGTGGGCCGCCACCTTTTCCCAGGCCGGGACGGCCTCGGTGTTGCGCTTGGCGCGCACGAGCGATGTGGCGAGACCGCGCAAGAGGTCGATCCGCTCCGGCTCGGCGGCGCTGGCCCGCTGGAAATAGTTCACCGCCTCGCCCGGGTCGGCGGATGTCAGCATCACGTCGTTGAGGTTGCTTTCATCGACGACGTTGAGATCGGCCAGCTTGCGGTCCACGGCATTGCCGTTCGTCCCCGCGCAGCCGGACAGGGCGACGACCCCCGCTAGGCAGAGGGACACGAAGATGGGGTGGCGCATTTGCCTGCGTCCTTTTGCTGCTCTTGCCTCTCAAGGTACGCGGCGGATCAGGTATTCGCTGCTTCCGCGGCGCACCAGCTTGTAATTTTGCTGCTCAGCGTCCACAGCATACGCGGTTTCGTCGAGTTTTGCGAGCGCAAGTCGCAGATTGTCGCGAATCGCGTCACTTTCGCCATCGTCGAGCGCGTAGGCTTTTCGCAGGATCTGCACCGCCTCGGCCGTATTTCCGCGTTCCAGCAGCACCACGCCGAGATTGTTCCAGACCTCGGGCCATGCGTCGCCGCTGTCGGTTGCGCGCCGCAGGAGCGTTTCGGCCTGATTGAGGCGCCCCAACCCGAGATTGGCCGATCCAAGCGCACTCAGCACCTCGGGTGTGAGCCCGTCGCGCGCTCCCGCGCGCCGGAACGCATCGAGGGCAAGCTCGTATTCTCCGGCCTCCATCAGGCGGTGGCCGACCACCAGCCCGTCGACGGCCTCGCCGCGCGGATCGATGGCAGGGGCGAAGGGGGTGGCCTCGTCGGGCGCACCGGGAAGGACGGAGCAGGCGCCGAGGGCGAGCGTCAGCGATATCGTCGTAAGCGCCCCCGCCCGCCTCATCGCTAGTTGCCGGACATCTCGCCCAGCTTCGCGATGCCGATGGCCGAGGGGCCGATGAGGATGATCAGAAGCGGCGGCACGGTGAGCATCATGGTCGTGAGCGTCATCTTGGTCGGCAGCTTATTCGCTTTTTCCTCGGCGCGCATCACCCGTTTGTCGCGCATCTCGGCGGCGTAGACCCGGAGCGCTTCGGAGATCGACGTGCCGAAGGTCTGGCTCTGGATCAGCACCGTGACGAAGCTCGACACGTCCTGGACGCCGCAGCGCTCGCCCATGTCGGTGAGAACCTGCGCCTTGTCCTTGCCCGCCTTCATCTCGTGGCTGACGATCTCGTATTCGTCGGCAAGCGAGGGGAAGGAGGCCCGCAATTCCCTGGCGACCCGGATGATCGCCTGGTTGAGGGACTGCCCGGCCTCGACGCAGACGAGAAGCATGTCTAGGGAATCGGGAAAGCCGTCGGTGATTTCCTCCTTGCGCTCCTCGACGCGCCGCGTGACCCAGTATTTCGGCAGCAGGTAACCCGCCGCGCCAGGGCCGAGCACGTACAAGGCGAGCTGCTGCGGGCTCGTGTTATCGGCGTCCCCGAAGGCGAGCAGGTAGGCGACCCCGAGGACGAGGCCGAACAGGCCGAACGCCATCTGGGCGAAGTGAAAGATGCGCACCGCCTCGCGCGAGCGGTAGCCCGCGCGCAGGAGCTTCAGCTTGATCGCCGAGAGTTCCTTCGCGTCCTGGGGCTCCAGGAAGTTGGCATAGCGCTTGAGTTTCTCGCCCTTCTCGCGCTGCCGCAGCGCGGCCTGATTCTCGCGGTCGGTGTCGCGCTTCTCGCGGGTCGCATCCTTCAGCTTGTCCAGCGGGTCCTTCTTCACGTTCAGCATGAAGGGAACGGTGAGAAGCACGAGCAGCAGGCCGAGGCCGCCCACCGCGATCATCGGGCCGAGCGGACCCAGCATTTCGATCAGGACGTCGTTGATGGGCGCGAGAGGGTTCATGGACTCAGACCTTGATGTTGATCAGCATGCGCATGACGAAAAGGTTCGCCGTGAGAAAGATGCCCACCAGGAAGCAGGCCGGCACGAACCACGGGTGGTCCAGGACCTCGTCGTAGTAGTTGGGGTCGAGGATGTTGATCGCGATCAGCGCGACGATCGGGAAGGCCGAGAGGAACTTGCCCGACCATTGCGCCTCGGCCGTGATCGCCTTGACGCGCCGGAAGAGGCGGAAGCGCGCCCGGATCACCTGGGCGAGGCCGGCGAGGATCTCGGCCAGGTTGCCGCCCGACTGCTGCTGGATCGTGACGGCCACCGACAGGAACCGGAGGTCCTGGATGTCGAGGCGCTCGGCCATGTGGCGCAGCGCCTCGCCCACGTCCCGGCCATAGGCGGCCTCGTCCGCGATCACGCCGAATTCGGTGGCCAGCGGGTCCGCGATCTCCTTTGAGACGATCGAGATGGCCGAGGAGAAGGGATGGCCGACGCGCAGCGAGCGCACCATCAGCTCCACCGCGTCGGGGAGCTGCTCCTCGATCATCGCGATCCGCTTCTTCGCCTTGGAGTTCACCCAGAAATAGACGCCGCCCACGCCCATGGCGACCGCGGTCACGAGGCGCACCGCAAGGCCCGTCTCGGTGGCGACCGAAAGGCCGATGAACGCGACCATGGTCAGCGCCACCATGATCAGGATGAGCTGCTTCGGCGTGAAGGCGATGGCGGCCTTCTGCGCCCGGTCCGCGAGCAGCGAGTAGAGCGGCACGGAGCGCGAGCGCATGTGCTGGTCCATCTCCTTGCGGAGCTTTGCCAGCACCTCCTCGCGCCGCCCGCCGGACTGAAGCATCTCGAGCCGGCGATTGACCCGGTTGTTGAGGCTGATCGACTTGCCGAAAACGGTCAGGTAGATCCCCTCGACAAGCACGAGGACGCTTACGAAGATCGCGCCGTAGATGAGTGGTTCTGCCGAGACTTCCATGGCTTACTCCGCCGCCACAGGGTCGAAGATGGCCGGCGGCAGGTCGTAGCCCCACATCCGGAAACGCTCGGCGTAGTGGCTGCGCACGCCGGTCGCGGTAAAGTGTCCGATGATCTTGTTTTCGGGCGTCAGGCCCACGCGCTGGTAGCGGAAGACCTCCTGCATGGCGATCACGTCGCCCTCCATGCCGGTGACCTCGGTGATGGACACCATCCGGCGCGAGCCGTCCTGCAGGCGGCTCGCCTGCACGATCAGATGCACGGCGCTGGCGATCTGGCTGCGCATCGCCTTCAGCGGCATCTCGATGCCGGCCATCGCGATCATGTTCTCCAGACGCGAGACCGCATCGCGGGCGTTGTTGGCGTGGATCGTCGTCATCGAGCCATCGTGGCCGGTGTTCATGGCCTGCAGCATGTCGATGACCTCCTCGCCGCGCGTCTCGCCGACGATGATCCGGTCGGGGCGCATCCGGAGCGCGTTCTTCAGACAGTCGCACTGGGTGACGGCGCCCTTGCCCTCGACGTTGGGCGGGCGGCTTTCCATCCGGCCGACATGCGTCTGCTGCAGCTGGAGTTCGGCGGTGTCCTCGATCGTCAGGATCCGTTCGGCGTCGTCGATGAAGCTCGACAGCGCGTTGAGCGTCGTCGTCTTGCCCGAGCCGGTACCGCCCGACACGATGATGTTGAGCCGGCAGGCCACCGCGGCCTGAAGGTAGGCGGCCATCTCCTCGTTGAAGGCGCCGAAGCGGATCAGGTCGTCGATCCCGAGCTTTTCTTTCTTGAATTTCCGGATCGAGACGAGCGAGCCGTCCACCGCCACGGGCGGAACCATCGCGTTGAAGCGCGAGCCATCCGCCAGGCGGGCGTCGACGTAGGGGTTGGACTCGTCGACGCGGCGGCCCACCGCCGAAACGATCTTGTCGATGATTCGCAGCAGGTGACGCTCGTCCTTGAAGGTGACGTCGGACATCTCGAGCCGGCCGTTGCGCTCCACGAAGATCTGGTGCGGGCCGTTCACGAGGATGTCGTTGACGCTGTCGTCCTGGAGAAGCGTCTCGAGCGGGCCGAGGCCGCGGACCTCGTCGTAGAGTTCCTGGGTGAGGGTGGCACGATCGTCGCGATTCAGGACGATGCCGCGTTCCTGAAGGTATTCGCCGGCGATGTCCGAGATCTCGGCGCGAAGATCGGCCTCGGTGGCGTGCTCCAGCGCGGCGAGGTTCAGGTTGTCGAGCAGCTCGCGATGCAGGTCGAGCTTGATCTCGCCCATCTTCTCCTTGCGCTTCTTTTCCTTGTCCTGCGGGCCCGCCTGCGCGGGCCGGTAGGGCATCGGCTTGCGGATGACCGCAGGCTGGTCGACGGGCTGGGCGCGCGGGATCTCGGCGACCTTGGGGCTGCCACCGCCGGGCTTCTGGGCCGGTTCCTGACCGGGCTTCTTGTAGCGCGAAAACATGGGGGCTCCTTCGGGTGCGTCAGGCGGCGGCTTCGGCGTTCGACTGGCCGATGTCGTAGAGCGACTGCGCGAGCTTCGCGATTTCGCGGCGGAGCGGGGTCTTCGCGGCGGAACTGGCCAGCGGAAGCCCGTGGTCGCCGCTCTGCCTCACCGGGCGCCCGCCGTCGGGAAGCTGAAGCTCGATGGAGATTCCGAGCGATTCGGCCATCCGCTTCACGCGGGACTTGCCGTTGAGGTCGGTGAACTTGGGCGCGCGGTTGAGCCCGAAGCGCAGCTTCTCGAAGGGCAGCTCCTCGGCCTGCAGCGCCCGCTTCAGGCGCAGCGCGTTCTGGGCCGAGCGCATGTCGAGCTCGATCAGCGCGAAATACACATGCGCGGCGCTCAGGACCGTCTCGGTCCATTGCGTCACGGTGGAGGGCATGTCCACCAGCACGAAATCGAAATGCCGCGCCGCGGTGTTCAGCAGCTTTTCCACATCGGGCGGCCCCATCAGGTCGAGAGGCACCAGTTCCGACGGGGAGGTGAGCACCTGCATGCGATCCTCGAAGGACATGAGCGCCTGCCCGAAGGCCTCGGCGTCCATCGCCTCGATGTCGGAGATGAGTTCCAGCACGGCCTCGCGGCGGGGTAGGTCGAGGTAGGTGGCGACCGTGCCGAATTGCAGGTCGAGGTCGATCACGCAGACACGCGGCGGATCTTCCTTGACCACGTTGGCGAGCTCCCAGCCCAGATTGACCGCGAAGGTCGTGGCGCCGACACCGCCCGCGAGGCCGTGCACCGCGAGGATCACGCCGTCGCCTTCGCCACTTTCCGCAAGCGGGCTCGCCGCGGCCTGCGCGGCGGGCGGCGGCGTGCGCAGCCGGCGCACTGCGGCGGCAAGCTCTCCTTCGGGAAGGGGATAGGGCACGAATTCGTCCGCGCCCTGGCGCAGAAGCTGGTGCAGCGCCGCCGGCGTGACGTCCTCGGCGATCACGACCACCTTGATCTTGTGCTTGGCGGCGGCGGTGATGACCTCGGCCAGAAGGTCGAGGTTGCGCTCGTCCTCCTCGTCGATGGCGAGCGCCACGAACTCGAGCGCGCCGGCCTCGGGCTGCGAGAAGAAGGTCAGCGCCTCCGCGAAGCCGAGATCGCCCCACGCCTCTCCCAGAACCGCTTCCATGTCCTCGATCAGAAGGTCGAAATGCTGGACATCCCGGCTTACCGTGCAGGCCAGGATCGGACTTGGCTCGGTTTGCAGCGTCGCGTTACTCGTCATCGCCTCTCGTCCTTTGCCTTGTGCCGCAGATGCAGTCGTGCAGCCTTGGGCGGCAGGGTCCACGGATGGATCGCGCGGCCCCGGAAGCTCGGGCCGGTCCCGGCTTTGGGGTGGCCCACCAACCCGTTAGAGGGAAAGTGTCTGAGAAGTTGGGCAAGATTAGGGCCGAAAGATCGTATTTGTTCGATCCGCGGCGACGGTCGGCCCTCGCCCCTGGGTTTGTTTACAGATCGCCCGCAGTGGTCCCTTCGAGGCCCGATGTCGGCACCGCGCTCGCGACGTATTCGCGGTAGACAACCTGCGCGTATTTGCCGTCCAGCACGCTGGGGTGGCGCTCGTAGAAGCCCGAGACCTCGGTGACCGTGCGCCGATTCAGCCGCTCGCGGCCCGGCGTCGGGATCAGCGGCTGCGTCTCGCCGAAGGAGGCCACCGCCTCCAGCCGGTCGCGCGAGATGCCGAGGCTCGCGAAATATCCCACGATGGCCTGCGCCCGGCGCAGACCGAGCTGCTTGTTGTAGGCCGCGCTTCCGACGAGGTCGGTATGGCCGTAGACGCGGAAGCGCAGTTCGGGGAACTGGCGGATGAAGTCGGCCTGCGCGCGCAGGGTCTGCTGCGCGTCGGCGTCGAGCACCGCGCTGTCGAAGGCGAAATTCACCGTGGTCGGCACGGCCTCCGCGAAGCGGTTGGCGAGGTTCATCGCCGCGCTTTGCTGGCCGGTCATCACCAGCTTGTTGTTCATCGTGGCCGCGCCAAACCCGCCCTGTGCGTCGGTGATGGCGCCGGCGGGCCTGTCGAAGGCGCGGGTGCCCGGGTTCCCGGGATCGGAACAGGCGCCAAGCGCCACCAGACCGATCGGGGCGAGATACTTCATCATGGCGCGATCTCCTGTTCGCTGTCCCGTGCCTCAGTCCATCACGTAGCCGTAGGACCCGCTGAAATCCTGCCGTGCGACCTCGCCCGCGCCGCCGCGCATGTTGGCGTTACGCTCGCTCGCGACGCGCCCGAAGAGGAAGAGGTCCCGCTCCGTCGGCGGCGTGACGCGGTCGGTCGGCAACGCGAGCGCCTCGCCGCGCGTCGGCGACACGAGATGCGGCGTCACGATGATCACAAGCTCGGACTGCTCGCGCTGATACTCGGCGCTGCGGAAGAGCGCGCCCAGCACCGGGATGTCGCCCAGCCACGGCACCTGGCCGTTCAGGTCGCGGAAATCGTCCTGAAGCAGTCCCGCGATGGCGAAGCTCTCGCCGTCGCGCATCTCCACCGTGGTGGACGCTTCGCGGCGGCGGAACGCGTCGATGCGGAAGGCGTCGATCGAGATGCCGTTGGCCGGATCGATGGCCGAGACCGCCGCTTCGAGTTCGAGGTTGATGAGATCCCCGTCCACGACCCGGGGCGTGAAGTTGAGCTCGATGCCGAAGGGCTTGAATTCCACCGTGACGTTGCCGTCGTCCTGCGCGATCGGCACCGGGTATTCGCCGCCGGCGAGGAACTGGGCCTCCTGCCCGGACAGGGCGGTGAGGTTGGGCTCCGCGAGCGTGCGCACCATGCCCTTCGACTCCAGAGCCTCGAGCAGGATGCCGACCTCGACCGAGCCCACGTCGAACCCGAAGAGGATGGCGCCATTGTTGGAGTTGGACGCCGGCAGGTTGCCGTTCAGCGTGCTTTGCTGGCCGCCGAAGGGAAGTGCGGTGTTGGTGCCGGACTGGATGCCCAGCTCGTCGTCGAACGCCGCGCCGCCGAGGGCGACCGAGCTGCTCAGCGACTTGGACACGGAGCGCTGCATCTCGGCGAATCGCACCTTGAGCATGACCTGCTGAACACCGCCCACGCTCATCAGGTTGGAGACGCGGTCGGGCGCGTAGCGTTCGGCCAGGTCGAGGGCGCGCTGAAGCCTCTGGGAAGAGGAGACCGTGCCCGAAAGCACGATGCCGTCATTCGCGGTGCGCACCTCGATTCGCTCGCCCGGCAGGATCTGCTGAAGGCGCTCCTTGAACTCGGTCACGTCCGCGGCGACGCGGACGTCCACGTTGGTGATGAGCTGCCCGGCCGCGTCGAACAGCGACAGCGTCGTGACACCGGGCGCGCGGCCGAGCACGTAGATCGTGCGGTCGCTCAGCGACGAGATGTCGGCGATCTGCGGATTGGCGATCGACAGCTCCGCGAAGGGCACGTCGCTTTCGACGACCACGGCGCGGCTGACCGCGACGTCGAGGCGCGAAGACGTGCCTTCGCGAATCACGCGGACGGTCTCGGCGGCGGCCGGTGCGGGGGGATTTGCTGCGGCGGCGGCCAGACCAAGCATGGCGGCCGTGACGACTCGGTTAAATTGCATGTGACCTGCCTCTCGGATCACGGGGATGGAGCGGTCTCGTCGCCGCCTTTGAACCGACCGTGGCCCATTTTCCGATTTCAATCAAGAATCAAAGGGTTCGCCTTTGCAGCTTATGTGGACAAGTGGCAACACGTGCACCGAGAATGCAAGATCGCCCGCACGCTTTGCGCGTGCGGGCGATCCGCAACCGATTGAAACTGTTTCAGTTTGTGCAGGGGATCGGAATTTCGACGACCTCGTTGCCGCGGCGCGTCCGGACCGTGCAAACCTCCTTCTCGGGAGTCTTCTGCATGGTCGGCTCGGGCTTTTCGATGCCGAGAAGTTCCATCTGGTCCACCTCGATCGCCTCGGCGACGGTGTCGTCGTTGACGCCGACGAGCGACAGCGCGAGGCGCCCGGTCGACTGCGCCTGCGCCAGCGCCGCCACCTGCTGCGGCCATGCCGCCACCGTCACCGTCCGCGCGATGGTCGTATCCGAGATCTCGGCGCTGTCCGCGCTCTGGTCCACCGCGATGAGTTCGACACCGGTCTCGATGAGCTTCGTCATGTCGCCGCCGCCGGAGCCGACCGCCCGGCCGGTCCAGTAGATGTCCACGCGGTCGCCCGGGCGCAGGAAGCCCGAAACGCCCGAGGCCACGTCCACCTTGATCGCGAAGGCCCGCATCCCGCGGGGCAGGCGCGTGGTCAGCCCGGCCGCTTCGCCGGGCTCGGTGACTTTCACGGCAAGGATTGCCTCGTTCTCTTCCATGGCGCGGGTCACGGTGCGCGGGCGGGCCTCGCCCTCGTCGAAGAGCGATCCCGCGCTCGCAAGGAAGACGCCCTCGGGCAGGGCGGCCTTGGGCCACGCGACCGTGCGCACGTCCTCGGGCGTGAGGATCTCTCCGTATTTCAGCGCGCGGGCCGCGACGAACACGTCCTCGGTGGGCACCGGCGCGGGACGGGCCGCGCGCTCCTGCGCCAGCGCCGTCTGGTATCCTTCGATGTAGTTCTTGGCCATGAAGACCGCCCCGCCTGCCAGGGCGAGGCCGAGGATCAGCACGAGGCCGAATACGAGTCGCATGTCATATCCTCACTGCTTGCGCGGGGTCGCGGCGCCCACGAAAAATTGCCGATTGTCACGGCGCGCGAATTCTTCGATCGGATTGTGCCGCCAGATTGTGTCGATTTCTGGGAAAACCGCGGGAAAACGCGCGACCGCGGGCGTTGGGCCTTGGCGGGCGTGCCCATCCCGTGGCGGGGCAAGCCGGGCCGCCCGCGCCGCGCCTGCGGCGTATGGGGCGCGGCTGCCGCGTGCGGCGGACTCAATATTCCTCGAGGTCCGTCGGGATCTGGTTCGCGGTGGCCGTGCTGAGGGTCATCGCGTTGTCGTTGATGTTCACATAGGCGACGACGGCAAGGGCCACGACCGCCGCGGTCAGGACCACCCAGTCCACGGTGACGGCGCCGTCGTCCCTCTTTCGGAAGGTCTTCAGGAAATAAAGCATCATCAAATCTCCGGTTCGAAGCGTTGCTCGGCGACCACCGCTTCGCAAATTTCAGCAGCCTTTCGATCCGCCGCCCCCGTTACGGTTGACGTAGAGTAGACGTGAAAATTCGGGCGCATTTTTGGCGTGAATGGTTTCAAATGTGCCCGCGCGAGCGCGCGGGGCGTTGCGGCGGCACGAATTTTCGGTCCTTTCCGGGGAGATCCGCCGCGATGCGCGGATTGGCCCTGGTCCGGAAAAGGACCGTTTCGGGCGCACCACGTCATCTGGGGCATGGGGCGAGCTGTCTGGCTGCCAGGCGCCGCGGCCCGATCCTGCGTGCCGAAGCCGGGTGCCCTCCGCACGGCATGACCTTCGTCCGTCTGCCCGTGGGCCAAAGAAGAAAGCCCGGCGCTGGAGCGCCGGGCTTTTGCGACCCCGAAGGGCCATCCGTTCGTGCGACTTAGCTGCCGTACTCCGGGCTTGTGCTGCCGACGTTTGCCGCCGCGTCCTGAGCCAGCGAGAACGCGTTGTCGTTGATGGCGCCGTAGGCGGCGATGGCGAGGGCCACGACGGCTGCGGTCAGCACGACCCAGTCCACGGTCACGGCGCCGGCTTCGTCCTTGCGGAAGGTCTTGAGGAAGTTCATCATTGTCTCGTCTCCATATTGCGATGACATCGTCGCGTTTCACTTTGCACCGTCCGGAGCCTGTGGGCTGGTCTGTTTGGCAGCGTTGCCCCGTGTCGGCTGAGGTAATGAATCGCCTCGAAATGTGGTTCGACTGAGGCGCAACTGGCACAATTAGAAGAAATGTCAGCCGGTCGCGGTTCCCGCTCACGGATGCGGGCGCCAGGGCGTGTAGGGTGGTTCTGGCCGCACGCGATGCGTGGCGGAGCGGAGAAAAACACGATGACCGGCGCGCCAGGCGCCGGCGAGGCAGAGCAGGAGCGACCCCCATGCGAGGCAGGCTGATCGCCGTCGCCGCCATGGCGCTGGCCGGCATGGCCACCGCCGAGACCGCGCCCGAGGAGCCCGGGGTGTCGCCCCGGTTCGTCAAGCCGCCGGCCCCCGGGGAGCGGCCGCGCGTGACCGTCCAGATCACGCCGGAGGACATGGAACGCGCCTGGGGGCCGCTCGAGCCGCGCGAGCCGCGCGCGCGGACACCCACGCCCGGTGAGGGTGCGACGCCGCCCGACGCCGGGCGCCACGCATGGTTCTGGGAGGCCGTCTCTCCGGGCCGGGCGCAGGGCGGGCCGGGCCGGCTCGACGCGGCGCTTGCCGCCCTCGGGCGTGCCCCGGGCGACGGGCCGGTGCGCGCGCCGCGCCTGCAAAGCCTGCAGAAGATCGCGCGCGCCCATGGCGCGGCGATCCTGCGGGCCACCGCCGGAACGCGGGTGTCGCCCGCCCTCGTGCTGGCGGTGATCTCGGTGGAGTCGGGCGGGCGCGCCGACGCGGTGAGCCGTGCGGGCGCACAGGGGCTGATGCAGCTCATCCCGGCGACCGCCGCGCGCTTCGGCGTGACGGACAGTTTCGACACGGCGCAGAACATTGACGGCGGGGTCGCCTATCTGGACTGGCTCATGCGCCGTTTCGACGGCGACCCGATGCTGGTGCTGGCAGGCTACAACGCGGGCGAGGGCGCGGTGGACGACCACGCGGGCGTGCCCCCCTTCGCCGAGACGCGCGACTACGTGCCGAAGGTGCTGGCCGCCTACGAGGTGGCGCGCGGCCTGTGCATCACCCCGCCCATGTTCCTCAGCGACGGCTGCGTCTTCGCGACGAACGTCGCCGCGAACGGCAACTAGCTAGCCCGCGCGCCGCGCGCAGGCCAGGCGGCGCCGGCCCCGCGCGGATCGCGCGCCTCAGACGATCGCCGCCTCGGTCTTGGCGATGATCTCCTCCCGGGTGACGCCGGGCGCGGTCTCGACGATGTGAAGCCCCTTGTGCGCCACGTCGAGCACGCCGAGATTCGTGATGATCCGGTCCACGACGCCCTTGCCCGTCAGCGGCAGGGTGCATTCCTTGAGGATCTTCGCGGCGCCGGCCTTGTTGGTGTGATCCATGACCACGACGACGCGCTTCACGCCCGCCACCAGGTCCATGGCCCCGCCCATGCCCTTTACCAGCTTGCCGGGGATCATCCAGTTGGCGAGGTCGCCCTCCTCCGAACCCTCCATCGCGCCCAGGATCGCCATCGCGATCTTGCCGCCCCGGATCATGCCGAAGCTGGTCGCGCTGTCGAAATAGGCGGTGTGCGGCAGTTCGGTGATCGTCTGCTTGCCGGCGTTGATGAGGTCGGGATCCTCCGTGCCCTCGATCGGAACGGGGCCCATGCCGAGCATCCCGTTCTCCGACTGGAGCGTGACCTGCACGCCCTCGGGGATGTAGTTCGACACCAGCGTCGGGATGCCGATGCCTAGGTTGACATACATCCCGTCCTCGAGTTCCCGAGCGGCCCGCTCGGCCATCTGATCGCGGTCCCAGGGCATCAGCTCTTCTCCGGGTAGAGGTGGAACATGCGGCCGCTCCGGCCGTCCTGATGGATCCGGTCGCCGAGGCGGTAACCGTGCGCTTTCGCGAGATTTTCGAGGTTGCCGTGACCGGTGTCCATCTCGACCTCGGCGTCCTCCATCTCGATGAAGACCTCCGAGCTGGCGCTGTCGGCCAGAAGCTTCTCGATATCGCTGGCCCTGAGGGTCATGCCGGCGCCTCCTCTTTCTTGCGGACCGTCCGCTGTTCGATGCGCTTCTCGTGATCGCCCTGGATCAGGCGATGCACGTAGATGCCGGGCAGGTGGATGCCGTCGGGGTCGAGCTCGCCCGGCTCAACGATCTCCTCGACCTCCATGACGCAGACCTTGCCGCACATCGCGGCCGGCGGGTTGAAGTTGCGGGCGGTCTTGCGGAAGATCGCGTTTCCGGTGGTGTCGGCCTTCCACGCCTTGACGATGGACAGGTCGGCGAAGATGCCGCGCTCGAGGATGTAGGGCTCGCCGCCGAACTCCTTCACTTCCTTGCCCTCGCCGATCTGCGTGCCGTAGCCGGTCTTGGTGTAGAATCCGGCGATGCCCGCGCCGCCCGCGCGCATCCGCTCGGCCAGCGTGCCTTGCGGGTTGAACTCCAGCTCCAGCTCTCCGGACAGGTACTGGCGCATGAATTCCGCGTTCTCGCCCACGTAGGAGGAGATCATCTTTTTCACCTGCCGGGTCTGAAGCAGGATGCCGATGCCGAAATCGTCCACCCCGGCATTGTTCGAGGCGAAGGTCAGATCCTTCGTGCCCGCCTCCTTGATCGCCTGCAAGAGCAGCTCGGGGATGCCGCAGAGGCCGAAGCCGCCCGCCGCGATGAACATCCCGTCGTGCAAGAGCCCGTCGAGCGCCTCGGCGGCGCTGCCATAGACCTTGTTCATGCCGGTCTCCCTGATGGCCGAATATCGCGGCGAGTTGTGGCCGCGCGTCCGCGGAGTGTCAACGGCGCAGCGGGGCCCGTCGCGGGCCGGGAACCGGTTTCAGCCGCCCGCGGCCTTGCGGCGCGCCGTGGAGCCGCCGCCCGACGCGGCGGATTTCTTCGCCGTGCCGGATTTCTTCGCGCCGCCGGATTTTTTGGCGGAGACGGGCTTCTTCGCCGCCGTCTTGCCGCCGCCCTTCTTCGCAGCCTTCTCGGCCACGAGCTTCACCGCCATGTCGAGCGTCACGTCGGCGGGATCGGTGCCCTTGGGCAGCGTCGCGTTCACCTTCTCCCATTTCACGTAAGGGCCGTAGCGGCCATCCATCACGGCGATGGGCCCGCCGTTTTCGGGGTGCTCGCCCAGCTCCTTGAGCGGCTTGGCGGCGCTCGCCCCGCGCGTCTTCTTCTGGGCCAGAACCTCGACGGCGCGATTCTGGCCGATCTCGAAGACCTCGTCGACGCTGGCAAGGTTGGCGTATTTCTTGCCGTGCTTCACGAAGGGCCCGTAGCGTCCGATCCCGGCCTCGATCATCTCGCCGTCGTCGGGATGGGGACCGACCTCGCGCGGAAGGCTGAGCAGAAGGAGCGCCTTTTCCAGGTCGATCTCAGACGGCTCCCACCCCTTGGGCAGCGAGGCGCGCGGCGGCTTGGGCTGCGCCTCGCTCGCTTCGCCGCGCTGCACGTAGGGCCCGAACCGGCCCTTTCGCAGCGTGATCGCGTCGCCCGCGTCATGGCCCAGCAACTTGCCGTCGGGGCCGATCTCGTCGCCGTCCTCCATGCCCGGCGGGCCGAAGGGGCGGGTGAAGCGGCACTCGGGGTAGTTCGAGCAGCCGATGAAGGCGCCGCCCGCCCGCGAGGTGCGCATGGAAAGCCGCCCGTTGCCGCAGATGGGGCAGGCGCGCGGGTCGCCCCCGTCCTCCTGCGGCGGGTAGAGATGGGGCGCGAGCACCTCGTCGATCTTGTCGAGCACCTCCGAGATGCGCAGGTCCGACGTTTCGGCCAGCGCCGCGGAGAAATCGCGCCAGAACCGGTCCAGAACGTCCTTCCAGTCCCGCTCGCCCGCGCTCACATCGTCGAGCTCGTCCTCGAGCTTGGCGGTGAAGTCGTAGCCGACGTATTTGCGGAAGTAATTGACGAGGAAGGCGGTCACGAGCCGCCCCTTGTCCTCGGGGAGAAGCCGGTTCTTGTCCTTGCGGACATAGCCGCGGTCCTGGATCGTGGTGACGATGGAGGCATAGGTCGAGGGCCGGCCGATGCCCAGCTCCTCCATCTTCTTCACCAGCGTCGCCTCGGTGTAACGCGGCGGGGGCTGGGTGAAATGCTGTTCGGGCTTGATGTCGCGCTTCTCGGCCGCCTCGCCCTCGGATATCTGCGGCAGGCGGTTGCCGTCCTCGTCCTCGGCGTCATCGCGGCCTTCCTCGTAGATCTTGAGAAAACCGTCGAAAAGCACGACCTGGCCCGTGGCGCGCAGGCCCACCTGGCCGTCGCGGCTGCCGATCTCGACGGTGGTCCGCTCCAGCCGCGCGGCCTCCATCTGGCAGGCGAGCGTGCGCTTCCAGATCAGGTCGTAGAGCTTGCGCTGGTCGGCGTCGGAGAGGCGCAGCGCCGCGGCATCCTTCGTCATGTCGGTGGGGCGGCTGCACTCGTGCGCTTCCTGCGCGTTCTTCGCCTTGTTCTTGTACATGCGGGGCGATTTCGGGACGTAGTCCGCGCCGAAACGGTCCGCGATCGCGTCGCGCGCCGCGTGCACCGCCTCGGGCGCCATGTCGATCCCGTCGGTCCGCATGTAGGTGATGTGCCCGGCCTCGTAGAGCCGTTGCGCCGTGCTCATGGTCTGGCGCGCGCCCATGCCGAACTTGCGGCTGGCCTCCTGCTGGAGCGTGGAGGTCATGAAGGGCGGCGCCGGGTTGCGGGTGGCGGGCTTGGCCTCGACAGAGCTGACGGCGAGATCGCGCGAGGTGATCGCCTGCACCGCAAGTTCGGCCTGCGTGGCGTCGGCGATGTCGAACTTGTCGAGCTTCTTGCCGCCCAGCACGGTAAGCCGCGCCGCGTAGGTCTGGCCGCGCGGCGTGGCGAGTTCGGCCGTCACCGTCCAGTATTCGCGGGGCCGGAACGCCTCGATCTCCATCTCGCGCTCGACGATGAGGCGCAGGCAGACCGACTGCACGCGGCCCGCCGATTTCGCGCCGGGCAGCTTGCGCCACAGCACGGGGGAGAGGTTGAACCCCACGAGGTAGTCGAGCGCCCGGCGCGCGAGATAGGCCTCGACCAGCGGGGCGTCGATGTCGCGCGGGTTCTTCATCGCCTCGGTGACGGCCGACTTGGTGATCGCGTTGAAGACGACGCGGCGCACCGGCGTGTCCTTCTTGAGGGCACGGCGCTTCCTGAGCGCCTCCTCGAGGTGCCAGGAGATCGCCTCGCCCTCGCGGTCGGGGTCGGTGGCGAGGATGAGTTCGGGGTCGTCCTTGAGCGCCTCGGCGATGGCGCGGACATGCTTCTGGCTGTCGCTCGCCACCTCCCATTTCATGTCGAAGCCGTGCTCGGGATCCACCGATCCGTCCTTGGGCGGCAGGTCTCGGACATGCCCGTAGGAGGCCAGAACGGTATAGTCGTCGCCCAGATACTTGTTGATGGTCTTGGCCTTGGCCGGGGATTCGACGACGACGACGGGCATGCTGGGGGGCGGCTCCTGCGGTTTGTGCTGGGATATGACCGCGCAACACTTGGCGTGCAAGCCCCTCGAGTCAATCGGCGCCGCGAGGCCCTGCCGCCCGCCGGGCCCGTCAGGTCCGGGTGAGAAGGCCGCCCGGCCGCCGCGCGATCCGGCCGTCGAGTTCGAGCTCCAGAAGCGCGGGGGCGACCTCGGCCGCGGGCCGCGCGAGGTCGCGCACAAGCTGATCCTCGGCCAGTGGGGACGGGCCCAGCCTGTCCAGTATGTCGTCCCGGAGCGATGCGGTGCCCCGCGGGACACCGCAATGCGGCACCGCGGGCGGCGACCCTCCCGCCTCCGTCGATGTCCGGGCCGCGGGCGGCGCCAGGGGCAGGTCCGGCTGGCCGGTCGGGTGGTCCCCGGGCAGCCCTATCGCCTCGATCACGTCCTCGGCCCGGCGCACCAGCCGCGCCCCGTCGCGGATCAGCATGTTGCAGCCCGCGGCGCGCGCGTCGAACGGGTGGCCGGGCACGGCCAGAACCTCGCGCCCCTGGTCGAGCGCGGCGCGCGCGGTGATCAGGCTGCCCGATCGCGCCGCCGCCTCCACCACGACGACCGCGCGCGCCAGCCCCGAGATGATGCGGTTGCGCGCGGGGAAGTGGCGCGCTTGCGGGACCCGGCCGGGGGGCTGTTCCGAAAGCCGCAGCCCCTGCCGCCCGATCATCTGGAAAAGCTCCGCGTTTTCGGAAGGGTAGGCGACGTCGACGCCGCCTGCCAGCACGGCGATCGTGCCGGTTTCCAGCGCGGCGTGATGCGCGGCGGTGTCGACCCCGCGGGCAAGGCCCGAGACCACGGCATAGCCCGCCTCGCCCAGGCCGCGCGCCAGCGCGCGGGCCATCCGCGTGCCGAGCGAGGAGGCGTTTCGCGCCCCCACGAGTGCGACGAGCGGCCGCGCGAGGCTGTCGGGGCGTCCGACCGCCCAGAGCGCGGGCGGCGCATCCGGCAGATCGGCGAGCGCGGCCGGATAACCCGGTTGTCCGAAGCGCAGGAGCCGCGCGCCGGCCGCGTGCCCTGCCGCAAGTTCGGCCTGCGCGACGCCGGGGGGGCAGGGCTGGTAGTGTTCGATCCCGGCGGCGCGGGCGATCCCGGGCAGCGCGTCAAGCGCGGCCGCCGCCGAGCCGTGCTCCGCCATGAGCCTGTGGAACGTGGTCGGCCCCACCCGCCGCGAGCGCAAGAGGCGAAGCCACGTGACCACGTCGTCTTCCATGGTGTGTGGGAGTGGGGGGTGAGTGGAAGAAACTGATGTTCCGGCCATCGCCGCTCCGCCGTCTTGCAGAATCGCTTGTAGGCCCTCGAGGGTTAATGGCGCGTAAACTCTGGTCGCGGCGTCAGCGGTCCTCGGGTCTCATCCGGTCCGGCCCGATCGCCCCGCGCAGCGTCAGCCAGTAGGCGGCGGCTGCCATGACCGAACCGGGCAGCACGATCCCGGGCTCGAGCCCGACCGCAAGGCCTGCGCCCACACCCAGCGCCGCACCGGCCCCCAGCGCCACGGCCCAGCCGGCCAACCCCGCGCGCAGCGCCAGCACTGACAGCGGCACGCCGGCCAGGAGGCCCGCCCAGGACAGTCGCACCGACGACACGAGAAAGAAGCCCTCGACGCTCAGAGCCGTCGGGCCGGGCCCCGGCGGCAAAAGGTTGCCCAGCACCAGCAGCGCCGCACCGGCCGCCGGCGGCGCGATCCATGCGGCGAGCGCAGCGGCGGCGAGCCGTTGAAGGGGCGGCCGCGCGACCGGTTTCGTGCGCAGCGCCGGCCAGCGGGCGGAGTCGATCACCCCGCCTGCGCGCCGCCCACGGTCAGCCCGCCGATCGTCACGCTCGGCTGGCCCACGCCCACGGGCACCCACTGCCCGTCCTTGCCGCAGGTGCCGATGCCCGGATCGAGCGCCATGTCGTTGCCGACCGCGCGCACGTTGCGCAGCGCCGTCGCGCCGTCGCCGATCAGCGTGGCGCCCTTCACCGGCGCGCCGATCTTGCCGTTCTTCACGCGGTAGGCCTCGGTGCAGGAGAAGACGAACTTGCCGTTGGTGATGTCGACCTGGCCGCCCCCGAAGCCCACGGCGTAGATGCCGTCCTTCAACTCGGCGATCATCGCTTCCGGGTCGGCATCGCCGCCTTCCATGATCGTGTTGGTCATGCGGGGCATCGGCGCGTGGGCGAAGCTCTGGCGTCGTCCGTTCCCGGTGGGCGCCACGCCCATCAGCCGCGCGTTCTGCCGATCCTGGAGGAAGCCCACGAGGACACCGTCCTCGATCAGCACGTTCCGGGCGCTGGGCGTGCCCTCGTCGTCCACGGTGATGGAGCCGCGGCGATCGGGAAGCGTGCCGTCATCGACGACGGTGACGCCCTTCGCCGCGACCTGGCTTCCCATCAGCCCGGCGAAGGCCGAACTGCCCTTGCGGTTGAAGTCGCCCTCGAGCCCGTGGCCCACCGCCTCGTGCAGCAGGATGCCGGGCCAGCCGGGGCCGAGCACGATGTCCATGACGCCTGCCGGCGCGGGCTCGGCGCGCAGGTTGACCCGCGCGATCCGAAGCGCCTCGTCGGCGCGCTCGCGCCAGGCCGCGGGGTCGATGAGCGACTCGAGGCCGATGCGGCCGCCGCCGCCGGCGCTGCCCGCTTCGCGGCGGCCGTTCTCCTCGAGGATCACGGAGACGTTGAGGCGCGCCATCGGCCGCACGTCTCGCACATGGGTCCCGTCGGGGCGCAGGATCTCGACCTCCTGGCACGCGGCGGCCACGTTCGCCGTCACCTGCACCACGCGCGGGTCGGCCGCGCGCAGGTAGTCGTCGATGGCGCGGAGCGTCTCGACCTTCAAGGGAAACTCGGCGCCGGCGATCGGGTCGATGTCGGAATATAGGTGCCGGTTCGTGGCCGCGGGCGGCTCCGACCAGGTGCCGCCGCCCGCGCCGACCGCAAGCCGCGCGGTCTCGGCGGCGCGGTCGAGCGCCGCGGCGCTGATCTCGGTGGCGTGGCCATAGCCCGTGACCTCGCCCCGCACCGCGCGCAGCCCGAATCCTTCGGAGGCGTCGTAGGAGGCGCTGCGAAGGCGCCCGTCGTCGTAGACGAGGCTTTCGCTTCTGGCCCGTTCGAGGAAGATCTCGCCGTCATCGGCGCCGTCCGTGGCGGCGCGCAGCGCGGCGAGCGTCGCGTCGCGGTCGAGATGCGTATCGAAGGGGCGGAAAGCGCTGTGCGACATTGGCTTACGGTCCTCGGATTTGATCCAGATCAAAAAAAGCGGCCCTTTGCCGCAAGGATGGTGCTTTATCTGTCTCTCGGAATATGGTTTCTACCAGCCGCGAGACAACCGGCACCCACCGCCCCGCCAGCCGGGACCAGTGCCAGCCAACGATCAGGGTGATTCATGCGACCGATCAAGACATTTTCCGCCGCTCTGACTGCGATGACCGCCCTTCCCGCAGCCGCGCAGGACATGAACGCCGCCACCGAAGGGCTGGAGATCATCGGCCGCCCGGTGGACCGCGCCACCGGGTTCCAGCCCGCGGCGACCGAGCTCGCACGCGACCTGCAGTGGCTCGACGGGATGCTCATGTTGATCATCACCGCGATCGTGCTGTTCGTCACCGCGCTGCTGGCGGTCTCGATCGTGCGCTACAATCGCCGCCGCAACCCCGAGCCCGCCAAATTCACCCACAACACGCCGATCGAGGTCGCCTGGACCGTCGTGCCGATCGTGATCCTGGTGTTCATCGGGTCCTTCTCGCTGCCCGTGCTCTTCAAGCAGCAGGAGATTCCCGAGGCCGACATCACCATCAAGGTGACCGGCTACCAGTGGTTCTGGGGGTACGAATACGTCGACGAGGGCTTCGCCTTCGACAGCTTCATGCTGCAGCGCGACCAGCTCGAGGAGTACGGTTACAGCCAGAACGAGTACCTTCTGGCCACGGATACGGCCGTCGTGGTCCCGAGCGGCGCGACCGTCGTGATGCAGGTGACCGCCGCCGACGTGATCCATTCCTGGACGATCCCCGCCTTCGGCGTGAAGCAGGACGCCGTTCCCGGCCGCCTGGCCGAGCTGTGGTTCAACGCCGAGAAGGAGGGCGTCTACTTCGGCCAGTGCTCCGAGCTTTGCGGCAAGGACCACGCCTACATGCCGATCACGGTGAAGGTCGTGAGCCCCGAGGCCTACGAGCAGTGGCTCGACGGCGCGCGGGCGGAATACGCGGGACAGCCCGCGGCCTACGACGTGGCCGCGGCGGAGTAAGCCGGCGCACGTCTCGACAGGCGGGCCCTGCGCGGCCCGCCGCCATCGAAGGAAGACCATGACCGACGTCAGCCTCCAGAGTGCGAGCGGACCGCAGGAAGCGGGCTTCGGCGACTATTTCGCGCTGCTGAAGCCGCGCGTGATGTCGCTGGTGGTGTTCACCGCGCTCGTCGGATTGCTGGCCGCGCCGGGCGGCGTGCATCCGGTGATCGGCTTCGCGGCGATCGTCTTCATCGCGGTCGGCGCGGGCGCCTCGGGCGCGCTCAACATGTGGTGGGACGCCGACATCGACGCCGTGATGCGCCGCACCCGCCGGCGCCCCGTGCCGGCCGGGCTCGTGACCCCCGACGAGGCGCTTGCCGTCGGGCTCGGTCTGTCGGGGCTGTCGGTGGTGCTGCTCGGTCTCGCGGCGAACTGGCTCGCCGCCGGTCTGCTCGCCTTCACGATCTTCTTCTACGCGGTCGTCTACACGATGTGGCTGAAGCGTTCGACGCCGCAGAACATCGTCATCGGCGGGGCGGCGGGCGCCTTTCCGCCCGTGATCGGCTGGGCCGTGGCGACGGGCGGCACGAGCCTAGAGCCGTGGCTGATGTTCGCGCTGATCTTCATGTGGACGCCGCCGCATTTCTGGGCGCTCGCGCTTTTCATGCGGTCCGACTACGACGACGCGGGCGTGCCCATGCTGACCGTGACCCACGGCCGCCGGTCGACGCGGCGGCACGTCTTCGCCTATACCGTGGCGCTGGCCGCGCTGGCGCTCTGGGTGGCGGCGACGCCGATCGGCGGGCCGGTCTACCTCGCCGCCGCGGTGGTGCTGAACGCGATGTTCCTTGTCGGGGCGTGGCGCATCTGGCAGCGCGACGAGGCGACGGCCGAGGCGGATTCCTACGCGGTGGAGAAGCGCTTCTTCCGGCTGTCGCTGATCTATCTCTTCGCGCATTTCGGCGCGATCCTCGTCGATGCCGGGCTGACACGGCTGGGGGTGTGGGCATGGCTCTGAGCCGGACGCACGACCTGCATAAGCGCCGTCTCGGGCGCAATCTCGGCGTGGGCCTCGCGCTCGCCGCGCTCGTCATCATCGTTTTCGCCGTGACGGTCGCCAAGGTGTCGGAGGGCGAGTACGAACCGCCCAAGCTGGAGGAGGGATACGGATGAGCCTGCGCAATCCATTCGCCGCGCTCGAGCCCAAGACCCGGACGGTCGTGCAGGTCTGCTCGGCGCTTCTCTTCATGGGCGCGATGGCATGGGCGTCGGTGCCGCTTTACGACCTTTTCTGCCGGGTCACGGGCTATGGCGGGGAGACGAGCCGGGCAGGTGCCGATTCTGACGTGATCCTCGATCAGACGATCACCGTGCGGTTCGACGCGTCAAAGGCTCGCGACATGCCGTGGGAGTTCCGCCCGATACAGCGCAGCATGGAGGTGCGCATCGGCGAGACGGGGCTGGCCTTCTACGAGGCCTACAACCCGACAGACCGTCCGGTGGCCGGCACGGCAAGCTACAACGTGGCGCCCTTCGAGGCGGGCGGGTTCTTCGCCAAGATCGACTGCTTCTGCTTCGAGGAGCAGGTGCTGCAACCCGGCGAGAGGGTGGAAATGCCAGTGACCTTCTTCGTGGACCCCGACATCGTCGACGACCGCGACGCCAAGCATTTGCCGCACATCACGCTCTCTTATACGTTCCACGAGATTCCGCTGCCCGACGCGACCACCCAGGCCGCGCTGACGCAGCCGGACGCGACGACAGTGAAGTAAGCGCTTTAGCGAGGGACCCGTAATGGCGCATGAGAAAAACCACGACTATCACATCCTGAACCCCTCCATCTGGCCGTTCCTCGGCGCGGTCGGGGCTTTCGTGATGCTGTTCGGGGCCGTTCTGTGGATGCACGGCAGCGGCCCGTGGATGGCACTGATCGGCTTCGCCCTGGTGCTTTACGTCATGTATGCGTGGTGGGCCGACACGGTGGCCGAGAACCTGCAGGGCGATCACACGCCGGTGGTGCTCATCGGGCTGCGCTACGGCTTCATCCTCTTCATCATGTCCGAGGTGATGTTCTTCGCGGCCTGGTTCTGGAGCTTCTTCAAGCACGCGATCTACCCGATGAACGAATACGCGGGCTCCAGCTACGTCCCGCCGGAATTCTATCAGGTGGACGCGTTCCACCTGCCGCTCATCAACACGCTCGTGCTTCTGCTGTCCGGGACCGCGGTCACCTGGGCGCACCACGCGCTGGTGCACAACGGGCCCCGCAAGGACGTGGCGAACGGGCTTCTGATCGCCGTGATCCTGGGCGTCGCCTTCACCGCGCTTCAGGCCTACGAGTACCGTTACCTGCTCGTCGAGCAGGACTGGACCTTCGGCGGGGACAAGTTCTTCTCGAACTTCTTCATGGCCACGGGATTCCACGGCCTGCACGTGATCATCGGCACGATCTTCCTGTTCGTGTGCTACCTGCGGGTGCGGGCCGGGCATTTCACCGCCGAGAACCACATGGGCTTCGAGGCGGCGGCCTGGTACTGGCACTTCGTCGACGTGGTCTGGCTGTTCCTCTTCTTCGCCGTCTACATCTGGGGCATCTGACCCGCGGCGGGCCGAAAGGTGCCGCGTCCGGTTGCAAATCCGGTCGCGGGCAGGTTCAAGACGGGGCGCGCGGGCAGGGGTCGCGCGCCCCGATCCGTTCCGGGAGAGTTCGTCATGCGCCGTATCCTCGGCCCGCTGCTCATCGGCATCCTCGGCACCGCCGTCCTGATCGCGCTCGGCGTCTGGCAGGTCCAGCGGCTGGCGTGGAAGGAGGGCGTGCTCGCCGACATCGAGGCCCGGATCGCGGCGGAGCCCGTGCCGCTGCCGGCCGAGCCGGATCCCGAGGCGGACCGCTACCTGCCCGTCGCGGTGTCGGGCGAGATCGGCGAGGACGAGCTGCACGTCCTCGTCTCCACGCGGGCCGAGGGGGCGGGCTTTCGCGTGATCGCGCCGCTTTCGACCGAGGCCGGGCGGCGCGTGATGGTCGATCGGGGCTACGTGCGCAACGAGGCCAAGGAGGCCGATCGCCCGACCGGCGCGGCCGATATCGTCGGCAACCTGCACTGGCCCGACGAGGTGGACGGCTTCACGCCGGAGCCCGACCCCGATGCGAACATCTGGTTCGCGCGCGACGTGCCCCGGATGGCGGAGGCGCTCGGAACCGAGCCGGTGCTCGTCGTGGTGCGGGAAACGTCGCTTTCGGCGCCGGGCCTGACGCCGCTGCCGGTGGACACTGCCGGCATCCCGAACGATCACCTCGAATACGCGGTCACCTGGTTCGGGCTGGCGGCGGTCTGGGCGGCGATGAGCATGTTTCTTGTCTGGCGCACGCTCGGCAGGACGGGACGGAGGGACACCCGGTCATGAGATACGTTTCCACGCGGGGGCAGGCGCCCGTTCTTGGCTTCGAGGACACGATGCTGACGGGGCTTGCGCGCGACGGCGGGCTTTATGTGCCCGAGGCCATCCCGCGCATGGCCGAGGGCGACATCGCCGCGCTGGCGGGGCTTCCCTACGAGGAGGCGGCGGTGCGCGTCATGTATCCCTTCGTCTCGGAAAGCTTCACCGAGGACGCCTTCGCCGAGCTTGCATCGCGCGCCTATGCGGGCTTCGGCCACGCGGCACGCGCGCCGCTCAAGCAGCTGGCGCCGAACCATTTCCTGCTCGAACTCTTCCACGGGCCCACGCTGGCCTTCAAGGACTTCGCGATGCAGCTCATCGGGCAGCTCTTCGAAACGGCGCTCAAGCGCCGGGGCGAACGGGTGACCATCGTGGGCGCGACGAGCGGCGACACCGGCAGCGCGGCGATCGAGGCGTTCCGCGGGCTCGAGGCGGTGGATGTCTTCATCCTTTTCCCGAACGGCCGGGTGTCGGAGGTGCAGCGCCGGCAAATGACCACGCCGGTGGAAGAGAACGTCCACGCGATCGCGCTCGACGGCGACTTCGACGCCTGCCAGGCGCGCGTGAAGGACATGTTCAACGATTTCGCCTTCCGCGACGCGGTGCGGCTGGGCGCCGTCAACTCGATCAACTGGGCGCGGGTCCTCGCGCAGGTCGTCTACTACTTCTCCGCCGCGGCCAGCCTCGGCGCGCCCGGCCGCCCCGTCAGCTTCACGGTGCCCACCGGGAATTTCGGTGACGTCTTCGCGGGCTGGGTGGCCCGCGCCATGGGGCTGCCGATCGAGCGCCTGGTCGTCGCCACCAACCAGAACGACATCCTGCACCGGTGCCTCGCCGCCGGCGAGTACCGCACCGAGGCGGTGATCCCCTCGGTCAGCCCGTCCATGGACATCCAGGTGAGTTCGAACTTCGAGCGCGCGCTCTTCGACGCCTATGACCGCGACGGCCGCGCCGTGGCCGCGCTGATGGACGAGCTGAAGACCGAGGGCGGCTTTGCGGTCAGCCAGGGCGCGCTCCAGCGCTTGCGCGAGGTCTTCGCCTCGGGCCGCGCCACCGAGGCGGAGACGCTCGAGACGATCGAGCGCACGCTCGGCCGGACCGGGGAGCTTCTCTGCCCCCATTCCGCGGTGGGGGTGAAGGTCGCCGAGGAGTTGCGGGAGCCCGGCACCGCGATGGTCACGCTCGCCACGGCGCACCCGGCGAAGTTTCCCGACGCGGTGGAAAAGGCCACCGGGATCCGCCCGGGGCTTCCCCCGCGCATGGCGAACCTTTATGAGCTTGACGAACGCGTGACCGAGGCGCCCAACGACCTCGCCGCGCTGGAAGACATCGTAAGAGAGCGTATCCGGAATTGACGACCCGACTCGACACATTGCCCAACGGCCTGCGCGTGGTTTCCGAACACATGCCCGGGCTGCAATCCGCCGCCATCGGCATCTGGGTCTGCGCCGGCGGGCGCGACGAGCGGGAAGAGCAGAACGGCATCGCCCATTTCCTCGAGCACATGGCCTTCAAGGGCACGGAGCGGCGCACGGCGCTGCAGATCGCCGAGGCGATCGAGGACGTGGGCGGCTACATCAACGCCTATACCTCGCGCGAGGCCACGGCCTACTACGCACGGGTTCTGGGCGAGGACGTGCCGCTGGCGCTCGACCTCATCTCGGACATCCTGCTCGCGCCGCGCTTCGAGGAGCGCGAGATCGAGCTCGAGCGCGGCGTGATCCTTCAGGAAATCGGCCAGGCGCTCGACACGCCCGACGACATCATCTTCGACTGGCTTCAGGAAGTGGCCTATCCCGGCCAGCCCATCGGGCGGCCGATCCTCGGCCCCGCCGAGAAGGTGGGCCGTTTCGGGCGCGAGGACCTCGCGCGGTTCGTGGCCGAGCATTACGGGCCCGGGCGGATGATCCTCGCCGCGGCGGGGGATATCGACCATGACTGGCTGCTGCGCGCGGCCGGGGACCGGTTCGGGCATCTCGTCCCGCGCGAGGCGCCCGCGCCCGCCGGCGCCGAGTTCCGCGGCGGCGAAATGCGCTGCGAGAAACCGCTCGAGCAGGCGCATCTCGCCCTGGCCTTCGAAAGCCCTGCGCAGACCGATCCCGAGGTCTACGCCGCGCAGGTCTATTCCGTCGCACTCGGCGGCGGCATGTCGAGCCGCCTGTTTCAGGAACTGCGCGAGCGGCGCGGCCTCTGCTACACGATCTTCGCCCAGGCCGGCGCCTATGCCGACACCGGCATGATGACGATCTATGCTGGCACCGGCGGCGACCAGCTTGGGGGGCTCGCGCGGATCACACTCGACGAGATGAAGCGCGCCGCCGACGACATGACCCCGGACGAGGTGGCGCGGGCGCGCGCGCAGATGAAGGCGGGGTTGCTGATGGGCCTCGAAAGCCCGTCGAACCGTGCCGAGCGCCTCGCACGCATGGTGCAGATCTGGGGCGAGGTGCCCACGGTCGAGGACACCGTGGCGCGGGTCGATGCGGTCACCACCGGTGACGTGCGCGATTTCGGTGCGCGGCTCGTCACCGGGTCGCGCGCCGCGCTCACGCTTTACGGGCCCGTCGCGGGCGCGCCCGGCCTCGACGACTTGCAGGCGCGACGGGCGGCGTGATGCTTCTTGCGCGGCGTACGGTGCGGCTCGAGACCGAGCGGCTGACCCTGCGCCCGCCCCAGCACGCCGATTTCCGCAACTGGACCACGCTGCGCCGCAACAGCGAAGCCTTCCTCGCGCCCTGGGAACCCGCCTGGGCCACGGACCACCTCTCGCGCAAGGCCTTCACCAACCGGGTCTACTGGGCCAGCCGGGCGGTCTCGGGCGGCACCGGCGTGCCGCTCTTCATGATCCGGCGCGACGATCAGGTCCTCGTGGGGGCGATCACGCTCGACAACATCCGGCGCGGGCCGTCGCAGTCGGGGACGCTGGGCTACTGGACGGGCGCGCCTTACGCGCGGCAGGGCTACATGCGCGAGGCGATCGACGCGGTGGTCCACCACGCCTTCGACCGGCTCGACCTCAGCCGGATCGAGGCCGCCTGCCTGCCCGAGAACGTCGCCTCGCGCGGGCTTCTGGAAAGCGCGGGCTTCAAATACGAGGGTGTCGCGCAGAGCTATCTTCAGATCGCCGGGCGATGGCGCACCCATGTGCTTTACGCGGCGCTGCGCGCCGATCGCCGGGGCCGGACGGATGCGGGATGAACGGGCGCTGCGCGGACACGGCGGTCCCGGGCCGCGCGGCGCCCGCGGACCGGCCGGGCCGAGGGACACCTTCGGATGGAGGATCGCGCCATCCGTGCTATCGTTTCAATCAGGAGGTGCCCTGATGATCCGGATTGCCGTTGCCGTCGCGCTCGTCCTTTTCGCCCTGCCGGCCGCCGCGCAGGAGCGCCGCGCCAGCCACTGCATCGCCGTCGCCGAGCAGGCGCCGGGGCTACACTACCTGCACCGCGCTTCGGCCGCCGGGCCCGAACGCCTCTGGCGCGCCCACGAGGGCACCCACGCGGCAGGCGGCACGGCCTCCCATACCGAGCCCTTGCCAGAAAACACGGTGCGGCTGCATTTCATCGCGCACGCCTCCTTTCTGCTGCGTACCCATGGCGGGCTTACGGCGGTCACGGACTACACCGGATTCATCGGGAACACCGCGCTCATTCCCGATGTCGTGACGATGAACCACGCCCATGAAACCCACTGGACGGCCAACCCCGACCCGGCGATCCCCCATGTGCTGCGCGGCTGGGGGGCGGCGTTCGGGGAAGGAGTCGACCATCACCTCGATCTCGGCGAGATGCTGGTGCGCAACGTGTCCACCGACATCCGCTCGGGCTTCGGCGGGGCCGACGAACCCAAAGGCAATTCGATCTTCGTCTTCGAGGTGGCGGGGCTCTGCATCGGGCATCTGGGGCACCTGCACCACGTTCCCACCGACGAACAGTTCGCCGCGCTCGGACGGCTCGATGTCGTGATGGCGCCGGTGGACGGGGGCTATACGCTTCGGCTGTCGGACATGGTCGCCACGCTGAAGCGCCTGCGGTCTTCGGTCGTGCTGCCGATGCACTGGTTCTCGGGCCATTCTCTGGGCGCGTTCCGCGCGGGCATGGCCGACGAATTCGCCATCGTGGACCAGGGCGCGCCCTACATCGACATCAGCCTCGCCACGCTTCCGGACCGGCCCACCGTCGTCTTCCTCCAGCCCGCCTGGCTGCGGGACGAGTGATGGCGGACGGCCAGCCCCATCTCGTCTCCGCCGACGCCGGCTTCGCGGAACGCCTTTCCGCACGGCTGGGGGCGGGCGCGATCGGCCCGCTCGCGCCGGGCTATCTCGAAGAGCCCCGCGGACGCTGGCAGGGGCAGGGCGGCGTGCTGGTGCGCCCCGCCTGCGCCGAGGAGGTCGCGGCCGTGATCCGCGCCGCCGCGGAGGCACGGGTGCCGGTCCTGCCCTATGGCGGCGGCACCGGGCTGGTGGGCGGGCAGATCGCGCCGGAGGGCCCCGCCCCGGTCATCCTGTCGCTGGAGCGGATGACCGCGATCCGCTCGGTCACGCCGGAAGAGAACGTCCTCGTGGCCGAGGCGGGCGCGATCCTCGCTGACGTGCAGGCCGCCGCGGCCGGCGCCGGGCGGCTTTTCCCGCTCTCGCTCGCCTCGGAAGGCAGTGCGCGCATCGGCGGGCTTCTGGCCACCAACGCGGGCGGCGTCAACACGCTGCGCTACGGCAACGCCCGGGCGCTCTGCCTCGGCCTCGAGGCGGTGCTGCCCGACGGCTCGCTCTGGCACGGCCTCACGCCGCTCAGGAAGGACAACGCGGGCTACGATCTGCGTGACCTGCTGATCGGCTCCGAGGGCACGCTCGGCGTGATCACCGCGGCCTCGCTCGCGCTGCACCCGCGCCCGGCGGGCGAAGGCACGGCGCTTCTGGCCGTGAAAAGCCCCGCGGCCGCGCTTGCGCTGCTCGCGCTGGCCCGCGACCAGCTCGGCGACGGGATCAGCGCCTTCGAACTGATGCACCGGCAGGGCTTCGACTTCCTGGCCGAGACCATGCCCGAGACGCGCCTGCCCTGGCCGGAGCCGCCGGAATGGTCGGTGCTGATCGAGGTGGGGCTGCCCCGCGGGCTCGACCCCGCTGCGGCACTGGAGACGCTTTTCGAACACGCGCTCGAGGCGGGTCTGTCGGATGACGGGATCGTGGCGCAGTCCGAGGCGCAGCGCGCCGAGTTCTGGGCGGTGCGCGAGCGCATACCCGAGGCCAACCGCCACATCGGCGCGATCTCGAGCCACGACATCTCCGTGCCGCTGGCCGCGATCCCCGAATTCATCGACCGCGCGGGCCCCGCGCTGGCGAAGATCGGGGCGTTCCGCCTCAACTGCTTCGGCCATGTGGGCGATGGCAACCTGCACTACAACGTCTTTCCCGTCCCGGGGCAGGGGCGCGCGGACCACGCGGCCCGGCGCGACGACATCAAGCGCTGCGTCCACGACCTGGTGCACGCGCTCGGCGGGTCGGTCAGTGCCGAGCACGGCGTCGGGCGCCTCAAGGTCGAGGATCTGGAGCGCTACGCCGACCCTGCGAAACTGGCCGCGATGCGCGCGATCAAGGCGGCGCTCGATCCGATGGGCATCATGAACCCGGGCGCCATGCTGCGGGCCTGACGCGCGCCTGCCTTAGAAGCTTTCGCGCGCGGCAAGCTCCTCGCGCCGCTCCTGCACCGCGCGCTTGCGCGCGAACACCTCCATGCGCGGCTGCCAGTCGTAGCGGACATCCTCCGCGATCGGCAACCAGAAGAGAACGCCGCCCTTGCGCCACGGATCCACGACGATGCCGTCATACATGCTGTCGCCGCGGCTGCTGAGTATGGCCGTGCTGTGCTCGATCCGGAAGGGGTTGAAGGCGTTGGCGATGGCGTAATGCACCTCGAGCGTCTCGAAGTTCTCCTGCTCGAGCCGCGCGCCCAGATCCACTGACCAGTGCCAGCAAAGGCCGCGCGGTTTAAGACCCGCATTCACCTTCGCGTTGTGCACGAGTGGCGGATCCACGATCCGGTATTCGAGGGCGAGGCGATGCGTCGTGTCATAGGTCAGCCGCGCCGCGCGGGCGGCCTCTTCGGGGTCGACGTCGGGGCCGAGCGCCAGAAGCCCGAGGCGCAGCTCATCGATCTCGGCGGCGGTGCCGGGGGGCGGCGGGCCCTCGCGCGGTGCGGCGCACCCCGCAAGGCCAAGCGCGGTGACGAGAAGGCAAAGACGAGCCAGGGCAGGCAGGATTGTCACGGCACTCGCACGATCTTGGACGGGTTGCATAGCTGGCTATCGCGGTCCCCGCGGCCTGTCGAGCCGACTTGCGCGCGCCTCACGAATTTGTGGCGGCGCATGCGGTCCTGGGGGTCTCAAGCGCCCTCGAACGCGCAAAGCGCGTGCACGTCCATGCCCAGCGCCTCGAGCTTGCGGCGTCCGCCAAGTTCCGGCAGTTCGATCACGAAGGCGCAGCCGACGATGTCGCCGCCCAACCGCTCCATGAGGCGGATGCCGGCCTCGGCGGTGCCGCCGGTGGCCAGCAGATCGTCGACGATCAGCACAGACTGGCCGGGCGCGATCGCGTCGTCGTGCACCTCCATCACCGCTTCGCCGTATTCGAGCGTGTAGCTTTCCGAGATCGTGGCGGCCGGAAGCTTGCCCTTCTTGCGGATCGGCACGAAGCCCGCGCCGATCTGGTGCGCGACGGCGCCCCCCAGGATGAAGCCGCGCGCCTCGAGGCCCGCGACCATGTCGATGCGCCGGCCGGCATGGGGATGCAGCATCCGATCCACCGCCATGCGAAACCCGCGCGGGTCGGCGAACAGCGTCGTCACGTCGCGAAAGAGAATTCCTTCATGGGGGAAGTCCACGATGGTGCGGATGTAATCCTTGACGTCGTTCATGAGAAACTCTTCCTGCAGGAATGTGGGGGCGCGGCGCGCGTCGGCGTGCTTGCGGTGTCAATCCAGCACCCGGCCCGCGATCGGGCGCAGCCGGCCCACCATCTCGGGGTCGCGGGCGTCCCGCGCGGTGATGATCGCGTGTTGGAGCGCCCGGTCGCACCCTTCCGGGCAGGGCGCGTGCGGGCCCAGAAGCCCGGGCAGCGCGGCGAGCATGCGGCGCGCGGTCTCGGCATTGGCGGCGGCGGTCTTCAGGATCTCGGTCCCCTCGACCTCCCCGTGGTCCGGATGCCAGCTGTCGTAATCTGTGACCATGGCGACGGAGGCGTAGCAGATCTCCGCCTCCCGCACGAGGCGCGCCTCGGGCAGGTTGGTCATGCCGATCACGTCCGCGCCCCACACCTCGCGGTAGAGGCGGCTTTCGGCCAGGGGGGAGAACTGCGGGCCCTCCATGGCGAGGTAGGTGCCGCCCCGGTGCACGGTCGCGCCCGCCGCCGCCGCGGCGGCCTCGGCCGCGTCCATCAGCCGGCGACAGGTGGGGTGGGCGAGGCTCACATGCGCCACGCAGCCGGGGCCGAAAAAGCTTTGCGCCCGGCCCTTCGTGCGGTCGATGAACTGGTCCACGATCACGAAGTCGCCGGGCTTCATGGCCTCGCGGAACGAGCCCACCGCCGAGACCGAGACGAGGTCGGTCACGCCCAGCATCTTCATCGCCGCGACGTTGGCGCGATAGGGCACCGAGGCGGGGTCGAGCGGGTGGCCGCGCCCGTGGCGGGGCAGGAACGCCATGGCCACGCCGTCGAGCCGTCCGGTCAGGACCGAATCCGAGGGCGCGCCCCAGGGTGTCTCGACCGTGCGCCAGTGCGGCTGCGCAAGCCCCTCCACCTCGTAGAGACCTGAGCCCCCGATCACCCCGACCATGCGTTCCGCCATCCGTGTCGTTCCCTTTGCTGGCTTTCCCCGCGCAGTCTTGCCCGCAGCCGGGCGAAAGGAAAAGGGCAAGAGCCCTCCCTGCAAGGTCGCGCGTCTAGGCGAGCGCGGCGCGCAGCGGGGCGAGATGTGCGGCGAAGTCGCGGTCCGAGACCGTGGCCTCGCGCACGAGCCAGTCGAAATGCTGTACGAAGGCCTGCACCCGCGCGCTGTCGCGGAAGGCGAGGTAGTTCCGCCCGACATAGAGCACCGCCAGCATCGGCCCGAACACCGTGACCGGCGCGGAATAGACGCGCCGCGCATCGAACAGGAAGATCCGCAGCCGGGGATAGAACTGGTCGTTGAGCTCCAGCAGACGGTCGATCTGGCCCAGGCGAATCTCTCGTGACAGGCCGGAATAATACCCTTCGGCGGCGGCGAAGCTGTCGATCTCGAAAAGCGGCATCGCGATCTCGTAGTCCGATTGCGCGCTCCGCATCCAGGCCAGCCGGTCCTGCGCGGCGCCGATCGCCTGCTGCGCGGTGCGGCCCAGATGGGGCGAATACTCCCATTCGAGCATCGCCTGGGTCTTGAGCATGTCGGGCAGCCCGGCGGGAACGTGGCGGATCTTGTAGCCCTCCGCCTCGCGATGCCAGGCGAAGATCTGCTCGTCCACGAGCGCCCGGGGCGCCTCTGTCAGGGTGAGCGAATTGGCCATGATCTCGGCCGCGCTTTCGGGCCGGTCGGAGAGCGAGAGCAGCCAGTCCGCCGAGACGCGCAGCGCCGCGGCGCATTCGCCGACCACCTGCGCGTTCGGGAGCCGCGCGCCGCCCTCCTTGAGAAGCTGCGAGACGGTGGAGCGGTCCACGCCGATCGCGCGGGCGAGCGCGCTCTGGCTGGTCTGCGTGACGTCCATCGCCTGGCGGAGCCGTTGGCGGAATTGTTCCGCGCGGCGGCGTTTGTCGATAATCTGCGTCATGTGGTGATTTGTATCACGTTCGCGGCGTTTTGTTAATCACATACGGAATTCCGCAGCACATCGTCCGCTGATACTCGTTCTGCGGTTTCAGACAATCGGAGACGTGAATGACGACGCAACCACGCGGCTTGCAACGTGACGCCCTGTGCCCGGATGCCCGGGCGGCGACGACGGACCTTTCGCGGCCCGTTCTCTCCGCCAAGGCCCCTCCGGACGCCCGCGCGCATCCCCGCACCGCCCGGAGGGTAGAGTGGCCCACGCTCGCGCTTCTGGTCGGTGCCTACGGCGTCTGGGCGCTCGGCACCACCTGGGCCGCGGCGTTCTGGCTTCCTCTCGGCATCGTGCTGGTGGCGCTTTCGGGGGCGCTGCACTCCTCGCTCAGCCACGAGGTGCTGCACGGCCATCCGTTCCGCAATCCGCTTCTGAACGCGGCGCTGGTCTTCCCCGCGCTGACGCTCGTCGTGCCCTACCTGCGCTTCAAGGACACGCATCTCGCCCACCACAACGACGCGATCATCACCGACCCATACGACGATCCGGAAAGCAACTACCGCGATCCGCGGGTCTGGGCGCGGCTGCCCGCGTGGCAGAAGCGCCTGCTGGCGTTCAACAACACGCTCGCCGGGCGGCTTCTGGTGGGGCCCGCCATCGGGCAGTGGGCCTTCATGGCCGCCGACTGGCGCGCGATCCGCGCGGGCGACCGCCGGGTGCTGGCCGGCTGGCTCCTGCACGTGCCGGCGGTGGCGCTGGTGGTCTTTTGGATGGGCGCGGTCGCGGCGATGCCGTGGTGGGCCTATCTCGCCTCGGTCTACGGCGCGCTCTCGATCCTGAAGATCCGCACCTTCCTCGAACACCAGGCGCATGAGAAACCCCGCGCGCGCACCGTGATCGTGGAGGATCGCGGGCCGCTTTCCCTGCTCTTCCTGAACAACAACCTGCACGTCGTGCACCACCTGCACCCGCGCGTGCCCTGGTACCGGCTTCCCGCGGTCTATGCCGCGAATCGCGCGCATTACCTCGCGCGGAACGACAGCTACCGCTACGCGAGCTATGGCGAGGTGTTCGCGCGGTACTTCCGCCGCGCCAAGGATCCCGTGCCGCATCCGCTCTGGCCAAGGGGCTGAAACCGCGCCAGTAGGAAGCGATGGAGCTCTGGATCCTCGTCACCCTCCTGGCCGCCGCGTTCCAGACCCTGCGTTTCACGCTGCAGAAGGTGCTGCGCATGGGCGCGCTCAGCACCGTCGGCGCGACCTTCGCGCGCTTCGCCTACTCCGCGCCGCTGGTGACGCTCGCGCTCTCGGCCTACCTCGCAGTCACCGGCGGCGGCCTTCCTGCAACCGGCGCGCTTTTCTGGGCCTACGCCTTGGCCGGCGGCACCGCGCAAGTGCTGGCCACGGCCTGCGTGGTCGCGCTCTTCGGGGCGCGGAACTTCGCTGTCGGCATCACCTTCAAGAAGACCGAGGTCGTTCAGACGGCGGTCGTGGGGGTTGCGCTTCTGGGCGAGCGCATCTCCTGGGCGGCCTTCGCCGCGATCCTGCTCGGGCTCTTCGGCGTCCGGCTCCTTTCGGCCGCGCCGGGCGAGGTGGTGCGCGGCTGGCGGCGCCTGGCCAACCGCGCCGCGGCGCTCGGGCTGGGCTCGGGGTTCCTGTTCGCGATCTCCTCCGTCTGCTACCGCGGCGCGACCCTCGAGGTGGCGAGCGAAGACCCGCTCCTCCGCGCGGGCGTCACGCTGGCGGCCGTGACCGCGGCGCAGATGATCGGGATGGCGTTCTACCTGCGCGCCCGCGAGCCCGGCCAGCTCGCCGCGGTCTGGGGCGCGCGCCGCGTGGCGCTCTGGGTCGGGCTTTCGAGCATGGCGGGCAGCTTCTGCTGGTTCCTCGCCTTCACGCTTCAGACGGCGGCGCTCGTGAAGGCCGTGGGGCAGGTTGAGCTCATCTTCTCGCTGGCGATCACCGTGCTCGTGTTCCGCGAGCGGGTGAGCCGCACGGAACTCGCCGGGATCGCGCTGCTCTCGGCCTCCGTGGTGAGCCTCGTCCTCGTCGCCTGACGCGCCTCAGCCCGCCGCGAGCGGGCTCTTGCCCCGCAGCCGCAGGAACAGGCTTTCCTCGTCGGTGTTCCGGAAGAAGGGGACCGAGGGCGGCGGGCCGGGATCGGCGAGCCGCCCGGCCACCTCTGCGAGGACCACCTCGGTGATGAAGGGCAGGTCCACCTCCCGCGCGCGGGCGAGCGGCACCCATTGCAGATGGCTCAGTTCGTCCTGCGCGCGGCTGAAATCGTCGGGGTCCGAGGCGAGCCGGTCGGCGTCCACGAGGAAGAAGCGCGCGTCGAAGCGGCGCGGCCGGCCCGGGGGAGTGATCGCGCGGAAGACGAAGCTGAGCCCCGCCGCGCTGGGCACGTGGCCGGTGGCGGCGAACTCCGTCCAGTCCACGCCGGGCGTGCCCTGCCAGCGTCCGGGCGCGCCCAGGATGAGGCCCGTCTCCTCCCAGAGTTCGCGCACGGCCGCCGCGGCGAGCGCGGGGCCGAGGTTCGCCGCCGCGTCCTCGGCCAGCCGCGCGGCGCAGACCTCGTGAAGCCCCTCGGCCAGCGGGACCCCGGCGTCGCGCGGATCGACCGCGCCGCCGGGAAAGACGAACTTGTTGGGCATGAAGGCCGCGGCCGCCCCGCGCTGCCCCATCAGGATGCGCGGCTCCGTGGCCCGGTCGCGCAGGACGATCACCGAGGCGGCGTCGCGGATCGGCGTGCTGTCGGCGGTCATGGCTCCCCCCGGATGGCGGGTCAGGCCGGATCCTCGCCGAAGCCGTGCATCAGCCGCGACCACTGGAAGGCCACCACCATCCCTTTCAGTCTCGGCAAGAGATACAGCGAGAGGCCGACGCAGCCAACCGCGAAGATGGTGAAGAGCACCAGCGGCTCGGGTCGCCATGCCATGAACACCATGAGCAGAAGCGGCGCCATCACGTGTCCGACGATGAGGATCGTGAGATAGGCGGGCCCGTCATCCGCGCGATGATGGTGCAGCTCCTCGCGGCAGACGGTGCAGGCGTTGCGCACCTCGAGGTAACCCGAAAGCAACGGGCCCTGGCCGCAGCTCGGGCAGCGCCGCCGCCATCCGTGCCAGAGCGCCGGAAGGGCCGGGCGCGGGTCGGGAATGGTCGTGTGATCTTGCATCGTCTCACCTCGCTCGCGTGCCGCCAACACTGCCCTGCCATGCCCTTGCCCGAAACGCGGCAGCCTGTCCTTGCGGCGGGATGCCGCGCTCGCGGCGGCCACCTTGCCGCGGCGTTCGGCGACGGAACGCGCGCCGCGCGTCGTATCAGCCTGCGACCCCGGACGCAAAGGACCCGGGTCCTGACCGAAACGCGACACCAAGGAGACAGACATGACCCGTTCGTTCCTGACCCCCGCCGCCCTTCTCGGCGCGCTGGCGGCCCTCGCCCTGACCTCCGCGGCCGGCGCGGCGCGCGCGCAAGACGGCGCCCGGGAGATGCCCCGTTTCGAGGCGCTCGACGCCGACGGCGACGGCCGGCTCACCCGCGAAGAGCTGGAGGCCCGCGCGGCGTCCCGTTTCGCCGCGGCCGATGCCGACGGCGACGGCACGCTTTCGCCGGCCGAACTCGAGGCGGCGGCCGAGCGGCGTCGCGCCGAACGCATCGCGCGCATGGTGGCGCGGCTCGACATGAACGGCGACGGTGCGCTCGACCGGGCCGAGCTTGCAGCGCGTCGCGGCGCGGACCGCATGTTCACGCGGCTCGATGCGAATTCCGACGGCGCGCTCACGCGGGAGGAGTTCGCCGCCATCCGCGGGATGCGCGGGGCGCATCACGGCGGGGTCGGCCGGCCCTGAATCGGGCGGCGCGGGCCACATCCGGCGGGGGCGCGCTTCCCGCCGATTGCGCCGGGCAGGACTTGCGACTACGCCGGAGCGACATGGCGATGCCTCAGGACGCTGGCCCGGAACTGGACGACGCGGCGCTGCTGGCCGCGACCGCCCGGGGCGATCGGGCGGCCGCGTGCCGTCTGACGGATCGGCTCCTGCCGGTGGTCTACGCCCATGCCGTCCGCCTTCTGGGCGATGCGGCCGAAGCCGAGGACGTGGCGCAGGAGGCGATGCTCCGGCTCTGGCGGGTGGCGCCGGAGTGGCGGGCGGGCGAAGCGAAGGTGACGACATGGCTCTACCGGGTGACGGCCAATCTCTGCATCGACCGACAGCGCCGGACGGCCCGGCCGGGACCGGGCGGCGCGCTCGCGCTCGACCGGGTGCCGGAGCCCGCGGACACGCGGCCGGGCGCCGAGGCGGCCTTGCAGGAGACGGCGCGCGCCGAGGCGCTCCAGGCCGCGCTCGCCACGCTCCCGCCGCGCCAGCGCCAGGCGGTGGTGCTGCGCCATATCGAGGGGCTTGGAAATGCCGAGATCGCCCGCATCATGGAGATCGGCCCCGAGGCGGTGGAAAGTCTCACCGCCCGGGGCAAGAGAGCGCTCGCCCGCAGTCTGTCCGGGCGGCGCGATGCACTGGGATACCGCGATGAATGACATCGACCGCGAGACCGAGGCGCTGCTCGAGCGCCATTTCGCTACCGCTCGGGCCGCGAGGCCCGAGCCGCCCGCGGGTCTCTCCGAGCGCGTGCGTGCCGATGCCGCTGCCTTGTATCCCGCGCCCGCCTCGCGGCGCGCCCGGGCGCCGGGGCCGCTTCTGGAGATCTGGCGGACGCTCGGCGGCTGGCCCGCGGCGGCGGGGCTCTCCGCGGCGGCGCTCGCCGGGGTCTGGATCGGGGTGGCGGCGCCGCGGGCGCTCGACGGTGGCCTCGCCGCCCTCGCGGGCGGCGGCGCGGCGATGCCCGGGCCCGCGGCCGGGTTCGAGCTGGCGCTGGAGGAGCTTTGAGCGATGACCGAGTCGGAAGCGGAACGCGGCAGCCAAGGCGGCGACGGCCGCCCGGGGACGCCGCTCTGGGTGAGGATCCTGCTTGTGGGCTCGCTTGCGCTCAATCTCCTCGTGGTGGGGATGGTGGCGGGCTTCGCCCTGCGGGGCGAGGGGCGCGCGCCGATGGCACGCGACGGCGGCTGGCCCTACGTCGCGGCACTGCCGGTGAGGGACCGCCTGGCTGTGGGCCGGGACATCCGGCAGGCCCTGCGGGCCGGCGGCATGACCCGCGAGGCGCGACGGTCGAGTTTTGACGAGGCGCTTTCGCTCCTTCGGGACGATCCCTTTTCGGTCGAGCGGTTCGAGGCGCTTCTCTCCCGCCAGTTCGCGGCGGCGAGTCTCGTACAGGACGCCGGTCGGCGCGCGCTTCTTGCGAAGATCGCGGCGATGCGCCCGGAAGAGCGTGCGCGCTATGCCGACCGGCTTGCCGAGGCCATGCGCGGCGGCCGCCATGGCGGCGCGGGTCGCCCCTGAGGCGCGTCGGGCGTCACGCGGCGGGGCGGCCGAGGCGGACGCAGTTCCGTCCGCGCGCCTTGGCGCGATAGAGGGCGCGGTCGGCCTGGACGAGCAGCGCTTCGGGTTCGGCATGTCCCGCCGCCATCGGGTCGGGCCCGACGGCGAGACCGATGGAGATCGTCACCCGCACCGCACCCTGGCCATCGGGCAGCGCGAAGGGTCTTTCGGCGACGGCGGCGCAAAGGCGTCGTGCCGCGGCCTCGGCCGCGTGGCGCTGCATGTCCGGCACCACGAGGAGGAATTCCTCGCCGCCGATCCGCGCTGCGAGAGCGTCGGGCCCGAGCCCGGCGCGCAATCGCTGCGCGACCTCGGTCAGCACGGCATCGCCGGCGGCGTGGCCGTGCCGGTCGTTGACCTGCTTGAAATGGTCGAGATCGGCGATCATCACAGCGAAGGGCCTATCCTCCCGGCGCGCCGCCGCCGCGATCCGGGCAAGCTGCGGGACCGCGTATCGGCGGTTGTGCAGGCCGGTGAGCGGGTCGATGACGGCCGCGGCAAGACCGGCCTCGAGCGCCGCGCGCATCTGGTCGGCGCGCCGCTTCGCGGCCAGCCTGCCCCGCAGCCGCAGGGCGAGCTCCTCGACCTCGAAGGGGCCGGGCATTCCGTCATGCGCCCCGAGGTCGAGCGCGCGCGCGACGGCGCGGCCGCCCGCGTCGCCGCCATGGACCACGATGGCCGCGCGGCGCAGGGCGTGCTGCGCGCGGAGCGCCGGAAGAAGTTCCAGCTCCGCGTCGGCGTGGGGCGGCAGCCCGATCAGCACCGCGTCGGGTGCGGGCCCCTGGGCCGTCAGCAGCGCCGCGGCGGGCGTGAGCGGGACCGGTACGCCCAGCGCCGCGGACAGCGCATCGGCCTGCGCCCGTGCGCACACCCCTTCGGCGGCGACGTGCGCGATGCGCGGCGCGGGGGCGAAGCCCGCCGCTGCCTCGGCGCAGCCCATCGCCGCCTCGGCGCTGCGGCGCACCTCCGGCGCGAGCCCGTCGCCGCGGTCGCGTAGCAGGCTGCGCAGCCGCGCGAGGAGAAGCGCGCCGTCGCGCAGATCCGGGAGGGCGTCGTCGAGCCCGGCGGCGAGGGCGGCGCGCCGGCCTGCGCCGTCGGCGGCGGGCCGCAGCGCCACGATCGCGGGGGCCTCGCCCGGCAGGGTGCGGAGCGTGGCGGCAAGGCGCTCGATCTCGGCGCCGGCCAGCCCGGCGCCGAGCACCGCGAGATCCGGGGCGTCCGCCCGTGTGAGCGCGCGCGCCTCGTCCGCGTCGGCGGCGAGGACCGGGTCGGGGAAGGTGCCCGCGAGCCGCGCGCGCAAGGCGATGCGGCGGGTTGTTTCCGGCTCGACGATGAGCAATCTGCCCGGCATGCTCGCTCCTCGCGCGGTTGCGGCGCGCTTGTCTTTCCTAATGCCCACTCTTTATGAAACTGGTTAAGAAAATCTTTCGGTAGGAGGATCGGCATGGCGATGAGCGACGACGCGGCAGAGGCGCTCGCCGCGGAGGCGCTGGCGTGGCTTGCCGCCGATGCGGATCTTCTGGGCGTGTTCATGGGGGCCACTGGGCTGGACGCCGACACGCTGCGGAGCGAGGCCGACCGCCCCGAGACGCTGGCCGCCGTCCTCGACTTCCTGCTGATGGACGATCTCTGGGTGACCGCCTTCTGCGAGGCCACCGGCCATCCCTGCACGCGCCCGGCCGAGGCGCGGGCGCGGCTTCCCGGCGGTACGCAGGTGCACTGGACATGACCGCGCGGCGCGCCGACGCGGTGCTGTTCGACAAGGACGGCACTCTGTTCGGATTCGAGGCGACCTGGGGCCCCTGGGCCGAGCAGGTGATCGGCGCGCTGTCGGGCGGCGCGCCGGCGCGGGCGACCGTTCTGGCCCGCGCGGTGGGCTACGACCTGACGGCCGGGGCCTTCCTGCCCGAAAGTCCCGTGATCGCGGGCACCAACCGCGAGGCGGCCGAACTGCTGGCCGCGGCGCTTCCGGGCGCGGACCCCGCCGCGCTCGAACTCTGGCTGGCCGATCGCGCCGCCGAGGCGCCGCTCTCGGAGGCGGTGCCGCTCGCGCCGCTGATGCAGGCGCTCGGGGCGGCGGGCATGACCCTCGGCGTCATGACGAACGACAGCGAGGCCTCGGCGCGCGCGCATCTAGCCGCGGCGCGGGTGGAGCAGGCCTTCGCCTTCGTGGCGGGGGCCGACAGCGGTCATGGCGCCAAGCCCGCGCCCGGGCCGCTTCTCGCCTTCGCGCGTGCGGCGGGGGTCGCGCCATCGCGGGTGGTGATGGTCGGCGACAGCCCGCACGATCTGCATGCCGGGCGCGCGGCGGGCATGCAGACGGTGGCGGTGCTGACCGGGCCGGCGGGCGAGGCGTCGCTCGCACCGCTCGCCGATGTCGTTCTGCCCGATATCGGGCATCTGCCGGCGTGGCTTGGCCTCGGCACGGCGTGACGGCGTGCGCCGCGGCGGCCGCCTGACGGGGTGCGGGCTAGTTCAGACGCGGCCGGCGCGACGGCGTCGCTGTCGCGCCCGTGCCGGGATCGCGGTTGTCGTTGCAGGGCAGCGCCCGCCACATCCCCACCACGACCTCGTCTTCCGTCGAAAGTGGCCCGAGCGGCACGACGAAATCTCCGAAGAGCGTCATCAGGATGTCCTCTGCCGGGCAGCGCCCCCTCGGCCCGAACGGGTCGTAGGCCCGCCTCGCACAGGGCGGATCGCGCAGGATACGCACCACCCCGTCGGCGGTGCGCAGAAGCCGCCAATCCGGAGCGAGCCTTTCCTGTCCGACGACCACCGTCACGATCCGTGCGCCTTTCCCCGGTCATTCCCAACCTGAACGATAGCCGCCCGTTGCGGCGAAAGGATGATCGGATCGCGCCCGTCCGGGGGCGTTTCCGGGCACGCGCCCGCGCGATGGGTGCCCTTGCGTCACGGCATCGCCGCATTCCGGAGCGGGATGAAGAATCGCGACCATATCCGTCGCAAACCGGCACGACCGGGCCGCGCGCGGCGTTTCTTCTGGCCCGGACACCGGCAGGAGGGACCCATGGCCTCGAGCATGCCCAGACCCACCGAGACCCTCGCGCCCGAGCGCCGCCGCCGCGGCGGCGGGCGCGCGGGCAACGCTGCACGACGCGGCACCGCCGTGATCGAGCAGATGCCCTGGCGGCTGCCCGTGAACATCGACCGCCCCACGGAACCGCTGAGCGAGGACGGCGTTCAGGCCATTCATGACGGCGCCATGCGCATCCTCGAGGAGATCGGGATCACCTTCCTCAATCCCGAGGCGGTGGACATTCTCGCCCGGGCGGGCTGCACGGTGAGCGGCCAGAACGTGCGCATGGGCCGCGACATGGTGATGGAGATGGTGGCGAGAGCGCCCCGCCAGTGGGACATCACGCCGCGCAACCCCGAGCGGCGCATCACCATGGGCGGCAAGCACATCCTCTTCGGCAACGTCTCCTCTCCGCCGAACTACTGGGACATGGAGATCGGCCGGAAGGTGCCCGGCACCCGCGAGCAATGCGCCCACCTGCTGAAGCTCACGCAGTACTTCAACTGCATCCACTTCGCCGGCGGCTATCCCGTCGAGCCGGTGGACCTGCACGCGTCGGTGCGCCACCTCGACGTGCTCTTCGACAAGCTCACGCTCACCGACAAGGCGATGCATGCGTATGCGCTGGGCGCCGAGCGGGTGGACGACGTGATGGAGATGGTACGCATCGCCGGCGGTCACTCGCACGAGGCGTTCGAGTCCGGGCCGAAGATGTACACCAACATCAACTCGACCTCGCCCCTGAAGCATGACCACCCGATGATGGATGGCTGGATGCGCCTTGCCCGGCGCAATCAGGGCCTCGTGGTCACGCCCTTCACGCTGGCTGGCGCGATGGCGCCGGTGACCATGGCGGGGGCAGTGTCGCTGAGTCTCGCCGAGGCGCTCTCGGCCGTCGTGCTGGCGCAGGCGATCCGGCCCGGCGCCTGCGTCGCCATCGGCACCTTCACCTCCAACGTGGACATGAAGTCGGGCGCCCCCGCCTTCGGCACGCCGGAATACATGAGGGCCACCCAGATGACCGGCCAGCTCGCGCGGTTCTACGGCCTGCCGATGCGCGCCTCGGGCGTCTGCGCGGCCAACGTGCCCGACGGGCAGGCGATGTGGGAGACCTCCAACAGCCTGTGGTCGGCGGTGCAGTCGGGGGCCAACATGGTCTACCACGCCGCGGGCTGGCTCGAGGGCGGGCTGATCGCGAGCCCCGAGAAATTCGTGATGGACTGCGAGATCCTGCAGATGATCCAGCGCTACATGGAGCCCGAGATCTGCGCCACAGGACCCGAAGAGATCGCCTTCGACGCCGTGGCGGAGGTGGGCGACCAGGGCCATTTCTTCGGCATCCAGCATACCCAGGATCGCTACACCACGGCCTTCTACCAGCCCTTCGTCTCGGACTGGAAGAATTACGAGGCATGGGAAGCCGCGGGCGCAGTCTGGACCGCCGAGCGCGCGCACCGCGTCTTCAAGGAGATCATCGGCAGCTTCGAGGCCCCGCCGATGGACGCGGCGGTGCGCGAGGAGCTCGAGGCCTTCGTCAGCCTCCGCAAGGCCGAGGGCGGCGCGCCCACCGATTTCTGACCCGGCGGCGGCGCGCGGCCGCCGGGCTTGACACCACCGCGGGGGCGGGGCGGAGTGGCGGCCATGACCGTGCACCCCAGCGATCTCGGCCCGGAAGACCTTGGCGCGCTCGCCGACTGGCGCCGCGCCCTTCACCGCCGACCGGAGCTCTCGGGCGCGGAGGCGGAGACCGCCGCGGCCGTGGCCCGGATGCTCGCCGCGCAGGGGCCCGACCGGATATGGACGGGGCTCGGCGGGGACGGCGTGGCCGCGACGTGGGCCGGGGCGGCGCCGGGCCCCGCGATTCTGGTCCGCGCGGAACTCGACGCGCTGCCGATCGCCGAGGAAAGCAGCGCGCCGCATGTCTCGGAATTCTCGGGGCGGGCCCATCTCTGCGGCCATGACGGGCACATGGCGATCCTCGCCGGGCTGGCGCGACGGCTCGGCCGGGTCCGTCCCGCGCGCGGCCGCGCGATCCTTCTCTTTCAGCCCGCCGCGGAGACGGGCGCGGGGGCGGCGGCCGTGCTCGCCGATCCGCGCTTCGCAGAGATCGCGCCGGACATGGCGGTGGCGCTTCACAACCTGCCGGGCCTGCCGCGCGGCGCGGTCCGGGTGGCGCCCGGCCCGGCCTGCTGCGCGTCGCGGGGGATGCGGATCAGGCTGCGCGGCCGCGAGGCCCACGCCTCCAGCCCCGAGACCGGCCTGTCACCCGCCCCGGCCCTGTCGCGCCGGCTGCAAGAACTGCCCGCGCGTTGCGCCGGGGCAGGCCCCGCGGACCCGGGCTTTCGCATGGTCACGCTCACCCATGCGCGGATGGGCGCGCCCGCCTTCGGCATCTCCCCCGGGCGCGCCGAGCTTTTCGCCACGCTTCGCACCCGGGATGACGAAGAGATGGACGCGCTCGTGGAAGAGGCCCGGGCGCTGGCCGAGGCGGCGGCCGCGGGGCACGGCCTCATCCTGGATGTCGGGTGGGAGGATGTCTTCGCCGCCTGCGTGAACGCGCGGGAACCGGCCCGGGCCCTCGCGCGCGGCGCGGCGGCCGCAGGCCTCTCGGTTTCGGCCGACGGGCTGCCCATGCGGTTTTCCGAGGATTTCGGCCGTTTCGGTGCGGCGGCGCCCGGCGCGCTTCTGCTGCGGGGCGCCGGGGCAGACCAGCCGCCGCTTCACGACGCGGGCTACGATTTCCCCGACGCGCTCATCGCCGAGGGCGTGGCCCTGTTCTCGGAGGTCCTCGACGATCTGCTGGGGCGTGCCGATGGCGGCTGACCGGCGCCTCCGGCGCGTCGCGCTCGCGGGCCTCGGGGGCGCGGCGGGCGGCGCGGGGTGGCTTCTGCTCGACGTCTTCCGCGACGCCTTCGCCGAACCCCGGCTGCACCTCGTGTCGGTCATCGCCGCGGCGGGCTGGTTCGGGCTCACGCTGCTCTTCACCGGCCCGTTGGGGTTTCGGCGCGCCGCGGCGGGGGCGGCGGCGCTCGCGGTCCCGGCCGCGGCGCTCATGTGGTGGGCGGCGCTGGGTTTCGTCTCCGTCCCGCAAACCCTGCTGGCGGGCCATCCGCTCGTCGCGCTCGGCCTCTACGGCGGCTTCGGAGCGCCGGTCGCGCTGGCCGGGCTCGCGGCGCCAGGCGGCTGGCGCGATCCCGCGGCGGTCTTCGACGCGGTCTGGTCGATCGCTATGCGGACGGCGGCCGCGGCGGTGTTCCTCGGGCTGGCCTGGGCGGTGATCGGCCTGTCCGACGCGCTTCTGGGTCTCGTGGGCGTCGATGCGATCGACCGGATCCTCGAGATCGACCCGGTGCCGTGGATTTTCAGCGGCGCGGCGATCGGGCTCGGCCTTGCCGTCGCCGAGGACTACGCGGCGCTTCTGTCGCCGGTGCTTGTCTTGCGCCTTCTGCGGCTTCTCGTCCCGGCGCTTCTTCCGGTGGTGGCGGCTTTCGTGCTCGCCCTGCCGCTGCGGGGGCTCGGGCTGCTTCTGGGCGGCCTGTCGCCCGCCCCGGTACTGATGTCGATGGCGGCGGCGGGCCTGGTCCTCGTCGCGGGGGCGGTGGATCGCGGCCCGCAGGACGAGGTGCGGGGCGCCGCGATGCGGGGCGCCACGCGGATGCTCGCGCTCCTGTTGCCGGTCCTCGCCGGCGCCGCGGCGCTGTCGATCGCGCAGCGGGTCGGGTCCTATGGCTGGACCCCGCCGCGCGTGCCCGCGGCATTCGGGGCGGGGCTGCTTTTGGCCTGGACGCTCTCCTTCGCGCTTGCCGCATTGCCCGGCGGCGACTGGCCGGCACGGCTTCGGCGCGCGGCCGTCGTGCTGATGCCCGCAAGCGCGGTGATCGGCGCGCTCTGGCTGACCCCGCTTGTCGCGCCCGAGCGGTGGTCGGCGCAAAGCCAGCTCGTCCGGTACCAGCAAGCGCGCCTGCCGCTCGACGAGGTGCCGCTGTGGGAGATGGCGCATGAGTGGGGAAAACCCGGCGCGCGGGCGGTCGCGCACCTGTCCGCGCTTGCGGAGGAGCGCGACGGTGCGGCGCTCCGGACAAGGCTTGCCGCGCTAGAGGAGGCGGAGGGACCGCGCGGCTTCGCGAGAACGATCGAACGCGCCGAGGCGGAGGCGCTCGCCGCGGCGCTGGCGGGCGTGATGCCGGTGCTTGGCGACGCCGAGCTTCCCCAAGGCGCGCTCGCGGCGCTTCCGTCCGCGGTGCTGCGCGACTGGCAGGACGCCTGCGCCCGGCGCGACGCCGAGGGCCGGCCGGGCTGCGCGCTGCTGGCCGCGCGGCTGCGCGCGGGCGAGGGGCCCGCGCAGGTGCTCGCCTTCCTTCGCAGCGCGGACGGCCCTGTGGAGGTGCGCGCCTACGACCTTCACGACGGCGGGTTGCGGCCTGCCGGTGCGGCGCGGGATCTTGCCGCCGGCACACCCGCCATTCTTCCCGCCGATGCGCTGGAAGCCCTTCGGGAGGGCCGTTTCGAGCTCGTGCCCAGCGGTGCGCGCGCCCTGTCGATCGGCGGCCGACGCCTCGTTCCGGACAATTGAACGCGTTCGGGAAATCTTAAGCCGCGAGCGGCATCCTCGCCGCGGTTTCACCGGCGCGGGACGCGGAATGCATGGTCTGATCAACCGGGCGATACAATCGTTCATCATCGACACCTATGGCGCATCGCGGTGGGACGGGATCGCGCACCGCGCCGGGCTGGAAATGGCCGGGTTCGAGGCGATGCTGAGCTACGATCCGGCGCTCGCGCCGCGCATTCTCTCTGCGGCGGAGGATGTGCTGGACAAGCCGCGCGAGGCGCTGCTCGAGGATCTGGGAACCTACCTCGTCTCCCACCGCAACACCGAGGCGCTGCGCCGGCTGATGCGCTTCGGCGGCGACAGCTTTCTCGACTTCCTCCATTCGCTGGACGATCTGCCCGAGCGGGCGCGCCTCGCCGTGGCCGACCTCGACCTGCCCGAACTCGAACTGGCCGAGCGGGGATCCGGCCGGTTCCGCCTGTCCTGCCGCGGCGGGCCTGCGGGCGTCGGGCATGTTTTCGTCGGGCTTCTGCGCGCCATGGCGGACGACTACGGCGCGCTCGCCTACCTCGAACTCGCCCTCGCATCCGACGAGGAGGACATCATCGACATCACGCTCTACGAATCCTCCTTCGCCGAGGGGCGGCGCTTCGACCTCGGCGCGCAAGCGCTCTGAAACGGATGCGGTTTCCGGACGGGATACTGGATGCGCTCTGCCCGATGCACGCGCGGCTCGACCCCGGGGGGCGCGTCGCGCATGCCGGCCCGACCCTCGCGAAGCTCTTTCCCGACGCGCGGCTGGCCGGCCGGCGCTTTCTCGACCTCTTCGAGGTGACCCGCCCGCGCGCCATGCAGGACATGGACGAACTCATGGCCATGGCCTCCACGAAGCTGCACCTGCGGCGCTGCGCGGCGCCGCACACCAAGCTGAAAGGCGTGCTGGTGGCCCTGCCGGGCGGCGATGGCGCCGTCGTCAACCTGTCCTTCGGGATCTCGATCCTCGACGGCGTGCGGGATTTCTCGTTGACCAGCGCCGATTTCGCGGCCACCGATCTCGCGGTGGAGATGCTCTACCTGATCGAGGCGAAATCCGCGGCGATGGAGGCATCGCGCAGGCTGAACCTGCGCCTTCAGGCCGCGCGCATCTCGGCCGAGGAACAGGCTTTCACCGACACCCTGACCGGCCTGAAGAACCGCCGCGCGCTGGAGCATGTGCTGGAACGCTTGGCCGCGGGCGGGGTGCGTTTCGCGCTCACGCAGATCGACCTCGATCATTTCAAGGACGTCAACGACACGCTGGGCCACCCGGCGGGGGACCAGGTGCTTCAGGTCGTGGCGCGTGTCCTGGTGGAAGAGACGCGCGCCCGCGATACGGTCGCGCGCATCGGCGGCGACGAATTCGTGCTCGTGCTCGAGGCTCCGAAAGACCGCGCCGCCGTCGCAGGTGTCGCACGGCGCATCATCGATCGGCTCGCAAGGCCCATCGTCGTGGACGGCCGCGCGGCGCGTATCGCGGCCAGTGCGGGCTCTGTCATGTCCGGGGACTATCCCCGGCCGGAGCCCGCGCGGATGCTCGCCGACGCCGATGCCGCGCTTTACGCTGCGAAGAACGCAGGGCGCGGCCGGCATCTTTTCGGCGCGCCACGGGAGGCCGACAGCGGCTGACCCCGTGCCGCGGGCACCCCGAATGCCGGGCGCGGCCCGCCCCGTCGCCGGCAAGCGCCCCGCGGCGCCTGCGAAGGCTTGTTCCCGTGGCGGGCCGGCCGTCTTTCGTGACCGCGCAGCACACGCGGCAATTCCGCTGCGCCGGCACGGCGCTCCCCCGACACCAGCTTGCCGCGTCGGCAGTGCGCCGGTGCGCGCCGGCAGGCGTGGCGCTCGCGCCCCTGCGCCCGGCGGCGACACGCGTCCTGGCGGCGTGCCGCCTTCTCGCCCCCCTCCAAGGCCCGGCGGGGGCCGGGTCAAGGCGGCGGTGGTCGGCCGGGCGGCGGCATCGGCCCGCTCGATGCCGGGGCGATACACGAGATGGTGGCGGCGGCCTGCGAAGTGTTGCAGGAAAAGGGGCGTGGCGCGCGCGGTGCGTCGGTCAGGGCCGCGCGTCGCACGCGCCTGGCGGGCTGAGAGGGGGCGATTCATGGCACGGTTCAAGGCGGCGGTGTTCGACTGGGCGGGCACCACGATCGATTTCGGATCCTTCGCGCCGATGGCCGTTTTCGTCGAGGCGTTCCGCCGCTTCGGGATCGAGGCGAGCGTGGCACAGGCCCGCGCACCCATGGGCGCGGCGAAGCGGGACCATGTCCGGGCCATGCTGGAGATGCCCGGGATCGCCGATCAGTGGCAGGCGCGCTTCGGCCACGCGCCGCGGGCGGCCGACGTCGACAGCGTCTACGAGGTCTTCGTGCCGATGAACGAGGAGGTCGTCGCGGATTACGCCACCCTCGTGCCCGGCACCGTCGAGACCGTCGAAAACCTGCGGGCGCGCTGCATGAAGATAGGCTCCACCACGGGCTACACCCGCTCGATCATGGAGCGGGTGCTGCCGAAGGCGGCCGAACAGGGCTACGCCCCCGACAATCGCGTCTGTGCCGACGACCTGCCCGAGGGGCGGCCCGGCCCGCTCTGCATGTACCAGTGCTTCATCGACCTCGTCGTCTACCCGCCCGAGTCCGTGATCACGGTGGACGACACCGCGCCCGGCATCGCCGAAGGCGTGGCGGCGGGCTGCGTCACCGTGGGCGTGGCGCTTTCGGGCAACGCGGTCGGGTGCACGCCCGGGGAGCTTGCCGCGATGCACGCGCACGAGGTGGAGCGGCGGCGCGCGGGCGCCACGGTAATGCTGAAGGAGGCGGGCGCCGATCACGTCATCGACACGGTGGCGGACCTGCCCGCGCTTCTCGACCGGCTGGAGGTGGCGTGATGCGGCCCAACATCCTTTTCATCACCGCCGACCAGTGGCGCGGCGACACGCTGGGCGCGCTCGGTCATGTCGTGCGGACCCCCGCGCTCGACCGGCTGGCGGAGGAGGCCACGCTCTTCGCGCGGCATTACGCCACCTGCGCGCCCTGCTCGCCGGCGCGCGCGTCGCTCTATACCGGGCTCTACCAGATGAACCACCGGGTGGTGTGGAACGGCGCGGGGCTCGACGCGCGTTTCGACAACCTCGCGCTCGCCGCCCGGCGCGCGGGCTACCTGCCCACCCTCTTCGGCTACACCGACACCGCGCCCGATCCCCGCCACCTCGCGCCGGCCGACCCCGCGCTTGCCACGTTCGAAGGCGTGCTGCCGGGGTTCCGGGTACGGCTCAACCTCGACGATGCGGAGCGGCCATGGGTGAGCTGGCTCGGCGCGCGGGGCCATGACATCTCTGACCCGGGCGCGATGCACCGGGTGCCGCCCGAGGAGGGCGCGCGCATCTCGCGCCGTCCGCCGGTCTATTCGAGCGAGGAGACCCAGACGGCCTTCCTCGCCGATGCCTTCCTTCAGTGGCGGGCCGAGCAGCCCATCGACCGGCCCTGGTTCGCGCATCTGAGCTTCCTGCGCCCGCACCCGCCCTTCGCCGTGCCCGAGCCCTATGCCTCTATGTATGGCGAGGAGGAGGGACCGGAATTCGCGCGTCACGCCGACCCGGATGCCGAGGCCGCGCAGCATCCCTTCGTGGCGGCGATACAAGGCTACCAGCAGCTTTCGGATTTCGTGGAAGGCGGCGCGGGACGGGCACGGGATCTCGCGCCGCGGGATTTCGCGCGGCTCCGCGCGCTCTACCACGGTCTCGTCTCGGAAGTGGACGCGCAGTGCGGCCGGATCTTCGAGGCGCTTCGCGCGGCGGGGCAGTGGGAGGAGACGGTGATCGTCTTCACCTCCGACCACGGCGAGATGATGGGCGACCACTGGATGCTGGGAAAGGGCGGCTTCTTCCCGCAAAGCTATCACATCCCATTGATCATGCGGATCCCCGGGCGGGGCGCCGGGCAGGTGGACGCGTTCACCTCGGCCGCCGACATCTTCCCCACACTCTGCGATCTCATGGGCGTGGCGCCCGGCCATGCCCCGGACGGCGCCTCGCTGACGCCCTTTCTCGACGGGCAGGCGCCCCGCCGCTGGCGCGCGGCCGCGCTCTGGGAGTTCGATTTCCGCCTGCTTCTGGGCGAGGACGCAGCGCGCTTCGGCCTCGCCCCGGAGGATTGCGTGCTCCAATGCCGGATGGACGGGCGGCACCTCTACATGGCAAGCCCCGGCCTGCCGCCCGCGCTCTACGATCTGGACGAGGATCCCGACTGCCTGGTGAACCGCGCGGCGGACCCCGCGCTCGCGCCCGCGCGGCTTTCCCAGGCCGAGGCGCTTCTGGCCGATCGCGCGCGGCTCATGGACCGCACGCTCGCGAGCCGCGCCGTCTGGGACTTCTACGCCGGCTGATCCGCGCCCGAGGCGGCCATCGCCGCGGCGACGGCCCGTTTCCACGCCGCGTATCTCGCCGCCCGGGTCTTGTCGCCCATGGCGGGCGCGAAGCGGCGGTCCCGCGCCCAGGCCGCCATCGCCTCTTCTGGGCCGGGATAAAGCCCGGCCCGGTGGCCGGCGAGCCAGGCCGCCCCGAGGGCCGTCGTCTCGAGGACCTCGGCGCGATCCACCGGCGCGCCGGTGATGTCGGCCAGGAACTGCATCGTCCAGTCGCTCGCGCTCATGCCGCCGTCGACCCGCAGCACCGCCTCCCCGGCCTCGGGCCAGTCGGTCTGCATCGCCTCCAGGAGGTCGCGGGTCTGGAAGCCCACGCTTTCCAGCGCCGCGCGGGCAAGCTCCGCCGGGCCGGAGTTCCGCGTGAGCCCGAAGATCGCGCCCCGGCAGTCCGGCGCCCAGTAGGGCGCGCCGAGCCCGGTGAAGGCCGGGACGAGCACGACCCCGCTCTCGGGATCCGCCGCCTCGGCCAGGGGCTGCGTCTCCTCGGCGCGGCGCACGAGTCCCAGCCCGTCGCGGAGCCATTGCACCACCGCGCCCGCGATGAAGATCGAGCCCTCGAGCGCGTAGGTCGTCCGCCCGTTCAGCCGCGCCGCGACGGTCGTCAGCAGCCGGTTGCGCGACGCCACCGGCGTCTCGCCCGTGTTGAGAAGCGCGAAGCAGCCCGTCCCGTAGGTGGATTTCACCATGCCGGGCGCGAAACAGGCCTGCCCCATGGCCGCCGCCTGCTGGTCGCCCGCCACGCCGAGGATCGGGATCGGCCGCCCGAAAAGGTCCGCCCGGGTCTCTCCGAAATCGTCCGCGCAGTCGCGGACCTCGGGCAGCACGGCCTCGGGGATGTCGAAGAGCGCGCAGAGCTCCGCGGACCATTCGCCCGCGTGGATGTCGTAGAGCATGGTGCGCGCGGCGTTGGTGGCGTCGGTCGCGTGGACCTTGCCGCCGGTGAGGTTCCAGAGAAGCCAGCTGTCCACCGTGCCGAAGGCCAGCTCGCCGCGCGCGGCCCGCGACCGCGCGCCTTCCACGTTGTCGAGAAGCCAGGCGAGCTTCGTGGCCGAGAAATAGGGATCGAGCAGAAGTCCCGTCCGCGCGGTGACGGCGGCCTCGTGGCCCGCCGCGGCAAGCGCGCGGCAGGCGGGCGCGGTCCGCCGGTCCTGCCAGACGATGGCGGGGTAAAGCGGCTTGCCGCTGGCGCGGTCCCATAAAAGCGTGGTCTCGCGCTGGTTCGTCAGCCCGAGCGCGGCGATGTCGCCGGCGTGCAGTCCGGCCTGCTCGATCGCGGCGCGCGCCGTGGCCGCGGCGGTCGACCACAGGTCGAGGGGGTCATGCTCAACCCAGCCCGGGGCGGGGTAGCTTTGTGGAAACTCCTGGCTCGCCTGGGCGACGGGGCGGCGGGCTTCGTCGAAGACCACGGCGCGTGTGGAGGTGGTGCCCTGGTCGATGGCGAGAACGTGGCGCATGGGTCCCTACTCCGCGGCCGCGACCGCCCCACGGGCCGCGCGCATCCAGTCGTCGAGCGCCGCGATCTGGTCGGGCGAGAGCCGCAGGCCCAGTTTGGAGCGCCGCCAGACCACATCCTCCGCCGTCATGGCGAATTCGCGGGCCATGAGCCAGGCGACCTCCGCCTCCGTGAGCGTGGCGCCGAAGGACCGGCCGAGGTCCTCGGCGCACCGCGCGGTGCCGAGGATCGTCTCGGCGTTGGTGCCGTAGGCGCGGAAAAGCCGCCGCGCCCCGTCGTCCGCAAGGAATGGATACGCGGCGCGCAGCGCGGCGATCCGCGCCTCGACCTCGTCGAGCGGAAGATCGCCGCCGGGCAGCGGCGCGGCCGCCGTCCAGGCCCCGCCCATCGCAGGCAGGTCGGGCGCGAGCCGCGCCAGCGCCGCCTCGGCGAGACGCCGGTAGGTGGTGATCTTGCCGCCGAACACGCTGAGCAGCGGCGCGCCGACGGCCGTGTCGAGATCGAGAACGTAGTCGCGCGTCGCCGCGGTGTCCGAGGCCGCGCCGTCGTCGTAAAGCGGCCGGACGCCCGCGAAGCGCCAGACGATGTCGTCCCGCGACACCGGCGCGCGGAACCAGCGGTTCACGAAGGCCAGAAGGTAGTCGGCCTCCGCCTCGGTGCAGACCGGGGCGGTATCGGCGTCGGGGTGCGGCGCGTCGGTGGTGCCGATCAGGGTGAAGTCGCGCTCGTAGGGCAGGGCGAAGACGATGCGCCCGTCCTCGCCCTGCAGGAAGTAGGCCCTGTCGTGGTCGAAGAGGCGGCGGGTGACGATGTGGCTGCCGCGCACGAGGCGCACGCGCGCCGCGGCGTTGCGCCCGATCGCGCCCGACAGCACCTCCGCCGCCCAGGGCCCGGCGGCGTTGACGAGGGCGCGGGCGTGGACCTCGCGCGCCGCGCCGGGCCGCGTGCAGCGCAGGCGGACCCGCCAGAAACCGTCCACAGCCCATGCCTCCACGACTTCCTGCCGGGGCCAGATGCGGGCGCCGAGGCGCACGGCGTCGCGCGCGTTGAGCGCGACGAGACGGCTATCCTCCACCCAGACGTCGGAATACTCGAAGGCGCGGCCGAGGCCGGGCCGCAGCGCCGCGCCCGCCGGGTCGCGCGCAAGGTCGAGCGCACGGCTCGCCGGCAGCACCTTCCGCCCGCCCATCGCGTCGTAAAGCAGAAGCCCCGCGCGGATCATCGCGGCCGGCCGCCGCCCCCGCGCCCAGGGCATGAGGCGGCCGAGCCAGCGCCCCGCGGGCGTGTCCGCGCCGACGCGCAGCGCCGGGTCCACCGGCAGCACGAAGCGCATGGGCCAGGCGATATGCGGCATGGCGGCGAGCAGGGTCTCGCGCTCGGCCAGCGCCTCGCGCACGAGGCGGAACTCGAAATATTCCAGGTAGCGCAGCCCGCCGTGAAAGAGCTTCGTCGAGGCCGAGGAGGTCGCGCCGCCGATGTCGCCCTTCTCTGCGAGCCCGACCGACAGCCCCCGCCCGGCCGCATCCCGCGCGATCCCGCACCCGTTCACGCCCCCGCCCACGACAAAGAGATCGAGAACGTGGTCGTCGGACGTCATGGGCGGCATCGGAAACCTCGCGGCGGGCGCGCGAAAGCTGAACCACGAAGCATGCGCGCGGGTCAATGGGCGTCGGCGCTAGTGAGCGGGGATGAAGGCGCTGGCAGCCCGTAGGGGAATCGAACCCCTCTTTCCAGGTTGAAAACCTGGCGTCCTAACCGATAGACGAACGGGCCTTGGCCCAGCGTGACGGGTGAATAGGAAAACCGGCGCGGGCTTGCAAGGGGAAAATGTGCCGTTCCGGCCTGCGCGGCGCTCGCCCTCGGGGCGCGGCTCAGGCGCTTGCGAAGGCGGCATCCTCGAGGCGAAGCTGCACCGTCGACCGGCCGCGCCAGTGGTTCATTTCCAGCCGCCCCGCGACATGCACGCGGACGCCGCCATGGGCTTCGAGGCGCGGCCCGAGATCGCCGTCGAAGGCGCCGAAGGCGATGGCGTCGATCGTGCCGCCCATGCCGTCGGACAGCGAAAGCTTCAGATGCGTCTCGCCCACGCGCTTCGCGTGGCGGATGGCGAGGGCGGGAAAGGCGAACCGCGGCGCCGCCGCGCCGGCGCCGAAGGGGCCTGCCGTCTCGAGCGCCTCCACGAGTTCGGGCGTCGCCGCGCCGGGCATCAGCGTGCCGTCCAGCCTGAGCGCCCGCGGGCCCGCCGCGCCCGCGCCCTGCCGCGCGAGAAGTTCGGCGAGCCGGGCCATGGCGGGCTCGAGGTGCTCCCGCGCCACCGTGAGGCCGGCCGCCATGCGGTGCCCGCCGCCCTTGAGGAGAAGCCCCTCGGCGGCGAGCCTCTGCACCGCCGCGCCGAGATCGACGCCCGCGACGGACCGGCCGGAGCCCTTGCCCTCGCCGCCCTCGAGCCCGATCACCACCGCGGGCCGGTTGGCGGCCTCCTTGAGGCGCGAGGCGACGATGCCGACCACGCCCGGGTGCCAGCCCTCGCCCGCCGCCCAGACGAGCGGCGCGTCGAGCCCGCGCGCCTCGGCCTGGGCCATCGCGGAGGCGCGCACCGACGCCTCGATCCCGCGCCGTTCCTCGTTGAGCGCCTCGAGCCTGCGGGCGAGCGCCTCGGCCTCGGCCGCGTCGCGGGTGGCCAGAAGCCGGGCGCCCAGGTCGGCCTGTCCCACGCGTCCGCCCGCGTTGATCCGGGGCCCCAGCACGAAGCCCAGCGCGTAAGGATCCGGCGCGCGGTCGAGGCGCGCCACGTCGGCGAGCGCGACCAGGCCCGGGCGTTCGCGCCAGCCCATCACCTTCCGCCCCTGGCGCACGAGCGCGCGGTTGACCCCGGTGAGCGGGGCAACGTCGGCGACGGTCGCGAGCGCCACGAGATCTAGAAGCGGCACGAGGTCCGGCCCCGCGCGCCCCGCTGCGCGCAGTTGCCGGCCCGCCTCTACCAGCATCAGGAAGACCACCCCGGCGGCGCAGAGATGCGCCAGGCGTCCGTCCTCGTCCTGGCGGTTCGGGTTCACCACGGCATGGGCCGGCGGCAGCGTCTCTCCGGCGAGGTGATGGTCGAGCACGACGACATCCGCGCCTTCGGCGGCGGCCACGGGGTCGTGGCTGAGGGTGCCGCAGTCCACGCAGACGATCAGGTCGTGCTCGGCCGCGAGCGCGCGCATGGCCGGGACGTTGGGTCCGTAGCCCTCGTCGATGCGGTCGGGGACGTAAAGCGTGGCGCCGCGCCCCACAGCGGCGAGCCAGTCGAGGAGCAGCGCCGCCGAAGCGCCGCCATCCACGTCGTAATCGGCGAAGATCGCGATCCGCTCGCCCCGGGTCGCGGCCGAGACGATGCGCGCCGCCGCGCGCTCCATGTCGCGCAGGCCCTTCGGGTCGGGCAGAAGCTCGCGAAGCTGGGGCGACAGGTAGCCCTCGGCCGCCTCGGGCGCGACGCCGGCGCGCGCCAGCGTCGCGCAGACGGCGGGCGCGAGATCGGTGCGCTGGGCGATGGCCTCGGCCTGCCGGAGCAGTTCGGCGTCCGGCCCCTCCCAGCGGCGACCGGTCAGCGAGAGATCGACGCCGAGATAGGCGCTCACCGGGGCGCCTCCAGCAGATCCGCGACGGACAGGGCCTGCGCGAATTCGCCATGCAGATGGGCGACCGCCGCATCGTGGACGGCCTGGGGCGGCATCGGTTCGCCGCCGCACCAGCTCATGTCCGCATTGGTCGCGAAGGCCGCGCAGGCATCATGAGCGAGCCGGACGGAGAAGCCGAGATTGGCGGCCATGCGCGCGGTCGTGGAGACGCAATGCGGCGTGGTCAGGCCGCAAAGCACGAGATCCTGCACGCCGAGCCCCCGCAGGCGGTCCTCGAGCGTCGTTCCGATGAAGGCCGCGTTCACGGATTTCTCGATGACGGTCTCTCCCTCGACCGGCGCGACCTGCGGCTTGAACCGCGTGCCCGCCCCGGCGAGGGGGCTGCCCGGTTCGGTCGAGACGTGCCGGACATGCACGACCGGCTTCCGCCGCGCCCGCCACGCCGAAAGCAGGGCGGCCGCGCGTGCCTCGGCGTCCGGGTTGTTGCGCTCGCCCCAGCTCGCGGCGTCGAAACCGGTCTGGATGTCGATCAGGATGAGGGCCGCCGCCGGCATGCCTCAGCGCAGGGGAGAGCGGTAGCTCACCCGGCGCACGGACCCGGTGCGGGACCGCATGAGCACCGTCTCGGTCTCGACCCAGCCGGGGCGGCGCCGGATCCCGGGCAGGAGCGAGCCGTCGGTGACACCCGTGGCGGCGAAGATCACGTCCTCGCGCACCATGTCCCCCAGCGCGTAGACGCGGTTCAGGTCGGTGATGCCGGCGCGCGCGGCGCGCTCGCGCTCGTCGTCGTCGTGAAAGACGAGCCGCCCCAGGATCTGCCCGCCCATGCACCGAAGCGCGGCGGCGGCCAGCACCCCCTCGGGCGCGCCGCCGGTGCCCATGTACATGTCGATGCCGGTGATCTCCGCCTCGGCGCAGTGCATCACGCCCGCCACGTCCCCGTCGGTGATGAGCCGGATCGCCGCGCCCGTGGCCCGCACGTCGGCGATCATCCCGGCATGGCGCGGCCGTTCCAGGATGCAGACGGTGATGTCCGCGGCGGCGCAGCCGCGCGCGGCGGCGAGCGCGCGCACCCGCTCCGCCGGGGCCATGTCGAGCGTCACCACGCCTTCGGGATAGCCGGGCCCCACCGCGAGCTTCTCCATGTAGACGTCGGGCGCATGCAGCATCGAGCCGCGCGGCCCCATGGCGATGACGGTGAGCGCGCCGGGCATGTCCTTGGCGGTGAGCGTGGTGCCCTCGAGCGGATCGAGCGCGATGTCGACGGCGGGGCCGTTCCCGGTGCCGACCTCCTCGCCGATGAAGAGCATCGGCGCCTCGTCGCGCTCGCCCTCGCCGATGACCCCCCGCCCCGCGATGTCGAGCCGGTTCAGCTGCTCGCGCATGGCGTTCACGGCGGCCTGGTCGGCGGCCGTCTCGTCGCCCCGTCCCACGAGGTCCGCGGCGGCGATGGCGGCCTGTTCGGCCACGCGCGCCAGCCCGAGCGAGAGCATGCGGTCGTTGAAATCTGCGGCGGTGGCCATCTGTCCTGTCCCTCGCGCTGGTTGACGCCTGGCGCGGGTGTAGCCGCCGTGCGGGGGCGAGACAAGGCGCGCGCGCCCGGCTTGCCAAGCCACGGGCGCTGGGGCAGGTTCCGCCCCGGTCACCGCGACGGGAGGATGGGCCATGATCACCGCAGCCGAGGCGCGCGGCTTCGACCTGATGGCGCCGCCGCCGGGCTTCGCCGACGATCCGTTCCCGGTTTATGCCGGGCTCCTGGCCCATGCGCCCGTGCTGCGCCAGCGCGACGGTTCGGTGCTGGTGGCGCGCCACGCGGATCTCGACCGCATCTACCGGGACACGCGCCGCTTCTCGTCGGACAAGACGGTGGCGTTCGCGCCCAAGTTTGGGGAGGGCACACCGCTTTACACCCACCACACCACGTCGCTCGTCTTCAACGCCCCGCCGCTGCACACCCGCGTGCGCCGGATCATGACCTCGGCGCTCACGCCGCGCGCCATCGCCCGGATGGAGCCGGGGCTTGTCGCGGTCGTGGACGCGCTGCTCGAGCGCATGGCCGAGCGGGGGCGCGGGGGTGCGGCCGTGGATCTCGTGGAGGATTACGCCAGCACGAGCCCGATCCAGATCATCGGCAACCTGCTCGACGTGCCGATGGAGGAACGCGGGCCGCTGCGCGACTGGTCGCTCGCGATCCTGGGCGCGCTGGAGCCGGCCCTGTCCGAAGATCACCTCGCCCGGGGCAATGCGGCCGTGGCGGAATTCACGGCCTATCTGGAGGATCTCGTGGCGCGCCGCCGCGCCCGGCCGGGGGACCCCGAGACGGACGTGCTGACCCGTCTCATCCGGGGGGAGGGGGCGGACGGCCAGCTTTCGGAAACCGAGCTTCTGCAGAACTGCATTTTCATCCTGAACGCCGGGCACGAGACCACCACGAACCTCATCGGCAACGCGCTGGCGCTGCTTCACGACCATCCGGACCAGAAGGCGCGCCTGCTGGAGGATCCGGATCTGCTCGGCTCGGCGATCGAGGAGGTCCTGCGCTACGCGTCGCCCAATCAGCTCGGCAACCGGGAGGCGACCGAAACGGTCGAGATCGGCGGCGAGACCATCGCGCCGGGCACGAACCTGCACCTCGTGATCGGGGCGGCGAACCGCGACCCGGCGCAGTTCCCCGAGCCCCACCGCTTCGACATCGGCCGCACGCCCAACCGCCACCTCGCCTTCGCGGGCGGGCCGCATGTCTGCGTCGGGCTGAGCCTCGCCCGGCTCGAGGGGAAAGTCGCGGTGGGGCGGTTCCTCGCGCGGTTTCCCGGCTATCGCGTCGTTGCCGGCAGACGATCGGGCGGGCGCATCCGCTTTCGCGGCCACGCGCACCTGCCGGCGGAGCTTGCCTGACAGTTTCCGGGCGCTTGCGGCGGGCTGCCTGCCCGCCATGTCCCGCCGGTCAGCGCCTCGACGACGCCGCCCCCTCGATCACGGGCGGCCGGCGAGGCCGCCGTAGGCGCCGCCGAAGAAGATGAGCGGGGATCCCTCGCGGCTGCGGGCGCGCAGGACCTCTCCCACGTGGATCTCGTGGTCGCCGCCGTCGTGGGCCGCGCGCTTGGCGCATTCGAAACGCGCGAGACAGGCGTCGAACACCGGCACGCCCTCCGGTGTCTTGTGCCAGTCGAGAAGGTCGAAGGCATCGGCGTTCTTCGCGAAGGCCTGGCAGATCTCGTCCTGATCGGCACCGAGGACATGCACGGCGAAGTGGCCCGCGGCGTCGAAGGCCGGGAAGCGATGGGAGCCGCGCGCCGGTGCCCAGAGGATGAGCGGCGGGTCGAGCGACAGGCTCGAGAAGCTGTTGGCCGTCATGCCGACCGGTCCGTCCGCGCCCGCGCAGGTCACGACGGTCACGCCGGTCGCGAAACGGCCCAGCGCGTCGCGGAAGTCGCGCTCCGCGCCGGCGCCCGGCACGAAATCCTGGAACTCGGCATTCGGCACTTGGCGGATCCTGTCTTGCGTCTTGGACCAATCGTCGCGCCGCAGGCTACCTAGCATCCCGGGCCGTGCTGCCAACCCCGATCCGTCAGAGCTCGAGCGGGATCGTCACCGGCCCGTCATTGACGAGGCTCACCTGCATGTCCGCGCCGAAGCGCCCTGTCGCCACGGCCACGCCCTCGGCCTGAAGAGCCGCGGCGAAGCTTTCGTAGAGGCGGCGGCCCTCCTCGGGCGGTGCGGCGGCGGAGAAACCCGGCCGGTTGCCCCGCGATGTGTCGGCCGCGAGCGTGAACTGGCTGATGACGAGCGCCGCGCCGCGGATGTCGAGGATCGAGCGGTTCATCCGTCCGTCCTCGTCGCGGAAGATGCGCAGCTTCGCCGCCTTCGCGGCGAGCTTGCGCGCCTGCTCCTCCGTGTCGCCCTCCATGGCGCAGACGAGGACCATGAGCCCGGGGCCGATCTCGCCCACGACGGCGCCGCCGACGCTCACCGACGCCTCCGAGACCCTTTGCAACACTGCCTTCATGGCGCTTCGCCTCCGTTTCGCCGCCGGGGCACGCTGCCGCGCGGGAGCGGGCGATGCAAGTCTGCGCAGGCTTGACGCCGGTCAAATACGCCGGGCGCGCGCCTTGCCAGACTTGCGCGCGCCAACATGCAAGACGGAGGAGATTCGAATGGTCGAGAAATCCAGCATGTCGGGCCTCTGGCCCTCGCTCTACGAGCCGTTTCGCAGCTTCGGCACCCGCATCGCCGAGATGCTCGCACCGGCGTCGGATGCCTCGGGCAGCGACGAGTCCTACACGATCACGATGGAACTGCCCGGCGTGTCGGAGGACGACATCGAGGTCTCGGTGGATGACGGCGTGGTGACCGTGAAGGGGGAAAAGAGGTCGGAGCGCGAGGAAAGCGGCGACACCTGGTTCTTCAGCGAGCGGCAGTACGGCAGCTTCACCCGGTCCTTCCGCCTTCCCTCGGACGCGCAGCAGGACAAGGTGGACGGCCACATGAAGGACGGTGTCCTGACCGTGACGGTGCCCCGCCGCATGACCGGCAGCGCCGGCGCGCGCCGGATCGACGTCAGGAAGGGCTGATCGCGGTCAGAAGCCCTGCTCCAGCAGGTCGGGGTTCGCGGCCAGAAGAAAGCCGAGGGTCCCGGCCAGGAGCAGGCCGGCAAGCACCGCGAGGGCGATCTTCCAGGCCGACCACGGCCGCTCGCCCTGAACGCGCCCGGTCTGGCCGTTGACGACGAAGCGGTAGGTTCTCCCGCGATACTTGTAGGCGGCGAGCCAGACGGGCAGCAGGATGTGCTTGAAGGTCACGTCGCGCAGATCGGTATCGATGGCGTGGATGCGCTGCGCGTCGCCGCCGATGTCGAAGGCCACGTCGCGGCGGATCACCATGTCCATGCGGGCCCGCGCTTCCTCGAAGCCCGGGGCGAGGTCCACCTGGTAGCCCTCGGCCCGGAACCCCGCGAGGAACTCGGGGCGGTAGGGTTCGAGCGCGGCGAGGTCCCAGGGCTCGAGCGCGTCGGTGAAGGTCTTGGGCAGGGAGCGCGAGGCCAGCACCAGCACGTCGTCGAAGAACCGCGCGACGCGGCCCGAGGCGGGCCGCCAGCGGATCTTTCGGATGCGTTGCTGCACGCGCTTGCCGTCCCGCATCACGGTGCGCGTCTCGTAGTAGGCGGTGCCGCGCTCGCCCCTGTAGCGGCTCGCCGTGTCGGCGTCGAAGGTCCAGAAGGGCACGTAGATGCCCTGCATCTTCCGGCCCTTTCGGGCATACTGCTTCAGCCCGCCCGGCGCGAACCAGAGCCGGCCCAGCCAGCGCGTCATCGCCTGCCGCGCCGCGCGCTCGTCGAGGGCGAAGGGCACCACGCCGCGCGGCTTGATGTGGCGGTGCATACCGGTGTCGGTGACGACGGGCGTGGCGCAGAACGGGCAGTCCCGGGCATGAAGCTCGGGGTCGAATTCCACCTGTGCGCCGCAGTTGGGGCAGGTGGTGACGCGCGTCTCTTCCATCTCCGCCTGCGGCAGCGCCCGCTCCAGCGCCGCGCGGAAGTCGAGCTCGCGGATGGCCGCGGCGCCGTCACGGGTCTCCATCGGCTCGGTGTTGCCGCAATGATCGCAGACGAGCCGGCCCGCGCGAGGCTCGAAGCGCAGGTCGGCGCCGCAGGCCTCGCAGGGGAAGCGGTGCGTCTCCAGCGGGGCCGCGGCGCGCGCGGGCGCGTCGGGCGGCGGGGGCGGTTCGGGTGCCATGGGCCTGGTGTCCGGCGGGCCGCGGGCCTCAGCTGCCTGGCGGCGGCGGGGGCATCACGGTGAAGAGCTGGGCAAGCTCGGGCACGTCCTCGGCATGCTTCCAGCCATCCTGTCCCTGGGTCCAGACGTAGCTGTTGCGGGCGCGCTCGCCCGCGACGGCCATCCGGCCAAGATCGGCGCGCGAGAAGGGGCCGCGCGTCTGCCCGTTCTCGGCGATGTGCCAGACATGCTCCACCGGCGGCGGGGGCGGCGGCGCGGCGGCAGGCTGCGCGCCCTGCCCGGCGCCCGGGGCTGCGCCTCCCCATGGACCGGGTTGCGCCATCCGCGATCCCATCGCCATCCCCATTCCCGCGCCGAGACCCGCGGCCATGCCGCCGCCCGCCGGGTTGTCGGCGGCCCTTGTCATCGCCTCTGCCGCGGAGAACTCCGCGTACCGGCTCAGATCGCCCACGAGCCCCATCGAGGTGCGCTTGTCGAGCGCCTGCTCCACCGCCGGCGGCAGCGAGATGTTCTCGATGTAGAGTTCCGGGATCTCGAGGCCGTATTCGACAAGCGTCGGCTGGATCTCGCGCGCGACGAGCTTGCCCAGATCGCGGGTGTTCGCCGCCATGTCGAGCACCGGGATGCCCGAGGAGGCGAGCGCGCGGCTGAACTCCTGCACGATGATGTTGCGGATCTGGAAGCTGATCTCGTCCATCGTGAACTCGCCGTCGGTGCCCACGATCTCCTGGAGGAAGCGCGCGGGGTCCGCGACGCGCACGGTGTAGGTTCCGAAGGCGCGCAGCCGCACCGGTCCGAATTCGGGATCGCGGGCGATGATCGGGTTCTTCGTGCCCCATTTCAGGTCCGAGAAGCGGGTGGTGTTGACGAAGTAGATCTCGGACTTGAAGGGCGAGCGGAAGCCGTGGTCCCAGTGCTGCAGGGAGGTCAGGACCGGCATGTTGTTGGTCTCGAGAAAATAGAGTCCCGGGGTGAACACGTCCGCGAGCTGCCCCTCGTGGACGAAGACCGCCGCCTGCCCCTCGCGCACGGTCAGCTTCGCGCCGTACTTGATTTCGTGCCCCTCGCGCTCGAAGCGCCAGACCATGGTGTCGCGGGTGTCGTCGGTCCAGTGGATGACGTCGATGAACTGGCCGGAGAGAAAGTCGAAGATCGGCATGGCCTGCCTCCTTGCTGCGCGCCGCGGAGACCATACCGCGCGGCGATGGCGAATCCAGTCTCCGCGCGCCCCGTCAGCTTTCCGGAGCGGCGTCGCGGCCCTCGAGGATGTCCCGCAGGATCGGCCGCGCCTCTTCGAGGCGCATGCCGATCTCGAGGCGCGGATCGTAGAGCAGCCGCAGGAGCTCCTCGTCATGAGTGGTGAGCAATGCGAACTCGTCGTCGTCGTTGAAGATCGAAGGACGCGCCCGAGGGCTGTCGTTGGCAAGCCCGAGGCCCTGCGCCATCTCCTCGTGGATGCAGGCAAGGCGCATCAGGTCGGGATGCTCGGCGCGGATGAAGGCGATGGCGCGGGCATAGTCGTATCCGCCCGACGTGCCCGAAAACGCCAGCACCAGGCAATGGATCGAGCGCGGCAGATCGTCGAAGATCGCCAGCGCGTCCGGCGCGATGTCGGGCACGATCCCGCGCACGCGGGCGAGCAGTTCGTCGCGGTCGTCCTCGCCCATGAACAGGACATGGAAGTTGGCGGAGCGCGGCGAACTCACCGAGATCGGATGCCCTGTCACCTGCGCCAGCCGCGCCGCGTAGCCGCGCACGGCGTTGGCGTCGCGGGTGCGTCGGGCGGGCGGCACCGAGGCGCCGAATGCCGCCGCGATGCGCACGGGCCCGGGCCAGCGCTTGAGCCGCCCGGAAACGTTCCGGCCCGGCCGCAGGCCGGCGCCGCGGGTATACTCGTCGAAGAAGGCGATACGCTCGAAGTTGCGCAGGATATCCGCGGACCCGTAGGGCGTGTCGGGGCCGCCGCCGTCGGTGCGCAGCAGGCCCTGCGCCAGAAGGTCGGCCTGCACCCTTGCGTAGTAGGCCGCGAGCTGGCGGCTCTCCGTGGTGCGCGCGGCGGGATCCCCTGCGGGGGCGGGCGGCGGGGCCAGCTCGTCCGGTCGGGCGGGCGGGGCGGCGACCGGTGGCACCGGTGCCGCATCGCATCCCGCCAGCACGACGCAAAGCGCCGCGAAGAGCGCCCGCCGCATCCCGTTCACGCCTTGGGAACGGCGGTCGCCGCGGTGTCGCCCGTGCCCGTGGCGCGCGCCTTGGCGGAGGACAGCGTGTCGCGCAGCTCGGACTCCATCTTTCGAAGTTCCTGCTCGGCGGCGGCGCGGCGCGCCTTGCCCTCGTCGGCGATCTGAAGGCTCTCCTCGATCGTGCCGACCAGATCGGCGTTGGCCTTCTTGATGGCCTCGATGTCGAAGACGCCGCGCTCCATCTCCTGGCGGATCGCCTTGTTAGAGGCGCGCAGGTTCTCGGCGTTCGCCGTCAGCAATTCGTTCGTCAGGTCCGAGGCTTCCTTCACCGCGGCCGCGGCCTCGGCCGAGCGCTGGATCGTGACCGCCTGTGCGAGCTGCGTTTCCCACAGCGGCACGGTGTTCACGAGGGTGGAATTGATCTTGGTGACGAGGCTCTTGTCGTTCTCCTGCACGAGGCGGATGGAGGGCAGCGACTGCATCGTCACCTGCCGGGTGAGCTTCAGGTCATGGACCCGGCGCTCCAGGTCGTCGCGCGCCGCGCGCAGGTCGCGCAGCTCCTGCGCCTTCATCACCTGATCGTCCTCGGGCGCCGCGGCCACCGCCTTTTCCTTCTCGGGGATGTCGTTGCCGTCGAGGTCCTTCAGCTTGGCCTCGCCCGCCGCGATGTAGAGCGCGAGCTCGTCATAGAAGCCCAGGGTCTTCTCGTAGAGCATGTCGAGCGACTTGATGTCCTTCAGAAGCCGGGGCTCGTGGTGCAGAAGGTTCTCGGTGATACGGTCGATCTGGCCCTGAACGTGCTCGTAGCGCGCCGCGAACTTCGCGGCCGGGGCCGCGCGTCCGAGCAGGCGCTCCCAGAAGCTGCGCTCGCGGCGCACGTCCAGCTCGGACACCGAGAAGCCGCGGATCGTGGTGACGATGTCGCGCAGCGAATCGCCCGCCGGGCCCACGTCCTTGTTGCGCACGTCGGCCAGCATGGCCTGGCTGATCTCCTGCAACTCCGCCTGGGCGGCGGAGCCGAAGGAGACGATCGAGTTCGTGTCGGCGATGTCGATCTCGTCCATGCGGCGCCGGAGCTCGCCGCTCTTGGCGGTATCGGCCTCCTCCAGGGGGACGATCTCGGACGTCTCGGCGGGATCGGGCAGCACCACGGCGTTCATCTCCTCCACAAGCGAGAGGGTCTTTTCCGCCTCCTGGCGGACGTTTTCGGACATCGGCATGGACTCACTCCTGTTGGTAGTCGGCCCGAAGGCCCTCCTGCTTGAGGCGGTCGCGCAGCACCTCGATCTCAACGCTCATGTCGGCGTGGTCGTTGGCCAGCAGCTTCTCCGTGCGGGCGGCGAAATTCTGCTCCAGATCGTCGAGCAGAGCGAGGTAGTCGGCGCGCGCCCCCGCGTCGCGGCCGCGCGCGTAGACCTCCGCGAACTTCACCGAGGCGTCCCGCGCGCCCATCAGGTAGACCGACAGGAACTTTCGCGCCGAGGTCAGGTCGCGGGGGTCGTTCTCGACCGTGCGGAACAGTTTCCGCGCCGTGGCGAGAAACCGCTCCACCCGCGCCTCGATCTGGCGGTCGCCGGTCCGGGCGATGGCGTCCCGCATCGCCGTGAGGTGCTTTTCGGCCTCGTCCACGGCGCGGGCCACGCGATCCTGCTGGAAGCGGTCCACGCCTTCGATTCCCTTGTCGGTGAGCGGATCGACGCCGAAGGCCGTGACGTGCAACGCCGCCCCGATCACGCCGTAAAGCAGCGCGCCCGGAAGATCCCCGTTGCCGCTGCCCGCGGCGACCGCCGTGCCGATGCCCACCAGGAGCGAGGCGGACAGCTTGCGCGGCATCGCCGGGCGGCGGGCGACCTTGCGGTCGTGCCAGGCGGCCTCGGCGCGCAGCCCCTCGCGCGTCAGCCAGGCCGCCAGCGCCCAGAGGCTCGCGCCGATGAGCCCCAGGGCAAGCCGCTCGGGCCCGCCGCCCAGCGAGAAGACGGCCAGCACCGCGGCCGGAAGGTAGAGCAGGTTGACGCGGGCCCCGCCGGGCGCGATCCGGAATTCCGTCGCGGTGGTGGACAGGCGATGCGCGCCCTCCGTCTCCTCCGCCCCCGCCTCCGGGCTGAACCGTCCGCCGTAGCGCCGCGCCATCAGCCCGCCTCCAGCAGGCCGGTGGCGGTGCCCAGCATGACCGCCATGAGAAGCAGATAGGCCATGCGCTGCACGGCGTTGAGCCGCCCGCCGGGGCGCCCCATCGCGCGCCCGGTGCGCCCCCCCGTCTCGGAGATCACAGCGACGGCGATGGCGGCCAGGGCCGTGACCACGGCCACCAGCACGAGGATAAGCACAAGTCGCGACATGGTGCTCCTGCGTCAGGGTCGCCACCACGATAGGCCATGGCGGGCTTCGGGGCCAGCCCCGGCGGCGGAGCGCCGCCCGTTCCGGAACCGCCCCTTCCGGGCTTGCGCAGACGCGTGTAACGTCCTCGTGACGGCGGTTCAGCTCCGGCGATGGCGGCGCAGCTTCGGCTTGCCCTGGGCCGCGCTTTTCGTCTCGCCCAGCCCAAGCTGGTCGCGCAGGACGCGCTGGCGCACCTCCTCCACCGCGCCCGGCTTCAGCGTGCCCAGCTGAAAGGGCCCGTAGGAGATGCGGATCAGGCGGTTCACCGTCAGGCCCACGGCCGTCATCGCGCGGCGGATCTCGCGGTTCCTCCCCTCCTTGATCGCCACGGTCAGCCACGCGTTCGCGCCCTGCTGGCGGTCGAGCGTGACGGTCATCGGCTGAAAGCGCTCGCCGTCCACGCTCAGGCCGCGCCGCAGCGGCTCGAACGTCTCGTCGGCGGGCGTGCCCTTCACGCGGACCCGGTACTTGCGCGTCCAGCCCGTCGAGGGCAGCTCGAGCCGGCGCTTGATCGCGCCGTCGTTGGTCAGCAGCAGAAGCCCTTCCGAGGTCAGGTCGAGCCGTCCGATGCTCATGACGCGGGGCATGTCCTCGGGCAGCGCGTCGAAGATCGTGGGACGGCCCTGCTCGTCGCGGGTCGTCGTCACCAGACCGGTGGGCTTGTGGTAAAGCCATAGCCTCGGCGGCTCGGGCGCCCCGACGGGCCGGCCGTCCACGGTGATCCGGTCGGCGGGCGTGACGTTGAGCGCCGCGCGCTCCACGCGGCGGCCGTTCACCGCCACGCGGCCCGCCTCGATCATGCGCTCGGCCTCGCGCCGGCTCGCCACGCCGGCCCGCGCCAGAACCTTGGCGATGCGCTCGCCCTCGGGGGTCTTCTCGCTCATGCCCCGCGCATAGGCCCCGCGCGACCCTTGCGCAAGCGTCGCGCGGGCGGCATCAGGCGCCATGACCTTCCGTTCGCACATGGAGACCGCGCTGGCCGAGGCGCGCGCGGCGGCGGCCCGGGGCGAGGTGCCGGTGGGCGCCGTCGTCGTGGACCCGGCGGGCCGGGAGGTGGCGCGTGCCGGCAACCGGACCCGCGAACTCAGCGATCCGACCGCCCATGCCGAGATCCTCGCGCTCCGCGAAGCCTGCGCGGCGGCGGAATCCGAACGGCTGCCGGGCCATGCGCTCTACGTCACGCTGGAGCCCTGCGCGATGTGCGCGCAGGCCATCGCCTTCTCGCGTATCGCGCGGCTCTATTACGGCGCGTCTGACCCGAAGTCCGGGGGCGTGGCGCATGGGGCGCGCGTCTTCACCCACCCGCAGGCGCATCACGTGCCGGAGATCTATCCCGGCATCGCCGAGGAGGAGGCCGCGGCGCTCCTGCGCGATTTCTTCGCCGCGCGCCGCTGATCCCGGGTTCCCGTCAGCGTTTCAGATACTCCATGACGGCCGCGCGGACCGACTGCTCGCCGCGCTCGCGTGCCCCCTCGATCACCGTGCGCACCTCTCCCAGGTGCGCGCGGCGCAAGAGGTGCTTGACCGGCCCGATGGAGGCCGGGCGCATGGACAGGAGCCGGATGCCCATCGCCGCGAGGCAAAGCGCCTCCACCGGGCGGCCCGCGTCCTCGCCGCAGAAGGAAAGCGGCGTGCCCGTCTCCTCGCAGCGCCGCACGATCTGCTCGATGAAGGTCAGGAAGCTCACGTTCAGCGTGTCGTAGCGCCGCCGCACCAGCTCGTTCTCACGGTCGGCGGCGAAGAAGAACTGCTTGAGGTCGTTGCCGCCGATCGAGAGGAACTCCACCTCCTCGAAGAAACGCCGCGGCGCGAAGGCGAGGCTCGGGGTCTCGAGCATCGCCCCCACGTCCAGCGAGGAGGGCAGGGGGTGCCCCAGGATGCGCTCGCGCGCCAGCGCCTTGTCCATCTCGGCGCGCGCCGCGACATATTCCTCGTACTGCGCGATGAAGGGGAACATCACCGAAAGCGGCCCGCCATTGGCGGCCCGCACCAGCGCCTGAAGCTGCATCCGCAGCACGCCCGGCTTGTCGAGGCCCACGCGGATCGCGCGCCAGCCGAGCGCCGGGTTCGGTTCGTCCACGGCCGTCATGTAGGGCAGGACCTTGTCCGAGCCGATGTCGAGCGTGCGGAACACCACGCGCTTGCCCTGCGCCGCCTGCATGATCCGGGCGTAGAGCGCCGAGAGCTCCGACCGGCGCGGCATCTTGTTGCGCAGAAGGAACTGCAGCTCGGTCCGGAAGAGCCCCACGCCCTCGGCGCCCGACCCCGCGAGCGAGGGCAGGTCGGCCATGAGCCCCGCGTTCATGTGCATTCCGATCGTGGTGCCGCAAAGCGTCTCGGCGGGCTTGTCGCGGATCGAGGCGTAGCGTTCCTGCGCCTCCGCCTGCATCGCGATCTTGTCGCGGAAGGCGGCGGCGATGCTGTCGTCGGGGCGCAGGTGCACGATGCCCTGCTCGCCGTCCACGGCGATCGGATCGCCGTTGAGCGCCTCCGTGGTGATCCGCTCGGCGTGGATCACCAGCGGGATGGCGAGCGCGCGCGCGACGATGGCGGCGTGGCTGCCCACCGAGCCTTCCTCCAGCACCACGCCCCTGAGCGCGCGGCCGTAGTCCAGAAGCTCCGCGGGCCCGATATTGCGCGCGATCAGGATCGGGTCGGCCGGCATCTGCGCCCCGGTCTCCTTGCCCTGGCCGGTGAGCAGCCGCAGCAGGCGGTTCGACAGGTCGTCGAGATCGTGCAGCCGGTCGCGGAGATAATGGTCGCTCACCTGCGTGAGGCGCGCCCGTGCGGAGGACTGTTCCTTCTCGACCGCGGCCTCGGCGGACAGGCCGCTGGCCACGCTTTCTTCCATCCGCCGCAACCAGCCGGGCGAGTTGGCGAACATGCGGTAGGCCTCGAGCACCTGAAGCTGCTCGGCGTCACCGCCCGCCGCGCCGTCCAGCATCCGGTCCACCCCCACGCGCAGGCGGTCCACCGCCTCGCGCAGGCGCTCCGCCTCCCGGTCGGGATCGTCGGCGATGGGGTTGGCGACGACCACGCGCGGTTCGTGCAGCCACACATGACCCATCGCGACGCCTTCCTGCCCGATCGTGCCCCGCAGCGTGACCGGCTGCTGGTGGCGCGCGGTCATCGCCGCGCCTTCGCCCACGAAGGCGCCGAGCTCCGCCATCTCGGCCAGGACCATGGCCACGACCTCGAGCGCGTAGACCTCGTCGGCGGTGAAGCCGCGCGGCTCGCGCGACTGAACGACCAGCACGCCCAGCGTCTCGCCCAGCCGCTGGATCGGCACGCCGAGGAAGGAGGTGTAGGCCTCCTCGCCGGTTTCCGGCATGTAGCGGAAGCCCGGCAGGGCGGGGGCGTTCTCCGTGTTGATGATCCGGCCCGAGCGGCCGACCCGGCCCACGAGGCCCTCGCCGAGCCGCAGCCGGGTCTGGTGCACCGCCTCCGGCTTCAGCCCCTCGGTCGCGCAAAGCTCCAGCGTCTCGCGGTCGCGGAAGAGGTAGATGGAGCAGACCTCGGTGCCCATCGATTCGGCGATCAGCGTGGTGATCCTGTCGAGCCGTTCCTGGCCCGCGCTCTCGCCGGCCATCGCCTCGCGCAACCGGCGCAGAAGCTTCCGGCTTTCGCTCTCGCCTCGGTCGGGCATGCCTGGCTGTCGCTCCTCGCCCCGGTCGGTCATCGTCCGGACGCCTTTAGAGCACAACCCGCGGTCGGAAAGAAACGTCTTCCTTCGCGTGCCGCGGCGCGGCGGAACGGCTGGACGACCCCGGGATCAGCGCGGCTGCCCGAGTTCGAAGGCGTCATGCAGCGCCTGCACGGCGAGTTCGGTGTATTTCCGGTCGATCAGCACGGAGATCTTGATCTCGGAGGTGGTGATGACCTTGATGTTGATCCCCTCGTCGGCCAGCACCTTGAACATCTTCGCCGCCACGCCTGACTGGCTGCGCATCCCGATCCCGACGACGGAGATCTTCGCGACCGCCTGGTTCGCGATGAGGTCGTGGAAGTTGATCTCGCCCCGCTCCTTCGCGGCCATCATCGCCTGTTCCGCGCGCAGCACCTGCTCGGTGGGCAGCGAGAAGGTCATGTCGGTGCGCCCCTCCTCGGAGATGTTCTGCACGATCATGTCCACGTTCACGCCCGCCTCGGAAAGCGGGCCGAAGATCGCCGCCGCGATGCCGGGGCGGTCGGCGACCGAGACCAGCGTCAACTGCGCCTCGTCGCGGGAATAGGCGACGCCCGAGACCACGTTCTGTTCCATGATGTCCTCCTCGTCGCACACCAGCGTGCCCGCCTCGTCCGACTGCTCGCCGAAGCTCGAGAGCACGCGCAGCTTCACCTTGTAGCGCATCGCGAGCTCGACCGAGCGGGTCTGGAGCACCTTCGCGCCGAGCGAGGCGAGTTCCAGCATCTCCTCGAAGGCGATGCGGTCAAGCTTGCGCGCCTTCTCCGAGATCCGGGGGTCGGTGGTATAGACCCCGTCCACGTCGGTGTAGATGTCGCAGCGCACCGCGTCGAAGGCGGCGGCGAAGGCCACCGCGGTCGTGTCGCTTCCGCCCCGGCCCAGCGTCGTGATGCGTCCCTCGGGGCTGACGCCCTGGAAGCCGGCGACGACGGCCACCTTCATGCCCTGCGCGAACCGGCGCGAGATGTTCCCGCTCGGGATATCCTCGATCCGCGCGGCGCCGTGGGCGGAGGTGGTCAGAACCGGCACCTGCCAGCCCTGCCAGCTGCGCGCCGGGATCTCCATCTCCTGGAGCGTGAGCGCCATCAGCCCCGCGGTCACGTTCTCGCCGGAACTCACCACCGCGTCGTATTCGCGCGCGTCGTAGAGCGGCGAGGTCTCGTTCACCCAGCCGACAAGCTCGTTGGTGCGTCCGGCCATGGCCGAGACGATCACGATGACGTCGTGCCCCTTGGCCACCTCGACGCCCACGCGCTTGGCCGCGCGGCGGATACGGTCGAGCGTGGCGACGGAGGTGCCGCCGAATTTCATCACCAGAACGGACATGGGGCCATCACCCGGTGTCGAGGTCGCCGGGCGGTGTAGGCAGTCGCGCGGGCGGGCGCAAGCGAAACCCTCCGGGCTTGTGCGGCCCGGGGCTGGGGACTACGGGACGTGGCCATGTGGCTCTACCGCGTGATCTTCGCCGTCGCGGCGTTCCCGCTCGCCGCGCTTTTCGCAGTGCGGACGCTGCGCGGGCGCGAGGACCTGGCCGCGCTCCGCGCACGGCTCGGGGTCGCGCCCGCGCCGGGCGACCGGCGGCCCACGGTCTGGCTGCACGCCGCGTCGAACGGGGAACTTGCGTCGGTCGCGCCGCTCGTCGCGCGGCTGCGGAGGGCGCGGCCCGATCTTCGCTGGTTCGTGACGGCCAACAGCGTGACGGGCCGCGATCTCGCACGGGGCTGGGGCGTGGCGGCGGAGTGCGCGCCCCTCGATCTGCGCGGGGCGGCGCGGCGCCTGCTGCGGCGGTGGGACGTGCGGCTGCACATCGTCGTGGAGTCCGAGTTCTGGCCGAACCGCCTTTCGGCCTGCGGCGCGGCGGGCGTGCCCGTGGCGGTGCTCGGCGCGCGGATGAGCGCGCGGACGGCGCGGGGCTGGGCGCGCCTTCCGGGTCTCGCGACCCGCGTCCTGGGGCATATCTCCTTCCTGTCGGCGCAGGACGCCCGCTCGCTCGAGCGGCTGCGCGCGCTCGGCCTGCCGGGGGCGGCCGCCGGGCCGGTGCTGGATCTCAAGGCGCTCTACACCCCGCCGCCGGGCGAACCGGACGGGGCGTTGCAAGCCGCCTTTCCGCGCGCCGGGACGTGGCTTGCGGCCTCCACCCACGACGGCGAGGAGGACATCGTGATCGCCGCCCATCTCGCGGCCCGCGCGGCGCGCCCCGGTCTGCGGCTGATCCTCGCGCCCCGCCATCCCGCGCGCGGCGACGCGGTGGCGGCCCTGCTTGCGCAAGCCGGGATCGACTTCGACCGGCGCAGTCGCGGCGAGATCACGGGCGCCGAGGTGCTGCTTGCCGACACGATGGGCGAGATGCACCTGTGGTACGCGCTGGCCGGGACCGTTTTCGTCGGCGGATCGCTCGTGCCGAAAGGCGGGCACACGCCCTACGAACCCGCGGCCTTCGGCTGCGCCCTGCTTCACGGACCGCACCTGGAGAATTTCGCGCCCGCCTATGGCCGCATCGCGGAGGCGGGGGCGAGCCGGCGGGTCTCCGGCGCCGGGGAGCTGGCCGGGGCGCTTTCGGACCTTGCCGCGCTGGACGCGCAGACGGCGCTCGGGCAGGCGGGGGCGCAGGCGCTGGGGCACGGCGCGGACGCCGAGGCGGTGGTGGCCGCGGTGCAGCACATGCTGCCCCCGGCGGACAAGGAGAGTTGATCGCCGCGACGGCGTCCTTATCTACTGCCCGGACCTGTTCCGCGAGTTGCAGCGATGATCCACTACACTCTGAAATGCGCGAACGATCACAGCTTCGACAGCTGGTTCCAGTCCGCCATCGCCTTCGACAAGCTCGAGGCCGCGGGCATGGTCTGCTGCTTGGTCTGCGGATCGACGAAGGTGCAGAAGGACGTGATGTCGCCCCGCGTGGGCAAATCGACGCGACGCGCGCGCCCTGCGCCCGCGCTGAGTGCGCCCGCGCACCCGGCCGAGCCCGCGCTGCGCCGCCTCCGCGCCTTCGTCGAGGCGAACTCGGAGGACGTGGGAGAGAACTTCGTGCGGGAGGCGCGCGCGATTCACGCGGGCGATGCGCCGGAACGCGCGATCCGGGGGCAGGCGCGGCCCGCCGAGGCGCGCAAGCTCGTCGAGGACGGGGTGACCGTGGCGCCGCTCCCCTTCCTGCCCACGCGCAAGTCGAACTGAGATGGCTCGCCCGCCTCACGCCGTGATCACCGGGGCCAACCGCGGCATAGGCGCGGCCCTCGACGCGGGGCTCCGGGCGGCGGGCTGGACCGTCTCTGGCACCGCGCGCGCCGGCGACGGGTTCCTGCCTCTCGACGTGCGCGATCCCGAGAGTGTCGGCGCCCTCGCGGCACGGCTGGACTCGGTGCCGGTGGACCTGCTGGTCTGCAACGCGGGCATCTACCCCGACAAGGGCGAGAGCCTCGCCGACGGCTACCCGGCCGAGATGTGGGCCGAGACCTTCGCGGTGAACGTGACGGGCGTGTTCCTCACCGCCCAGGCGCTCCTGCCCAATCTCCAGATCTCTGACGCGCCGCGGATCGCCGTGATCTCCAGCCAGATGGGCAGTTCCACGCGCGCGCCGGGCGGCAGCTACATCTACCGCGCCTCGAAGGCCGCGGCGGTGAACCTGGGGCGCAACCTGGCCACGGATCTCGCGCCGCTCGGGATCGCGGTGGGCATCTACCACCCCGGCAGGGTGCGCACCGACATGGGCGGCGCGAGGGCCGAGATCGGTGTCGAGGACGCCGCCCGCGGCCTGATCGAGAGCTTCGGCGAATTGAGCGTCGCCACGACCGGACGTTTTCTGACCTGGGACGGGCGCGAGCACCCGTTTTGAGGCGCCCGGCTCAGATCTTCATGCGCAGCCGGTAGCCCGGCGCGTAGGCCAGCCGCACCCAGGTGACTGGCGCGTCCGGACCCTGGGTGGCGCGCTCCAGCACCATCACGGGCGTTCCGGGCGCGCAGCCCAGATGAGCGGCGGCATCGGCGCTGGCGGGCTCGGCGGCGTAGTCGAGCGTGCCGCGATCGAACGGCGCGTGTCGCACCAGCCACTCGTTCGCGCTGATCTCGTCGAGCGGCGCGGCGGCGAAGCCCGGCGCGGCGGCGAGGTTCACCCAGCGGTCCTCCCAGGCGTAGGGCCGCCCGTCGGCGAGGTGGAGCGCGCGAACCCGCTCGGCGCGGGCGCCGGGGGCGAGCCCCAGCGCGAGGCGCGGAGCCTCGGGCACGGGCGCGGCCCCGCGCGCGATCAGCGCGTGGGCGTAGCGCGCGCCGCGTTCCTCGACCTCCTCGCGGACGATCGGAACCGACAGAAGGGCCCGGCGCTGCGGCGCCTCGGCAACGCGTGTGCCGGCGCGGCGGCGCCGCTCCAGCAGCCCCTGCTTGGCCAGCGCGCGGAGTGCGCGGTTCACCGTGGCGCGGGCATGGCCCAACTCGCGCGCGAGCGCCACCTCGCTCGGGATCAGCTCTCCGGGCTGCCACTCCCGGGTCTGGATGCGGCGCAGGGCCTCGTCGTGCACCGCGCGCCATGCCGGGCGCCGCCCGGTCGTCATAGCGCATCCCCGAGCCGGACCATCGCCTCGCGGAACCGCGCCTCGATCCGGCTCCGCGCCACGTGGGCGCCGTCGCGGACCACGTGGCGGCCTGCCGACCAGACGTCGCGCACCAGCCCGTCGCCGGCGGCGAAGATCCATGTGTCGAGCGCGGTGTCGCCGTTCCGTCCAACGAGGGCGGTGGCCTCGGTGTCGAGCGCCACGAGGTCGGCCCATTCGCCGGGCGCGATCGCGCCGCGCCCCCGCCCGAGCGCCTGCGCGGCGCCGGTCGCGGCGGCCTCCAGAAGCTGGCGACCCGTGGACTGGCCGGGATCGGCCAGCACGGCGCGGGCGCGATCCCGCAACCGCTGGGAATATTCGAGCGCCGAAAGCTCTCCCGAGAGCGAGATCCGCAGGTTGGAATCGGAGCCGACGCCAAACCGGCCCCCCGCGGCGCGCCAGCCCGCCCCGTCGAAGATGCCGTCGCCGAGATTGGCCTCCGTCACGGGACAGAGCCCCGCGACGGCGCCGGTGCGCGCCAACCTGGCGGTTTCGTGCGGGCGCATCTGGGTGCAGTGGATCAGGCACCACCGCGCATCCACCTCCGCGTTGTCCAGAAGCCACTCGACGGGCCGCGCCCCGAGCGCCGACATGGCCTCGCTCACCTCGCCCTCCTGCTCGGCGAGGTGCATGTGCAGGGGCCCCAGCCCCACTTCGGCGATCTGCGCCAGCGCGTCCGGAGAGACGGCGCGGAGCGAATGCGGGGCAAGGCCAAGCACGGCATCCGGCCCCAGCGTCGTCATGGCCCCGGCCGCGCCCTCCACCAGCCGGGAGAAGCGGTCGGTGTCGTTGCCGAAGCGGCGCTGCCCGTCCCCCAGGGGACGCCCGTCGCAGCCGCCCTGGCTGTAGAGCACCGGCAGAAGTGTGAGGCCGATCCCGGTTTCCGCCGCCGCGGCGACGATCCGGTCGGCAAGTTCCGAGAGACGGGGGGAGGGGGCGCCGCCCGGCTGATGGTGCAGGTAATGAACCTCGCCCACGGCGGCGAAACCCGCCTCCAGCATCTCCATCTGCACCTGCGCGGCGATGGCTTCCACCTCGTCGGGGCCGAGCGCTTCGAGAAAGCGGTACATCAGCTGCCGCCAGGTCCAGAAACTGTCCTGCCCCGCGCCGCCGCGCCGCTCGGCCAGGCCGGCCATCGCGCGCTGGAAGGCGTGGGAATGCAGGTTGCCCGGCGCCGGCAGCAAGAGCCCCGTGCGGTGATCGGGCGCGGCGCCGGCCGGCGCTTCGGCGAGCCGCCCGTCGGGTGCGATGGCGACGCGGATCTCGCTGGCCCAGCCCTCGGGCAGGAGCGCCTGCGCTGCGTGGATGATCGTCATCGGGGCCTCTTGACGGGGTTAATATGTGCAGACATAAAATCGATAAACCCGATTTCACGAGGGTTCAATGTCCGCCTCCGTCCTCACCGATGCCGTCCTCGCGACGATGAATGCGTCCGCGCCCTGCGGCCTGGTGCCGAAGGCCGCGGTGGCTGTCGAAGGCGATCGCATCGCCTGGGCGGGGCCGGCCGACGCGTTGCCCTCGCCCTTCGACGGCTGGCCGGCGGAGCGGCTGGAAGGGCGTCTCGTGACGCCGGGCCTGATCGATTGCCACACGCATCTCGTCCACGGCGGCGACCGCGCGGGGGAGTTCGAGATGCGCCTCGAAGGCGCGAGCTACGAGGAGATCGCCCGCGCCGGTGGCGGCATCGTCTCGACCGTCACCGAGACCCGCAAGGCGGCCGAGGAGGCGCTGGTATCCGGTGCGCTTCGCCGGCTCGACGCGCTCATCGCCGAGGGCGTCACCACGGTGGAGGTGAAATCGGGCTACGGCCTCGACGCGGAGACCGAGCTGCGCATGCTGCGCGCGGCCCGCCGGCTGGGCGAGGCGCGAAACGTTACCGTGCGCACGAGCTTTCTGGGTGCGCACGCCGTCCCGCCCGAGCAGGCGGGCCGCGCCGACAGCTACATCGACGAGGTCTGCCTGCCCGCGCTGCGCCGGGCGGCGGAGGAGGGGCTCGCCGACGCGGTGGACGGGTTCTGCGAAAGCATCGCCTTTGACACGGCGCAGATCGCGCGCGTCTTCGATCTCGCCGCCGAGCTGGGACTGCCGGTGAAGCTCCATGCCGAGCAGCTGTCCTGGATGGGCGGGGCGCGGCTCGCCGCGTCGCGGGGCGCGCTTTCGGCCGACCACCTCGAATATGCCACCTGGGAGGATGCGGCGGACATGGCGCGCGCCGGCACGGTGGCGGTGCTGCTGCCCGGGGCCTTCTACACGCTGGGCGAGACGCAGCTGCCGCCCGTGGGCGCGTTCCGCTCCCACCGCGTGCCGATGGCGCTCGCCACGGACTGCAATCCCGGCTCCTCGCCGCTCACCTCGCTGCTTCTGGCGCTCAACATGGGGTGCACGCTCTTCCGGATGACGCCCGAGGAGGCACTGCGTGGCGTCACCGTTCACGCGGCCCGCGCGCTCGGCCTTGCCGATCGGGGGCGCATCGCGGCGGGCCTCCGGGCCGATCTCTGCGTCTGGGACGTGGCGCGCCCGGCCGAACTCGCCTATCGCATCGGGTTCAACCCGCTCCACCGCCGGATCGTGGGGGGGCGCACATGATCCTTTCGCCCGGCGCCGTGCCCCTGGCCGATCTGGAGCGGCTCTGGCGCGAGGGCGAGGCGCCGCGGCTCGACCCGGCGGCGCGCGGGCCGGTGGAGGCGGCGGCAGAGCTCGTGGCCCGGGCCGCCTTCGGGGAGGCGCCGGTCTACGGCGTGAACACCGGCTTCGGCAAGCTCGCCAGCCGGAAGATCGCGGCCGGGGACACCGCGCAGCTTCAGCGCAACCTGATCCTGTCGCATTGCGCCGGCGTGGGGGCGCCGATGCCCGAGGCGCTGGCGCGTCTGATGATGGCGCTCAAGCTCATGTCGCTCGGCCGGGGCGCATCGGGCGTGCGCTGGGAGATCTGCGCGCTTCTTGAAGGGATGCTCGCGCGGGGCGTCACGCCGGTGGTGCCGCACCAGGGCTCCGTCGGCGCGTCGGGCGATCTCGCGCCGCTTGCGCACATGACCGCCGTGATGATCGGCGAGGGCCGCGCCTGGCACCAGGGCCGCGAGATGGCGGGCGCGGACGCGCTGGCGGCGGCGGGTCTCGCGCCGGTGGCGCTCGGCCCGAAGGAGGGGCTCGCCCTCATCAACGGCACGCAGTTTTCCACGGCCTGCGCCCTCGCCGCGCTCTTCGACGCGTTCCGCGCGGTGGAAAACTCCGCCGTGATCGCGGCGCTTTCCACCGATGCGATCATGGGCTCCACGGCGCCGCTGGTGGCGGAGATCCACAGGCTGCGAGGGCATGCCGGGCAGATCGAGGGGGCTGATGCCATGCGCCGCCTGATGGAGGGCAGCGAGATCCGCGAGAGCCACCGCGAGGGCGACCCGCGCGTGCAGGATCCCTACTGCATCCGCTGCCAGCCGCAGGTGGCGGGCGCGGCGCTCGACGTGCTGCGCACGGCCGCGCGCACGCTCGAGATCGAGGCCAACGCGGTGACCGACAACCCGCTCGTGCTGGTCGGGGAGGGCCGCATCGTCTCGGGCGGGAACTTCCACGCGGAACCCGTGGGCTTCGCCGCCGACCAGATCGCGCTCGCCCTCGCAGAGCTCGGCAGCATCTCCCAGCGCCGCGTGGCGCTGATGGTGGACCCGGCGCTGTCCTTCGACCTGCCGCCCTTCCTCACGCCCGATCCGGGCCTGAACTCGGGGTTCATGATCGCCGAGGTCACCACCGCCGCGCTGATGAGCGAGAACAAGCACCTCGCCCACCCCTGCGTGACGGATTCGACACCAACCTCCGCCAACCAGGAGGATCACGTGAGCATGGCCGCCCACGGCGCGTGGCGGCTCTTCCGGATGGTGCAGAACCTCTCCGTGATCCACGGCGTCGAGGCGCTTTGCGCCGCGCAGGGGATCGAGGCGCGCGCGCCGCTGCGCAGCTCCGAGACGCTGCGCGGCGTGCTGGCACGGCTTCGGCAGGACGTGCCGCCGCTCGTCGAGGATCGCTATCTCGCTCCCGACATCGAGACCGCCGCCGCGCTCGTCCGCGACGGCGCGCTGGTGGCGGCCGCGGGGCTGGAGGGGTTGCTATGATCGAGGGCGCGCGCGCCGACGGCCCGCTGGTCCTGGGGCTGCCGCATACCGGCACGGACCTGCCCGAGGCGGTGGCCGCGCGGCTCAACGAGCGGGGCCGCGCGCTCGCCGACACGGACTGGCACGTGCACCGGCTCTACGCGGGGCTCGCGCCCATGGCGAGCAAGGTGCGCACCACGATCCACCGCTACGCCATCGACGTGAACCGCGCCCCCGACGGGGCGAGCCTCTACCCGGGGCAGAACACCACCGGGCTCGTCCCGCGCACCGATTTCGACGGGGAGCCGATCTGGCAGGACGGCGCGGAACCCGACGCGGAGGAGGTGGCGCGCCTGCGCGACGCCTACCACGCGCCCTACCACGAGGCGCTCGCGTCCGAGATCGCGCGGGTGCGGGCGCGCCACGGTGTGGCGATCCTCTACGACTGCCACTCCATCCGCTCGACCGCGCCCTTCCTCTTCGCGGGCGTTCTGCCGGATTTCAACATCGGCACCGATGACGGGCGGAGCTGCGCGACGGTGGTGGAGGAGACCGTGCGCGCGGTCTGCGACGCGGCGCCGGGCTACAGCACGGTGGTCAACCGGCGTTTCAAGGGCGGCTGGACTACGCGGCACTACGGCCGCCCGGAGACGGGGGTTCACGCGATCCAGATGGAGCTCGCGCAGTCCACCTACATGGAGGAGGCGCCGCCCTGGACCTGGCGGGCCGATCGCGCGGGGCGGCTGCGCGGCCATCTGGCGCGCGTGCTCGAGGCGCTCGAGCGGCTGGCGCTCGGAGGCGCGCTGAGATGAGGCGGGGCGCTGTGGGCAGGTCCGGAAGAGGAGACCGTGCGCTTCCACCATTTTTATCTTTTTTCCAGTGCATTGCCGCCCGAGGCTGTGGAGCCGCCTCAAGCCCGCCCTGCTGTGGATAACCTTCGGGGCGGCGACGCCCGACCAGGAGACTGCCCATGACCGCTCCCCGCCACAACATCCGCGATATCTATCCCGACACCGGCCCCGAGATCAGCGCGAGGAGCTGGCAGACCGAGGCGCCGCTCAGGATGCTGATGAACAACCTGCACCCGGACGTGGCCGAGAACCCGCACGAGCTCGTCGTCTACGGCGGCATCGGCCGCGCGGCCCGCACATGGGAGGATTTCGACGCGATCGTGGCCACGCTGAAGCGGCTTGCCGAGGACGAGACGCTGCTGGTGCAGTCGGGCAAGCCGGTGGGCGTCTTCCCTACGCACCCGGACGCGCCCCGCGTGCTCATCGCCAACTCGAACCTCGTTCCTCACTGGGCGACATGGGCGCATTTCAACGAGCTCGATCGCAAGGGGCTCGCCATGTACGGCCAGATGACCGCGGGCTCCTGGATCTACATCGGCACGCAGGGCATCGTGCAGGGCACCTACGAGACCTTCGCCGAGGCCGGGCGCCAGCATTACGGCGGCGATCTGAAGGGCCGCTGGATCCTCACCGGCGGGCTCGGGGGCATGGGCGGCGCGCAGCCGCTCGCTGCCGTGATGGCCGGGGCCTGCTGCCTTGCCGTGGAATGCGACGAGACGCGCGCCGATTTCCGGCTGCGCACCCGCTATGTCGACGAAAAGACGCATGACCTCGACGAGGCGCTCGCGATGATCGCGCGCTGGACCGCGGCCGGGAAGGCGAAGTCCGTCGCGCTCATCGGCAATGCGGCCGACGTCTTCACCGAGCTCGCCCGGCGGGACGTGCGCCCCGACATCGTGACCGACCAGACCTCGGCGCACGACCCGCTGCACGGTTACCTGCCCCAGGGCTGGACGGTCGCGGAATGGCGCGCCAGGCAGGAGACGGACCCGGAGGCGGTGGAGGCCGCGGCGCGCGCCTCCATGCGCAACCATGTCGCGGCGATGGTGGCGTTCTGGAACCGCGGCGTGCCGACGCTGGATTACGGCAACAACATCCGCCAGGTCGCGCGGGAGGAGGGGCTGGAAAACGCCTTCGCCTTCCCCGGCTTCGTGCCGGCCTATATCCGCCCGCTCTTCTGCCGGGGCGTGGGGCCGTTCCGCTGGTGCGCTCTCTCGGGCGATCCGGAGGACATCTACCGCACCGACGCCAAGGTGAAGGAACTCATCGATGACGCGCACCTGCACAACTGGCTCGACATGGCGCGGGAGCGCATCTCCTTCCAGGGCCTGCCCGCGCGGATCTGCTGGGTGGGCCTCGGCCAGCGCCACAAGCTCGGGCTCGCCTTCAACGAGATGGTCGCGCGCGGCGAGCTGAAGGCGCCTGTCGTGATCGGGCGCGATCATCTCGACAGCGGGTCGGTGGCGAGCCCCAACCGCGAGACCGAGGCGATGAAGGACGGCTCGGACGCCGTGTCGGACTGGCCGCTTCTCAACGCGCTTCTCAACACGGCGAGCGGCGCCACCTGGGTCAGCCTCCATCACGGCGGCGGCGTGGGCATGGGCTTTTCCCAGCATTCGGGCATGGTGATCTGCTGCGACGGCACGGAGGAGGCGGCGCGCCGGATCGGCCGCGTGCTCTGGAACGATCCCGCTACGGGCGTGATGCGCCACGCCGACGCGGGCTACGAGGAGGCGCTGGACTGCGCGCGGGAGCATGGCCTCGACCTGCCCGGCATCCTGAAATGAGCCTCGCGCGGTTCCGCGAGGCGCAGGACCGGATCTGGCCCGCGCCGGTGGAAGAGCTTCGTGCGGGCCGCAAGGCGACGCACTGGATGTGGTTCGTCTTCCCGCAACTCCGCGGGCTCGGCCGGTCGGAGACCGCCCGTCGCTTCGGCATCGCCGGCCTTAAGGAGGCGCGCGCCTATCTCGCCGACCCCGTGCTCGGCCCGCGGCTTCTGGAGGCCGCCGCGGCGATGCGGGCGAACGCCGGCCGCGCGCCGGAAGACGTTCTGGGCGCGGTGGACGCGCTCAAGCTCCGCTCCTCGGCCACGCTCTTCGCCATGGCGGCGGAGGATCCCGCGCCGTTCCGCGCCCTGCTCGAGACCTTCCACGCGGGCGAGGCGTGTCCCGCGACCCGCGACATGCTGAAAGGAGAGGATCGATGACCCCGCCCGTCTACATGGACTATCTCAACCGCTTCGACGTGGAGGCGCTCGGCCTCGCCGACGAGGAGATCCTCGCGGCGGTGGAGATGGGGCTGCGGATGCAGGGCGCGGGCGCCACCGAGATCGAGCCCCGCACCCATATCCGGCCGCGCGCGGGCGCCGAGGGGCATTTCAACGTGCTGCGCGGCTGGATCGGCGGGCAAGTGGACAGCGCGGGCGTCAAGGTGGTGGGCGATTTCGTCGACAACTACAAGGCGGGCCGGCCCAGCGAATACGGCCTTCTCACCCTCTACGACCCGCGGATGGGCGCGCCCAAGGCGCTGGTGGACGCGACCGGGATCACCGAGATGCGCACGGGGGCCGTCACCGCGCTCGGCGCGAAATATCTCGGGCCCGAGAAGCCCAGGGTGCTCGGCCATGTCGGCGCGCGGGGCACCGCCTACTGGAACGTCCGGCTTCTCTGCCATCTCTTCGATTTCGAGGAGGTGCGCGTCCACTCCCGCCGCCCCGAGAGCCGCGAGGCCTTCGCGGCGCGGCTCGAGGCCGATCTGGGACGGAAGATCACCGTCACCGAGGACTGGCGGAGCTGCCTCGAGGGCGCCGACATCGTGGTGGAGGCCTCCCGGCTTTCCGAGCCCACGCCGCTTTTCCGTACCGAATGGGTGAAAAAGGGCGCGCTCGTCGTGCCTTACGGCACCATGTCGGCGGTGGAGATCACGCTCACCGACATCATGGACAAGGTGGTGATGGACGACTGGGGGCAGGCCCACGGCATCTTCGGCGCGCTCCGCGATCATGTGGACCAGGGCAAGCTCACGGCGGAGACCCTCCACGCCGAACTGGGCGAGATCGTCGCCGGGCGGAAGCCCGGGCGGGAGAGGCCGGACGAGACGATTCTCTTCTGGCATCGGGGCCTCTCGCTCTCCGACATCGCGCTGGGCCACGCCATGCTGGAAAAGGCGCGCGCCATGGGTGTGGGCCAGCGGCTGCGCTTCGCATGACGGCGGCGCCGATCGGCGAAGGCCGGATCACGCTCGCCGCCTTCGCGGGCCTGGTCGCGGGCGGCGGGCCCGTCCGGCTGTCCCCGGCGGCGCGGGAAAGGATGTCGGCCGCGCTCGCCATCGTGGAGGCCCGCGCGGCTGGCCCCGATCCCGTCTACGGCATGAACACCGGCCTCGGCGCCAAGCTCGCCGAGCGCATCCCGGCCGAGGACATCCCTGCCTTCCAGCGCCGCTTCGTCCTGGGCCGCGCCGTGGGTGCGGGCCAGCCCCTGCCCGAGGCGACGGGCCGGGCCGTGGCGATCGCGCGGCTCGTCTCGGCGGCGAACGGGCCTGCGGCGCTGTCGCTGCCGGTGGCGGATCATCTTTGCGCCCTCCTCGAGGCCGGGCTTTCGCCTGTCGTGCCCGAGTTCGGCTCGATCGGCGCGGCGGACCTCACGCAGCTCGCGGTCTGGGCGCTGGGCGTGCTCGGCGAGGGGGAGGTCTGGCGCGCAGGCGAGATCCTGCCCGCGGCGCGCGCCTTCGCCGAGGCCGGGCCTGCCGCCCCGCAGCTCGGGCCCAGGGACGGGCTCGCGCTCGCAAGCCATGCGGGGCTTTCGGTCGCGCTTGCCGCCGATGCCCTCGGGCGGGCGCGCACGGCGCTCGACGCGGCGAAGGCCGCGCTTCTGCTGTCTTACGCGGGCTATGACGCCAACCGCGCCATCCTCGCCCCGGAGGTGAACGCGCTGCGTCCCGCGCCGGGCCAGGCCGAGGCGGCGACCTGGCTGCGTGAGCGGCTCGCAGGCACCGCCCACGCGCCCCGCCGCATCCAGGAGGCGCTGAGCTTCCGCCAGGCGGCGCCGGTGACCGGCGCGGCCGAAGACGCGCTCGCCCGCGCCGTCGCTGTCTGGGAGGACGAGGCCAACGGCACTTCCGACAGCCCCGTTGCGCTTTCCGACGGGTCGATGGCCTCCACGCCCAATTTCCACGCCCCGGCGCTCGCGCTCGCGCTGGAGGGCGCGTCGCTCGCGATGGCCATGGCGGGGCAGGGGGCGGTGCAGCGCATGCAGCGGATGATGTCGCCCGCCCTCTCGGGCCTGCCGCGGGATCTCTCGCCCGAGGGCGGGGCCGCGGCGGGGATGGTGCCGCTTCAGAAAACGGCCGCGGCGCTCCTCGCAGAGATCCGCCGCCATGCGCAGCCCGCGATCCTCGATCCCGCGCCGGTTTCGGAGGGCGTGGAGGACATGGCCTGCCTCACCCCGCTCGCGGCGCGCAAGCTCTGCGACCAGATGCGCGCGTTCCGGCTTCTCGCCGGGGCGGAGGCGCTGGTCGCCGCGCAGGCCATCGACCTGCGCGGCGGCGGCCTCGGCGCGCCCGTGGCCCGGCTGGACGCGGCGCTGCGCGACCGCATCCCGCCGCTTGGCGCGGACCGGCCGCTCGGCCCCGATATCGAGACGGCTGCCCGGACCCTGGACGCCGCCGCGGGAGAGATCTGAAACAGGGTTTCGGTCTTCGGAGGAATTTGGAGGCGAGTACCGGAATCGAACCGGTGTACACGGATTTGCAATCCGCTGCGTCACCACTCCGCCAACTCGCCGCCGTGGCGGTGCACGGATAGCCCATCGCACCTGCGGCCGCAAGAGCGCAGCTGGCGCGGAATAGTTGCGGCGGCCGTTGCCCGGCCTCCGTGATTCTGGCAAGAGACTGGAACGATCCCCAGGCCAAGGGCGCAGAATGACCGATTTCGCCACCCGCCGCACGAACATGGTGGACACGCAGATCAGGGTCGCGGACGTGACCAAGTTCCCGATCATCGCCGCGATGCAGGAGGTCCCGCGCGAGGTTTTCGTGCCGCGTGAGAAGCGCGAGGTGGCCTATGTCAGCGAGAATGTGGATCTGGGTGACGGGCGCGTCGTACTGGAGCCGCGGACGCTCGCCAAGATGCTGGATTTGCTTGATATTCAACCCGATGAGCTGGTCCTCGACATCGGCGCGGGTCTTGGCTACGCGGCGGCGGTCATGGCGCGGCTGGCCGAGGCCGTGGTCGCCGTGGAGGATGACGCGGCGCGCGCTAAGGACGCGCAGGCGCTGCTGTCGGACCAGAACGCCGACAACGTCGCCGTGCATCACGGACCGCTCACCGAAGGCGCGCCGGAACACGGCCCCTACGACGTCATCGTGGTCGAGGGCGCGGTCGAGACGCTGCCCGACGCGATCACCGCCCAGCTGAAGGACGGCGGCCGGATCGCCTGCCTTTTCCAGGAAGGCGCGCTTGGCGTGGTGCGCATCGGCTACAGGCTCGACGGGGCCATGAGCTGGCGCTTCGGCTTCAACGCGGGCGCCCCCGTGATCCCGGGGTTCGAGCGTCACGCCGCCTTTACCCTTTGACGCGACATTCGAACTCGAGCGCAGACAATAAAAGCATGAGGAACGGCAGGCATGAAGAGATGGTGGAGGACAGCGCGCCATAGCGCTGCGGTCGGCGCGCTGGCGCTGGCCATGGCGATCGTGCCCCGCATGGGGGCGGCCGAAACGCTTGGATCGACGCTGACCAGCGCCTACGAGAACAGCGGGTTGCTCGACCAGAACCGCGCGCTTCTGCGCGCCGCGGACGAGGATGTGGCCTCGGCGATCGCGGCGCTGCGCCCGGTAATCAACTGGGAGGCCAACTTCCGTCGCAACGTCGGCACGCAGGGATCCGAAATCGGCGGCGTGTTCTCGGAGTCCGGCATCTCCGACACGCAGGTCGATCTTGGCGTCAACCTTCAGCTTCTGCTGTACGATTTCGGCCAATCCCGTCTCCGGGTCGACATCGCGAAAGAGACGGTGTTGGCCACGCGCCAGTCGCTTCTGGGCGTGGAACAGGACGTGCTCCTGCGCGCCGTTCAGGCGTATTTCGGCCTGCGGGAGGCGAACGAGACCGTCGCGCTTCGCGAAAACAACGTGCGCCTGATCTCGCGCGAATTGCGCGCGGCGCAGGACCGGTTCGAGGTGGGCGAGGTCACGCGGACCGATGTCTCGCTCGCCGAGGCGCGTCTGGCCCGGGCGCGGGCGAACCTCGCCGTGGCAGAGGGCAACCGCACCGAGGCGATCGAGGAATTCCGCGCCGCCGTGCGCCGCCCGCCGGGCGCGCTGTCGCCGCCCAACTCGCTTCCGCGTCTTCCCGCCAGCCTTGAGGAGGCGCGCGCGCTTGCCGTTCGCAACCACCCCGACATCAAGCGGGCGCAGCGCAACGTGACGGTGGCCGAGCTTGGCGTCGCGCTGGCGGATGCGGGCCTTTATCCCGACATTTCGCTGACCGCCGGCCTTCAGGCGCGGGAAACCGTCGACAGCGAGGCCTATGGCCGCACCGGGTCGGTCTCGATCGGCGCCCAGGGGCCGATCTACCAGGGCGGCCGGCTGACGTCGCAGATCCGCGCGGCCATGGCGCGCCGGGACGAGTCTCGCGCCGTTCTGCTTCAGGTCTCCGACCAGCTGGCCCAGACCGCGGCGACCGCGTTCGCGCGCGTCCAGTCCCGTCGCGCGGCGCTGGAGGCAAGCCAGCGCGAGGTCCGCGCCGCCCAGCTCGCCTTCGAGGGCGTGCGCGAGGAGGCCACGCTCGGCGCCCGGACGACGCTCGACGTGCTGGACGCCGAACAGGATCTGCTGGACGCGCGGGCCAACATCATCGCCGCCAACGCGCAGCTCTACACCGCCGCCTACCAGCTTCTGGCGGCGATCGGCGTCCTGACGGCGGAGGATCTGAACCTGCCGGTAAAACGTTACGATCCCGCGCAGTACTACAACCTCGTGAAGGACGCGCCGGCGGCCGTCTCGCGCCAGGGCCGGGAGCTTGACCGCGTTCTCAGGGCCATCGGCAAGGAGTAGGCTCCGCGCGATGCGTTGTGCGGGTCCGCCACGGCGGATAATCTTTCACCAAAGAGCAGAGCGGTAACCCATCCCGAATGTCAGACCCGGTTTCCCAGCCCGATATCGACGACGTGCTCGCCTCCATCCGTCGGCTCGTGTCCGAGGACGGCCGCGCGGAACGGCGCCGGCCGCCGGCCGGCGGGGGCAGACTGGTGCTGACCCCGGCCTTGCGCATCGACGAGTCGTCGCCTGAGGACGCGCCGGACGAGCCGGGGCAGGCCTCCAGCGCCGTCACAGGGTCCGATGATGCGCCGGGGCCCAGCATGCCGCCCGAGGACACGCGCAGCGAACCGGCCGCACGGGCCGAGGACGCCTTGCCGGGGAACGGGGACGCGGCGCAGGACATGCCGGAGCCCGACGCCGAGGACGGGCCGCGGGATCACGCGACGCCATCCGACGCCGCGCCCGCCGCGGGCCACGCCCCCGATGCGGGCGGCGAAAGCTTCGACGAGGGGGCCGCACCCCGGTCAGGCGAGGTCGAGGCGGCGCAGGACGATGGCTGGACCGTGATGCGGGGCTGGAGCGACCGCGTGGACGAGATCATTTTCAACACGTCCACGCCCACGCCCGCGATGGCGCCGGCGGGGGCGCGCGACCGGGCCGGAGACGCCGCGGACGACGCGGGCCGACCCAGGTTGGAACCGTCCGCGGAACGTCCCGCCGACCCGGCCCGGGATGCCGGTGGCGTGGACGAGGCCGAGGCATGGCAGGACAGCGAGACGGCCGCCCGGAAGGAGACGCCGAAAGGCCGAAGCGAGACCGTGCCGGCAGACGCGCTGCGCACCGCCACGCTGGAGCAGAAGATCGCCGAGCTCGAGGCATTGCTGAGCCGCGGCCCCGGGGGCCGGGACGACAGCGAGGCGGCGTCGCAAGGCGGGGCAGGATCTTCCGCGCGATCCGGGGAAGACGGCCCGGCCGGGCCCGTGCCGGCGGCCGCGGCCGCCGACGACGCCGGCCCGTCGGGGCACTCGGCCTCGGACCCCGGCTGGACGGTCGTTTCGCCGGTCGCAGGGATCGCGCCCGCGCGCGGGCGGGCCGATGCGGCGGCGCATGACGGCAGGATGGCCGTGGAACCGTCGCCCGGCGTTGCGGAGCCCGCGCCGGAGGCGGCCGAAGCCGACAGCGACGCCCGGGAGAGCGCCTGGCACATGGTCACGCCGGTCGTCGGAATGCCCGCCGCCGCGCCTGCCGGCGAGACGCGGGACGACGCGCGCGAGACAGGGACCGGCGCCCAACCCCGGGCCGGGGAGGACGAAGAGCGTGCCCCCGAAAGCTATGATTTCGCGTCGGACGGCCTTGGCCCTATCGACGAGGACGCGTTGCGCGACCTGGTCGCGCAGATCGTGCGCGAGGAATTGCAGGGCGCGCTGGGTGAGCGCATCACCCGCAACGTCCGCAAGCTCGTGCGCCGCGAAATCCACAGGGCGCTTACCGCGCAGGACCTCGACTGACCCTCGCAAGGCCACAACGGAAAAGCGCGCCCCGATAAGGGGGCGCGCTTTCCGGTTCGGACAGTCTGGCCCGCGGCGGTAGGGGTCAGGCGGCCTCCGCCTGCTCGGCCGCGTGCCGCCGCTCGCTTTCCTCGCGCGACAGCGCGACGGAGGTGCGCACGCCCCGCGCCACGAAATCCATAAGGCCATTCACGACACGTTCATTCGGGTCGATGCCGGCACAGCTCAGCACTTCGCGACCGTCGCGCGAGCGCGCCCACCGGGCGATCTGCTCGGGGCCGTTTCCATATTTCTTGTCGTCCGCGATGGCATCATCCAAAGCGGCGAGTACGACGGCGGCGAACAGCTTGCGGGCGCGATTGCCCTGCTCCTCGTTGAACGCCGTTCCGTCAACGAAATCCTTCATCTCGTTGTCCTTGTTCTTGCTCTTGCATTTTCGGGCGTGAGGGCCCTTATGGCGGAATTCACGCGATTCGGATACCGCTGAGATGCATGTCTATCATGCGTTTGGTGCATAAGTCATGACCAGGTTCACACGAAATGAGCCGGGTTGCCACTGCGCGATGCGCGAGATATAGGTGCCGGCGTCATTTCTGCAAGTCTGCGTGAAGGCCGCTTCGAATGCCCAAGATCAATGGCAACGAGATCCGCCCCGGCAACGTCCTGGAACACAACGGCGGCCTGTGGGTCGCGGTCAAGGTCGATCATGTGAAGCCCGGCAAGGGCGGTGCCTTCGCCCAGGTCGAGATGCGCAACCTGCGCAACGGCTCGAAGCTCAACGAACGCTTCCGCTCCGCCGACAAGGTCGAGCGCGTGCGGCTGGAGCAGCGCGACCAGCAGTTCCTCTACGAAACGGACGGGATGCTGGTGTTCATGGACACCGACAGCTTCGAGCAGATCGAGTTGCCCGCCGAGATCCTCGGCGACCGGCGGCCGTTTCTTCAGGACGGCATGACGATCCAGATCGAGTATTACGAGAACGAGGCGCTGAACGCGACGCTGCCGCAGAAGGTGACCTGCACAGTCGCCGAAACGGAGCCGGTGGTGAAGGGTCAGACCGCGGCGAACTCCTTCAAGCCGGCGCTGCTCGACAATGGCGTGCGCATCAGCGTGCCTCCCTTCGTGGGCCCGGACGAGAAGATCGTCGTGAACACCGAGACGATGGAATACTCCGAGCGCGCGTGACAGCGCGGCCCGACAAGGCGACGCCGATCTTCCTCAAGAGTCTCTAGGCCGGGCGCGCCGCCTCGCCTGCGAGGCGCACTCGTGCCTGACCTGCGGACATCTCGGGGCCGACGCGGTCGAGGCGCAGATAGGCGATGGCCCGGTCGCCCGCGCGCGTGTGGATCGTGCCCGCGGCCTTGCCGTCGCTTTCGATCCGGGCGCCAGGCTCGGCCGAACCTTCCAGCTCGACAGTCGCCAGCCCCTTTCGAAGCTCGGTCTTGTGGTGCATGCGCGCCGTGACCTCCTGCCCGACATAGCACCCCTTGCGGAAATCCACGCCGTTCAGGCGCTCGAATCCGGCCTCAAGGATGAAGCTGTCCGGCGTTAGTTCGCTGCCTGCTTCCGGGATGCAATGCGCGACCCGGACCGCATCCCAGTCGGTGCCGTCGTCGCCCTCCTCCGCGCCGTAGAGCCGCCAGCCGAGCGCGGGATGACGCGGGTCCGCGACCGCGCCGTCTGGCGCCGGGTCGCCCGTGCCGCGCCGCACACGGAGCCCCGTGGCCTCGATCTCGACCGGGGCGCGCAGCTTGTAAAGCGTCAGGCGCTTCACGAGATCGTCGGCCTGGAAGTCCGCGACGTCGACCAGAACCGCATCGCCGTCCTCCACGAGGAAGAAGTCGGCGATGTACTTGCCTTGCGGCGTGAGCATGGCGGCATAGACCGCCCCCGCGTCGAGCTTTTCCACGTCGTTCGTGACGAGCCCTTGCAGGAAGTCGCGTGCGCCCGGGCCCGAGACGCGAAGCACGCGGCGTCTGGATGCATCGGTCATCGCGGCATCTCCTCGAATCCTATGCACCGAATATAGGCGCACGTGCCCTCGGCGAAACCCGGCCAGCCGCCTTGCGTCCAACAGGTTACGGACTCTTGACGCTTGCGCGCTATGCTATGATCGGATCCGGGAGAGCGCGGAGAAACGCGATGCGAGGAAAGCCTGTCGGCCGGGTGGAGGACTACACGGGCACCTGCCTGGTCCTCTTTTTCGTCAATCTGCTTCTGCTGCTCGCGATCCTGTGGGCCGTCTTCGGGCTTCCCGCGGCGCTGCTCACCGCGGTGGCGCTCAACTTCCTGATAAATCGGGCGGAGCGCCGCCGTCACGGTGTCAGATAGGGCATCGGGTCCACGCGTTCGGTCCCGCGGGTCACCTCGAAGTGCAGGAAGGACGGATCACCGCCCGCGACGCGCGCGATGGTCTGGCCGCGGCTTACCCGGGCGCCCTTCGTCACGCTGATGTCGTCGAGGTTGACGTAGACGGTCAGCAGGTTGTCGGGGTGCTTGACCACCACGATGGACACCTCGTCGGTGTTCGACGTGACGGCCGCCACCTCGCCCGCGGCGGCCGCGCGCACCGGCGTGCCGGGGGCCGCGCCGATGGCGATCCCGTTGTTCCGCCCGCGCGCGTATTCGCGGATGATCGGGCCGTCCACGGGGAACACCATGCGCGCCGCGTCAGTGGATTGCGTTTCCCGCCCGAGATCCTGCACCGGCTCCCGTTGCGCCGCGGTCTGAGGGCGGGCGGCCGGCGCGGCGTCTTCCTCGGGCAGCGGGCGGGTCGCGCTGGGCGGCGTCGGCGTGGGCGAGCCGCTGCCGGGCGGCGGGGTCGCCGCAGCGGTGCGGGAGGTCTCTTGCGCGGCCTCGCGCGCCACCGGGATCAGCAGATACTGGCCCTGCCGCACGGAGAAGTCGGGGCCGAGCCCGTTCCATTCCGCAAGCGCGCGGACCGAGACGCCGTAGAGCCGGGCGATGGTGTAGGCCGTTTCGCCGCGCTCGACCCGGTGGCGGACCGGTTCCGGGCCGGCCGCGGGGGCGAGGGGCGTGGTCTGCACCGTGTTCGGACCCGCGCTGTCGATGGCCTCGCCCGCGACGCTTGCCACGTCCACCTGGCCGGAGCGGATGATCGGACCGTCCTGCGGGCCGGTCGCGGCCACGCGGCCGGGCAGGGCCATCACCTCGCCCGCGCGAAGCCGTGTCTGCGGCGTCACGCCGTTGTAGCGGGCCAGCTCGGTCGCGCCCAGGCCGGCCCGCGCGGCCACGTCGGCCACAGTGTCGCCGCGCCGCGCCACCGCGACCTGGTAGTTCGGGTAGGAGATGATACCCCGCTGATCGGGCGCGGGCCTTTGGCCCGTGCCGTTGCGGACGGCGTCGGAGGTGTCGAAGCTGCCGCCGCGAAGGTCGAGGTCGAGGTCCATCGTCTCGTCGCAGGCGGCGAGCGCGGCGAGCGCCGTGCCGGCGAGAATGGCGCGCAGAAGGCTGGGCATGTCGGGGCGGGTCATCTCGATGTCCTCAATCTCGCGCCCCTTGTGGCCGGGGCGTCGGTCCGGTTTGCGCGACCCCGCGCGGGGCCGGTCCGATGCTCATCCGTCACGGCCGAGCCCCTCTACCAGGGGAACGAACCGCACAGGTCGCAACTCGTCGTAGTCGAACCCGTTATCCGTCCGCGTGACGCGGATCAGGTGCTGCACGGCGTCCGACTGGCCGACGGGCAACACCATGATACCGCCGATCTTCAATTGCGCCAAGAGCGGGCCTGGAGGGTCCTCCGCGGCGGCGGTCACGAGGATACGGTCGAAGGGCGCCTGGTCGGGCAGGCCGTGGCTGCCGTCGGCGGCGAAGACCGTGATGTTGGCCATGTCGAGCTCCGAAAAGAGCGCCTGCGCCTCGCGTACCAGCCGGGCGTGCCGGTCCACGGTGTAGACCCGGCGGGCGAGCTGGCTCAGGATCGCGGCCTGGTAGCCGGAGCCGGTCCCCACCTCGAGCACCGTGTCGCGCGGCTGCACCTTGAGCGCCTGGGTCATCAGCCCGACGACCGAAGGCTGGCTGATCGTCTGTCCGCAGGCGATGGGCAGCGGCGTGTCCTCGTAGGCGCGGTCGAGGAAGTAGTGGCGCACGAAGGCGCCCCGGTCGATCCGCTCCATCGCCGAAAGCACGCGCTTGTCCGTCACCCCTTTGGAACGCAAGGCGAAAAGGAACTGCATCTTGCGTTCGGCGGTGTCTGTCATAAGGCGCGGGCCACCGCGTCGAGCACGTCATGCGCCGTGAGATCCGCGCGCATGGGCGTGACCGAGACATAGCCCTCGAGGTTGACCGCCGCGTCGCTGCCCGGGGCGCTTTCGGCGCGCTGGTCGCCGCCCTTGATCCACAGGAACCGCCGTCCCGCCGGCGAATGGTGGGGTTCGGTGGAAACTCCCGTGCCCTGCCGGAATCCCAGCGGCGCGACGCGCAGGCCCTTCACCTCCGCCGCCGGCACCGGCGGGAAGTTCACGTTGTAGAAAAGCCGGTAGTCGGAGCTTTCCTCGGGCGTGGCGGCGAGAATCCGCCGCACCGTCTGCGCGCCGTGGCGCGCGGCCGCCTCGAACGGGTTGCCGAGCGTGTTGTTGGCCGGCCCCATGTATTGCGACAGCGCGATCGCGGGCAGCCCGTGCAACGCGCCCTCGAGCGCGCCGCCGAGCGTGCCGGAATAAAGCGCGTTCTCGGCAGAATTGTTGCCGCGATTGACGCCGGAGAGCACGAGGTCGGGCCGCTCGCCCTCCAGCACGTCGTAAAGCCCCGCGAGCACGCAGTCGGCCGGGCTGCCTTCGGCGGCATAGGTGCGTGGGCCGAGCCGCGCGATCATCATGGGATGGGTATAGCTGATCTTGTGCGCGACGCCCGACTGCTCGAACGCGGGCGCGACCGTCCAGACCTCGCCGTCATCGCCCGCAAGCTCGCCCGCGATGGCCTGAAGCACCTTCAGCCCCGGCGCGTTGATGCCGTCGTCATTTGTCACGAGAATACGCATCGGCTGCCCTGCCCGCCCGTTTCACCCTCCATAGTGGAGGCGAAAAAGGGGGGCAAGCGGTGGCCGTCTCAGACGATCCCCGCGAGAAGGCGCCGCGCCTCTTCCTCGCGCGGAGCGAGGTCTTCGCGCGGCTCGCCGGGATGAAATCGCGCGCGTGTCGCCGTGGCCATGGGGCGCGGTTCCAGCACGTGCACCCGCGGGCCGGTGCGCGCGCTTTCCGCCGCCCAAGACCGCGCCAGCGCGATCTGCGCGGCCTTGGTCGCGCCGTAGGCGCCGAAGAACTTCTCGCCCCCGCGCGGATCGTCGAAGAAGAGCGCCTGTCCCGTCTGGCCCAGAAGCGGCGCCAGATACGCGATCAGACGCGCCGTGGCGGTCACGTTGACGTCGAGCGCCTTGGCCATGTCCCGTTCGTCGATCGAGGGCGCGGGCGAAAGCGGCGGCGCGTGGATCGCCGTATGCGCCCAGAGCGCGAGCCCACCCCAGCGGTCGTGGATAGACCGGCAGAGCTGGGCCATCGCGTCGGGGATCGTGATGTCCATCGGCGCCAGCGTGGCCGCGCCGCCGCGCGCCTTGACGCGGTCGTCGAGTTCCTCGAGCGCGCCCACGGTCCGCGCGACCGCCACGACATGGAACCGGGGGGCGAGCGCCTCGGCCAGCGCGGCGCCCAGCCCGCGCGAGGCGCCGGTGACGAGCGCGACAGGGGGGGAGGATGGGTCCGTCTCCGTCATGTGCGCGCTCTTTCCACCCTTCGCGGCCATGCGCAAGCCCCGTGCAGATCGGGGCTTCCCTTCCGGCGCGAAATCGTCGAATTTGCCGCGGACAAGGAATTGGAAAGGACTTCGCCGTGACCCTGACCCAAGCCGCTCTCGCCCCCCGCTCCCTGACCTCGCAGGGTCTGCTCGTGCTGGCCGGTTCGGTCTTCCTCGGGCTGATCAGCCAGGTCGAGGTGCCGATGTTCCCGGTGCCGATGTCGCTTCAGACGCTGGGCGTCACGCTGATCGGCCTCACCTTCGGCGCGCGGATGGGCGCGCTCGCGGTGCTTGCCTACCTCGCGCAGGGCGCGGCCGGGCTGCCGGTCTTCTCGGGCGGGGACGCGGGCGCCCATCACCTCGTCGGCCCCACCGCAGGCTATCTCTGGGGCTTCGTCGCGATGGCGTGTCTCACCGGCCGGCTGGTGGAACTCGGGCTCGACCGCGGCCTTCTCCGGCTATGCGCGGCGGCCGTGGTTCCGGCGATGGCCATATACCTGCCGGGCGTGGCGTGGCTGCATTTCGGGATCGGACTGGAGCTGTCCACCGCGCTTTCGGCGGGGATGCTGCCCTTCGTGCCGGGCGACCTGGTGAAATCGGCGATCGCCGCGCTTTCGATCGCGGGCGGCTGGGCCGCCCTGTCCCGCCTGCGCCGCTGAGGCGGCCGCATACGCGACGCGAAGGGCCGCCCTCGGGCGGCCCTTTCTTTGCATGTCACGCAGCAGGCGCGTCGCGCTATTCGGCCGCCTTGAGGCGGAAGCCCTGCTCGACCATGTCCGACGGCTCGACCGGGTAGTCGCCGGAGAAGCAGGCGTCGCAGTATTGCGGCTGCGCGGGATCGCGGCCGTTCGCCTCGCCCACCGCGCGATAGAGGCCGTCGAGGGAGATGAAGCGCAGCGAATCCACCTGCAGATGTTCCCGCATCTCCTCCTCCGACATCGTCGCGGCGAGGAGCTTCTCGCGCTGCGGGGTGTCCACCCCGTAGAAGCAGGGCCAGGCCGTCGGCGGGCTGGCGATACGGAAATGGACCTCCTTCGCGCCGGCATCCAGGATCATCTCCTTGATCTTGCGCGAGGTGGTGCCGCGCACCACCGAATCGTCCACCAGGATCACCCGCTTGCCGCGGATGAGCGCGCGGTTGACGTTGAGCTTCAGCCGCACGCCCATGTTGCGGATCTGCTCGGTGGGCTCGATGAAGGTGCGGCCCATGTACTGGTTGCGCACGATCCCCATCGCGTAGGGGATGCCCGATTCCTGGCTGTAGCCGATCGCCGCCGGCGTCCCGCTGTCGGGCACCGGGCAGACGAGATCCGCCTCCACCGGCGCCTCGCGCGCCAGTTCCACGCCGAGCTGGCGGCGCGTCTCGTAGACGGAGCGCCCGCCCTGGATCGAGTCCGGGCGCGAGAAATAGACATGCTCGAATATGCAGAAGCGCGGCCGCTGCGGCCGGAAGGGAAAGTGGCTTTCCACGCCCGCATCGGTGATGACCACCATCTCGCCCGGCGCGATCTCGCGGATGAACTCCGCGCCGATGATGTCAAGCGCGCAGGTCTCCGACGACAGCACCCAGCCCGGTTTTGCCTCGGTGCCCACGCGGCCCAGCACGAGCGGGCGCACGCCCAGCGGATCGCGCACGCCGATGAGCTTCGTGCGCGTCATGGCGACCACCGAGAACGCGCCCTCGACGCGGCGCAGCGCGTCCTCCATCCGCTCGGGGATGTCGCGCTGAAGCGACCGCGCCATCAGGTGGATGATGCATTCGCTGTCCGAGGAGGACTGGAAGATCGAGCCACGGTCGATCAGCTCGCGCCGCAGCGCCATCGCGTTCGTGATGTTGCCGTTATGGGCGATCGCCGCGCCGCCCATCGAGAATTCGCCGAAGAAGGGCTGCACGTCCCGCATCGCGGTCTGGCCCTTGGACCCTGTGGTGGAGTAGCGCACATGCCCGATCGCAAGGCTGCCGGGCAGCGTTTCCATCAGGCTCGCAGAGGTGAAGTTGTCGCGGACGTAGCCGAAGCGGCGGGCCGAGTTGAACCCCGTCTCCGGGTCGTGGGAGACGATGCCGCCCGCCTCCTGCCCGCGGTGCTGAAGCGCGTGCAGGCCGAGGGCCACGAAATTCGCCGCGTCCGTCACGCCGAGAACGCCGAAGACGCCGCACTCCTCGCGCAGCTTGTCGTCGTCGAACGGGTGTCGGGGCAGGGTTGCGTCTGATCTGTCGCTGGGATGGGGCAAGGAAGGGAGGCTCCGAATCCGGGCACGCTCTGGCGTCTGCTTAAGGCATCGTGACGCGCGTGTCACGAAACGATCATGTTCGACCGGATGCAAAGGGGCCGGGTGCGCGGGGTCGGCCCGTTTCCCCGGCAGGACCGCGGTTCGCCATGTCAGGGCGGGCCGGGCTCTCGCCCCGTCGCTCGCGGCGCGGCCTCAGGCCGGGGCGTCGCAGATCCCGACAAGTTGCTCGTACTGGCGGGTGACCCAGCCCAGCGCCTGTTCCGGATTGCGCTGCTCGATGGCGTCGGTCATCTGCGCGAAGACCCGCGCGGAGCGGCTGTCGTCGATCATCGCGATGTCCTGCGCGGCGGCCACCGTCTCGTAGACGAAATAGGCGATGGCCACGAGCAGGATGCCGCGCACCACCCCGAACAGGAAGCCCAGCCCCTGATCCAGCCCGCCGAGCGCGGAACGCTGCACCAGCGACGAGAAGACCGGCGTGAAAAGCGACACGATCACGAGCACCACGGCGAAGACGGCCGCGAAGGCCGCGATGACCGAAAGCTCGCAGCTGTCGGCGATCATGGAGCCGAGGACCGGAACCTCCTTGACCAGCGGCTGCGCCTGCGGCGCGAAGATGAAGGCCACGAACGCCGCGGCGACCCATCCCGCGATGGCCAGCGTCTCGCGGACGAAGCCGCGCGCATAGGCCAGAAGCGCAGAAAGCACGATGACGATCGCCACCGCCCCGTCGATGATCGTGAAGCCTTCCATGTCGCTGCCCGTCCTGCTCCTGCCGCGCCTCACCCGGCGCCGAACACCTCGCCCACGAAGGCCGCGAGGCCCTCCATCTGCGTGAGCTTCAGCCCGCCCGCCGCAGCGGGCGCGCCGCCCGCGGGCGCGATGGCCGCGGTGAAACCAAGTTTCTGCGCCTCTTTCAACCTGTTTTCGGTCTGTCCCACCGGGCGCAGCGCGCCGGAGAGGCTGATTTCGCCGAAAACGACCGTGTCGGCGGGTAGCGCCGCGTCCTCCCGCGCCGACAGAAGCGCCGCGGCGACCGCGAGGTCGGCGGCGGGTTCGCCGATCTTCATGCCGCCGGCCACGTTGAGATAGACGTCGAGGCCGGTGAACGGAATGCCGCAGCGTGCCTCGAGCACGGCGAGGATCATGGCGAGGCGGCCCGCATCCCAGCCCACCACGGTGCGCCGGGGCTGGGCGTGGGGCGTGGGGGCCACGAGGGCCTGCAACTCCACCAGCAGCGGGCGCGTACCCTCGATCCCGGCGAAGACCGCGGACCCCGGCGCGGGCTGCCCGCGCTCGGACAGGAAGAGTGCAGACGGGTTCGCGACCTCGGCAAGCCCGCCGCCCGTCATCTCGAAGACGCCGATCTCGTCGGCCGGGCCGAAGCGGTTCTTCACCGCGCGCAGGATGCGGAACTGGTGTCCGCGCTCGCCCTCGAAATAGAGCACCGTGTCGACCATGTGCTCGAGCACGCGCGGCCCGGCGATCTGGCCCTCCTTGGTGACATGCCCCACGAGGATCACCGCGATGCCGCTGCGCTTGGCCAGGGTGACGAGCTCGTGCGCCGCGGCGCGCAGCTGCGTGACCGAGCCGGGGGCGCTGTCCACGGTGTCGGACCACATGGTCTGGATCGAGTCGATCACGGCAAGGCCGGGGCGCTCGGCCTCCAGCGTTGCGAGGATGTCGGCCAGGCGCGTCTCGGTCGCGAGCCGCACCGGCGCGTCGGCCAGCCCGAGGCGCCGGGCGCGCAGCCGCACCTGCGCGCTCGCCTCCTCGCCCGAGACGTAGATGGTGGGCAGCCCCTCCTGCGCGAAGCGCGCCGCGGCCTGCAACAGCAGCGTGGACTTGCCGATGCCCGGATCGCCGCCCACCAGCACCGCCGAGCCGGGCACGAGGCCGCCGCCCAGCACCCTGTCGAACTCTCCGATCCGGCTCGCGGCGCGGGGCGGCGGCGGTTCGGCATGGGACAGGTCGGTGAGCGGCAGCGCCCGGCCTCGCGGCGTGGCGCCGCCCGGCGCGGGGGCGCGCGGGCGCTCCTCCACGATGGTATTCCACGCCCCGCAGGCCTCGCAGCGGCCGGCCCATTTCGAGGTGACGTTGCCGCAGGCGGTGCAAGTGAACGAGGCGGAGCGCTTGGCCATGGCGCTCTTCCTGCCCGAGCCCGCGCCCGGCCGCAAGCGGGGTGCGCTCACGCCGCGCGGGCCAGCGACCGCTGTGTCAGGTGCCCGATCACGATCGAGGCGAGGATGCATCCGGTGAAGAGCCAGAGGCCCCAGGCCGTCTCGATCCGGCCGACGCCGATGCCCTTGGCCACCGTGACGTAGATCGCGATCAGGAAGACATCGGCCATGGCGAGCTTGCCCAGCATCTGAAGCGCCGGAAGGGTGCGCATGTCCAGCAGCCCGAACTGCACCAGCGCGAGGCCCGCGGTCTTCAGGTAGGGGGCGAGCAGCGCGAAGAAGGTCACGAGAAGCGCGAGCGCCACGTCACTCCCCCAAAGGCTTTGCAGCCCCGAGATCACGCTGATCTCCGACATGCCGAAGAGCGGCAGCAGCCCCGCCCGCATCAGGGGCGCGAACCACGCCACCGGGTAAAGCACCAGAAGCGCGAGATTTGCGACGCGAAGGGCGGTCATGTGCCGGGCGCGCGACGCCCCGATCCGGTGGCCCGCGTGCATCCCGCTACCGGGTCAGAAGCCAGAGAAGCAGAAGGGCCAGGACCAGAAGGCCGTGCGCCCAGTCGATCCAGCGCCAGCGCATGCCGCGGGCCAGGCCCGAGAGGCCCAGCGGCGCCGTCGCGGCAAGAAGCACCACCATGCCGCCGCCCGCCCGCGCGAGCGTGCTGGAGGCCGCGTGCACCGGCCCCGACCAGAGGCCCAGCACCGCGGGGCCGAAGAGGGCGAAGATCCCCGCGCAGGACAAAAGGCCCGCCGCCGCCGCCCAGGCCCGGCTGGGCCCCTCGGCCGCGATGGCGCGAAGCACGGCGAGCGCGAGGATCGCCGGAAGGTAGGCGAACTGCTTGAGCGCGAGAAAGCTCAGCACGGTGTAATTCGGCTCGAAGCCCGTCATGCGATGCCCGCTCGCTTTCCCCGTTGCCCGTGAAGATAGAGGCGCGCGTCCCGGCGCGCCAGCGCCTCAGCGCACCGCGGCGATCGGGCCCTCGGCGCGGCCGTTGATGAACTGGTCGAGGTAGGGATCGCCCGATGCGTCCATGTCCGTGGCCGGGCCCGTCCACTGGATCACCCCGTCATGCAGCATCGCCACGTTGTCCGCGATGGCCCGGACGCTCGTCATGTCGTGGGTGATGGTCATGGCGGTGGCGCCCATCTCGGTCACGATCTCGCGGACGAGATCGTTGATGACGCCGGCCATGATCGGATCGAGACCGGTCGTGGGCTCGTCGAAGAAGATGATCTCGGGCTCGGCCGCGATGGCGCGCGCCAGTCCCACGCGCTTCTGCATCCCACCCGAAAGCTCGGCCGGGTACTTGTCGAGCACGGTCTCGCCGAGCCCGACGCGCCGCAGCTTTTCCAGTGCGATCTGGCGCGCCTCGTCGCGTGGGCGCCGGAGCGAGCCGCGCAGCAGCCGGAACGCCACGTTCTGCCACACGGGCAGCGAGTCGAAGAGCGCGCCGCCCTGGAAGAGCATCCCGAACCGCGCGAGAAAGGCGTCGCGGTCGCCTGCGCGCGTGTCCTTCCCGTCGAGCCGGATGACGCCGGCATCGGGCGCGACGAGGCCGAGGATGCACTTCAGCAGCACGGATTTTCCGGTACCCGAGCCGCCGATGATGACCATCGAGGTCCCGGTCTCCACCCTAAGGTCCACGCCGCGCAGGACGCGGTTCTCGCCGAAGGCCTTGTGGATGCCCGTAAGCTCGATCATGCGGCGAAGAAAAGCTCGGTCAGGATGTAGTTGGCGGCGAAGATCAGCACGCTCGAGGACACGACCGCCGTCTTGGTCGCCCGGCCCACGCCCTGCGCGCCCCGCGCCGATGTCATGCCGTGATAGCAGCCCATGAGCGCGACGATGAACCCGAACACCGCGCCCTTGATGAGGCCCGAGACGATGTCCCAGCGTTCGAGGAAGTCCGCGGTGTTCTCCAGGTAGACCGCGGCGTTGAACTCCAGCCGCGTGATGCCCACGAGGTAGCCGCCCAGGATCCCGATAGAATCGCCCACCGCCACCAGCACGGGCACGCAGAGCGTTGCGGCCAGGACGCGCGGCACGGCGAGATACTTCAACGGGTGGGTCGACAGCGTCACCAGCGCGTCGATCTGCTCGGTCACCTTCATGGTGCCGATCTCGGCCGCGATGGAGGATGCCACACGCGCGGCCACCATCAGCCCGCCCAGCACCGGGCCGAGTTCGCGCACGATGCCGATGGCCACGATCTGCGGCACCACCGCCTCGGCGTTGAAGCGCGAGCCGCCGGCGTAGATCTGAAGCGCGAGCGCGCCGCCGGTGAAGACGGCGGTCAGCCCGACCACGGGCAGCGACAGCCAGCCGATCTGGACGACTGCATGCAGGAATTCGCGCGCGTAGAAGGGCGGGCGGAAGAGGTGTCCCACGACCCGGCCCGCGTAGAAGGTCACCGCGCCGGCCGCGGCGAGCATGGACAGCACCGTGCGCCCGATGGCGGCGAGGGGTGCCGTGGGGCTCATGTGCGCGAATATCTCCGGACGTCGCGCGCGCCGAGCGCGGGCAGGATCTCGTATCCGAGCGTTCCCGCCGCCTCTGCCAGGTCGTCCACCCCCTGATGCGCGCCCAGCACCCGAAGATGCGCTGGGGCTTCCTCAAGATGGGTGATCTCGACCCCGATCAGGTCCATCGAGATGCGCCCGCGCACCGGGCAGGGCACGCCGTCGGCGTGAACGCTGATCTTCGGCCCCATGATGCGGTGCAGACCGTCGGCGTAGCCCGCCGAGATGGTGGCGATGCGCGCGGGCGCCTCGGCCGTCCAGCTGTTGCCGTAGCCGACCGTCTCCCCGGCCGCGATCTCGCGCGTCTGGATCACCGGCACGTCCAGCGTGACGACGTGCTGCGCATCGTCGAAGGGCGCGCCGCCGTAAAGGCCGATGCCGGGGCGCGTCATCTCGAAATGGTAGTCCGGTCCCAGCAGAACACCGCCCGTCGCCGCGAGCGAGCGTGGCGCGGTAAGGCCGTCGGTCATCTCGCGGAAGGTGGCGAGTTGCGCGCGGTTCATCGGGTGGTCGGGCTCGTCCGCGCAGGCGAGATGGCTCATCACGAGGCGCGGGCCGAGTTCCAGCGCCACGTCTCGCAGGGATTGCCACTCGGCCGGCTCCATCCCGAGGCGGTTCATTCCGCTGTCGAGCTGGATGCCGAAGGGCGCGCCCGGCAGGCCCTCGACATGGCGCACCATCTGGTCGATGGAGTTCAGCATCGGCACCAGCGAGAACTCCGCCAGAAGCGCCGTATCGCCCTCCATGTGCCCGGCGAAGACGAAGATCTCCGGCCCCTCGCCCAGGATGCGGCGGAGCGCCGCGCCCTCCTCGGCGATGGCGACGAAGAAGCTGCGGGCCCCCGCCCGCGCCAGCGCGCGGGCGACCTGCGCAAGACCGAGCCCGTAGCCGTCGGCCTTCACCACGGCGGCGGTTTCGCCCTGCGTCAGGGCGTCGAGGGCGCGCCAGTTCGCCACCAGCGCGTCGAGGTCGATCGTCAGCTTAGCCTGCGCCATGTCAGCGTGTTTGGCATGCCCGCGAGCGAGGTCAAGGCAAAAGGCCCCGTCGCCGCGCGCGGCGGTGCTTGCCCACCCCTCGTGGGGCGGCTAAAGCGTCGCAATGACGCGGGAATCCCCTTTCGGCGGCTGGCGGGACGAGCTGGCCGTGTTCGCGCTGGCTGTGCAGTTCCTGACCCGCCTTCCGGTGCCGCGCGACCTGCCGTTTTCCGACGCGCGGCTTCTGCGTGCGACGCGCTACTACCCCGCGGTGGGGCTTCTGGTGGGCGCGATCGGGGCCGCCGTCCTGCTGGCCGCGGCCGCGGCGCTGCCCTGGCCCGTCGCCGTGCTTCTGTCCATGGCGGCCACCGTCCTCGCCACGGGCGGCTTTCACGAGGACGGGCTCGCCGACGCGGCCGACGGGCTGGGCGGCGGGGTCACGCCCGGGCGCGCGCTCGAGATCATGCGCGACAGCCGGCTGGGCAGCTACGGCGCGCTGGCGCTCGGGCTGACGCTTGCCCTCAAGGCGGCGGCGCTGATGGCGCTCGCCCCGGCGGAGGCCGCCTGCGCGCTGCTTCTGGGCCACGGGATCAGCCGCTACGCGCCCGTCGCGGTGGTGGCGCGGTTCGACTATGCCCGCGACGACGGCGCGAAGTTCGTCGCGCCTTCGGTGAGCGCGGCGGGCCACCGGGTGGCGCTGGCCACGGCGGCGGCCTGGGCGCTCGCGCTGGCGCTCGTGCTTGGTCCGGGTGCGGCGGCGGCGGGGCTTCTCGGGGGCGCCGGTCTCGCGGGCGGGATCGCGCGGCTCTACCTGCGCAAGCTTGGCGGCTACACCGGCGACTGTCTGGGCGCGACGCAGCAGATGGCGGAGCTCGGGCTTCTTCTCGGGGTCGTGGCAGGGGCCTGACGCTTCTGCGCCACACGACGCCGGCGGTCGCGCCGGGCACCTGCTACGGGCGGACCGACCTCGCGCTGGCCGAAAGCTTCGAGGCGGAGGCGGAGGCGGTGCTGGCCGCGTTGCCCGGGATCCGCCACCTCGTCACCAGCCCGCTTTCGCGCTGCCGCCGCCTCGCGGAGCGCATCGGCGCCGCGCGCGGCCTTGATGTCGAGGTCGCGGCGCTCTGGACGGAGATGGATTTCGGCCGCTGGGAGGGGATGGCGTGGGACGCGATCCCGCGCGCCGAACTCGATGCCTGGGCGGCGGATTTCCTGCACGCGCGCCCCCATGGCGGGGAAAGCGTGGCCGAGCTGCGCGACCGGGTGGCGGCGGCGCTGGCCGCGGCGCCCGGGGACGGCACGCTCGTCGTGACCCATGCCGGGACGATCAAGGCGGCGCGGCATCTGCATGGCATCCCCGGCGCGTGGGAGGAAAGCCCGGCCTTCGGCGGGCTCGTGGCTCTTCAGGGCTCGCCCCAGTAACGCCGGTAGCGTTCCCAGATCTTCTCGCCCACGAGGCAGTCGTAGTCTGCGCGGCCTTGTGCCTGCCACAACCGCGCGGGCCCGGTCCCCGCGATCTCCAGCACCATCTTGCGGCGCACCGCGTCGGCGAACTGGTCCCAGCCCACCACGGGAATGACGAAGGCACCGGGCCCGCCGATCACGCATGCCTCGTAATACGCGTCGAGATCGGCGATGTCCCAGACCTGAAGCCGGTCTTCCGGCGTCATCAGCGGCAACCCGTTGATCGTGATCCCGCGCGAGAGCACGGAGTCGCGCGCGGCGGGCACGGGCCGGCCCTCGTTGTTGGGGCCGTCGCCCGAGATGTCGATCACGCGCCGCAACCCGTCGAAGCCGTTCCGCTCGAAAAGCGTGGCGGAGTAGAGCAGCGCCCCCGAGATCGAGGTGCGCCGCATCGCGGGCTCGAGATGCGCGCCGATCCGGTCCGCGAAGGCGTCCGCGGCCGCCGCCCCGTCGATCAGGGCCCAGTCGACGGCGCCGCGCTGGGCGTACTGCCCGGCCCACTCGACGTAGGTGAGCGCGATCCGCCCGATCAGCCCGCCCTCGATCGCGGCGATCACCTCGGGCGAGCGCAGCGCCTCGGCATAGCCCCGGCGCTGGATTTCCAGCTCTTCGGGGGACATCGAGCGCGAGACGTCCACCGCGAGCACGAGTTCGAGGTCCACCTCCACGCCGTCCGGCTCCCACGCCGCGGCGGCTGCGGGCCAGAGGGCAAGCGCGATGAGGGCTGCGAACCGCATGGCCCATTGGCGCAAGGGGTGGCGCGTCTGTCCAGTCACATCGCCGTGCGGCCGCGCGGCATCGCGTGCCTTGCTCAGAAATTCTCCCCGGCGGGGCGCTGCCAGGGCTTCGCGAGGTTGCTGAAGCGGGTGAAGCGGCCGTCGAAGGCAAGTTCCACCGTGCCGATGGGGCCGTGGCGCTGCTTGCCGATGACCACCTCGGCGCGGCCGTGCAGCCGTTCCATCTCTTCCTGCCAGCGGGCCATCGCCTCGAGGTCGTGGTCGCCCGGCTTTTCGCGCTCCTTGTAGTATTCCTCGCGGAAGACGAACATCACCACGTCGGCGTCCTGCTCGATCGAGCCCGATTCGCGCAGATCGGACAGCTGCGGGCGCTTGTCCTCCCGGGACTCCACCTGGCGCGAGAGCTGCGAGAGCGCGATCACCGGGATGTCGAGCTCCTTGGCGATGGCCTTGAGGCCCTGGGTGATCTCGGAAATCTCGTTCACCCGGTTCTCCGAGCGGCCGGTGCCGCGCACGAGCTGGAGATAGTCCACGATCAGCACGTCGAGCCCGTGGGTCCGCTTTAGCCTGCGCGCCCGCGCGGCGAGCTGCGCGATGGGCAGGGCCGGGGTGTCGTCGATGTAGAGCGGACAGGCCTCGAGCGCCTTGGCCGCCTCGACGAAGCGGCGGAACTCCTCCTCGGTCATGTCGCCCTTGCGGATCTGCTCGGAGGGCACCTCGGCCGCCTCCGAGAGCACCCGCGCGGCGAGCTGTTCGGCGCTCATCTCGAGGCTGTAGAAGCCGACCACGCCGCCGTCGACCGCGCCCTCTGTCCCGTCCGACAGCGCACCGCGCCGGTAGGCCCTGGCGATGTTGAAGGCGATGTTGGTCGCGAGAGAGGTCTTGCCCATGGAGGGCCGCCCCGCGAGGATCAGCAGGTCCGACTTGTGCAGCCCGCCCAGCTTCGCGTCGAGATCCGCAAGCCCGGTGGACACCCCCGCCAGCCCTCCCTCGCGCTGGTAGGCGGCGTTGGCGACCTTCACCGCGTCGGTGACCGCGCTCAGGAAGGACTGGAAGCCCGACTGCGCCTGTCCCTGCTCGGCGAGGCTGTAAAGCGCCTGTTCCGCGACCACGATCTGCTCGCGCGGCTCCTCGGCCACGTCGACCCGCGCGGCGCGCGCGGCGATGTCGCGGCCAAGCGCGATGAGCTCGCGCCGCACCGCCAGGTCGTAGATGAGCTGCGCGTCGTCGCGCACCGCGAAGGCCGCGATGGCGGCGCCTGCGAGACGTGCGAGGTAGGCCGGCCCGCCCAGCTCCTTCAGCCCCTCGTCGTCTTCCATGAAGGCCTTGAGCGTGACCGGCGAGGCGAGGTTGTTCTTGGCGATGCGCGCCGCGGCGAGATCGAAGATCCGCGCGTGCACGGGTTCGTAGAAGTGCTGCGGGCCGATCAGGTTGGCCACGCGGTCGTAGACGTCGTTGTTGGTCAGGATCGCGCCCAGAAGCTGCTGCTCGGCCTCGATCGAGTGCGGCATGGTTTCCGGGGCCTCGATCTCGGCCCCGGTCGGATTGATCGCCGCGAGTTCGGTCATGACTGCCCTCTTGTTCTTGTGTCCGGCCTGTCTAGGCGAGCCGTCGTCGCGCGGGCAAATTGTATGTTTCTGTGGATTTCCTGTGAAATAAATTTCTCAACATCCTGCGTATCGGCAGGAAGTCGCAACAAGATGTCGCAAGTTCAGGATGTCTTCTCGGGCGGCGGAGGGGTGCCGGCCCGTGCCGCCTGCCACGCCCGGGGGTCGGCCAGGAACGACTCGACCTCGTCGAGCGTCGCGCGATCGAAGGCGCCCTGCGCGCGCGCCTCGGCCAGAACGTCGGGCCATGTGGTGAGCGCGTGAAGCCGTACGCCGTGCCCGGCCAGCCGCGTCCCGGTCTCCGGGAAGATCCCGTAGGAGAAGATCACGGCCGTGTGCGCGCAGGATGCCCCCGTCTCGCGGATCGCGTCGATGAAGGAAAGCTTGGAGCCGCCGTCGGTGGTCAGGTCCTCGACCAGCAGAACCCGGTCGCCCTCTGCCACGACCCCCTCGATGCGGGCGTTGCGGCCATACCCCTTGGGCTTCTTGCGGACATAGGCCATGGGCAGCGCCAACCGCTCGGCGATGAGCGCGGCGAAGGGAATGCCCGCCGTCTCGCCGCCCGCGACCACGTCGAAGGCCTCGAAGCCCGCCTCGCGCAGCACGGTCGCGGCGAGGTAGTCCATGAGCGCCGCGCGCACCCGCGGAAAGGAGATCAGCTTGCGGCAGTCGATGTAGGTGGGCGAAGGCAGGCCCGAGGCCAGGATGAAGGGCTCCTCCGCGTTGAAATGGACGGCCCGGACCTCGAGCAGCATGCGCGCCGCGAGGCGCGCGATCTCTTCGCGGGGCGGGGCGGCGGTGGGGATCATCGGCTGTTTCCTCGCATCGTTTCGGTCCGGGGGCGGCGCCTGGGCCGGGCGTGCAAGGGGCTTCGAAGCCCCTTGCCACACGTCTTGAAAGACGTGTGCGCGCTCATGCCACCCGCCAGTGCAGGTCGAAACCGGGGTCGAACACCGTCACCGGGCCGTCGGCCGTCTCGATCCTTTCCGGACAGCCGGTGGGCGCGCCCTTCTTCAGCGTTATCGTGTCCGCGTTCGGCGCGAGCCCGTAGAAGGCCGGGCCGTGCAGGGAGGCGAACCCTTCCAGCCGGTCCAGCGCCCCGTCCTCCTCGAAGACATGGGCGAGGATCGAAAGCGTGTTGGTCGCGGTGAAGATCCCGGCACAGCCGCAGGCGGTTTCCTTCGCCGCGTCGACGTGGGGCGCGCTGTCGGTGCCCAGGAAGAAGCGGGGATCGCCGGAGGTGGCCGCGGCACGCAGCGCCCGGCGATGCGCCTCGCGCTTGGCCACGGGCAGGCAGTAGTAATGGGGACGGATGCCCCCGGCGAGGATGTGGTTGCGGTTGATCACGAGGTGATGCGTGGTGATCGTGGCGCCGAGGTCGCGCGCGGCCGATGTCACGTAATCCACCGCGTCGGCGGTGGTCACGTGCTCCATGATCACCCGCAGGCCCGGCGTCGCGCGGCGGATCGGGTCGAGCACGCGGTCGATGAAGACCGCCTCGCGGTCGAAGATGTCGATGTCGGGATCGGTCACCTCGCCATGCACGCAGAGCGGCACGCCCGCCTCGGCCATGCGCTCGAGCACCCCGCGCACGCGCCCGAAATCGCGCACCCCCGAGGCGGAGTTCGTGGTGGCGCCGGCCGGGTAGAGCTTCACCGCGGTCACGAGGCCCTCGGCATGGGCGCTCACCACGTCGTCGGGATCTGTGTCCTCTGTCAGGTAGAGCGTCATCAGCGGCTCGAACGACATGCCCGCCGGCAGCGCGGCGAGGATGCGGTCCCGGTAGGCCCGCGCGTCGGCCGCGGTGACCACCGGCGGCACGAGGTTCGGCATCACGATCGCCCGGGCGAAGTGGCGCGCGGTTTCCGGCAGCACGGCGCGCAGCACCGCGCCGTCGCGCAGGTGGAGGTGCCAGTCGTCGGGCCGGCGAAGCGTCAGCGTCTCGGTCATGGATGCGGCGCTTACACAATCCCGCCGCGGCGCGCCAGAGCCCGCGGCCCGCGGCTCAGTCGGCGCCCACCTTCTCCGCCGTGGCAGCCTCCTCCAGCGCTTCGAGGCGCCGGGCGAAACGCGGCGCGTTCAGCCGCGCGGTCACGTTGGCGCAAAGCCGCCGCGCGAGGCCGTCGCGGCGGTCCTGGGTGAGCTTGGCGAGAAGCCGGCGGAGGTAGGGCAGATGCTCGCGCCGCGCGCGCAGCAATTCGTGGAAAAGGCTCGCGTCGAGCGCGCCGTCGGCGGCGGCCCGCAGCAGCGGCGTCAGAAGCCGCATCTCCATGAGATCGGTCTGCAATGCATCGCCCATGTGGCGCAACTTGAGGCGCGCGACCTGGTCCGACTGGAAAAGCGCCGCGTGCATCGCGTCGAGCCGCTCGAAGGGGTCGTAGATCAGGAACCCCTCCTCGGCACCCTCGGCCATCCGGGGCGCGAAGCCGAAGCGGTCGGTGAAATCGGTCCGTCGCATCTCGACGAAGCGGTCGTCCCAGCCCGCGATCTCGGGGTCGAGCGTCGCCTGGGGCTGGACGGCGAGGATCACCGAACCGGGCGCAGCGACCGAGAAGGCCGCCGCGGCGTAACCGCATGGGCCGGCCCCGTAGACGACAACGCGCTCGAAATCGTCGAAGAATGCCTCGTCGATCAGCGTGTCGACGTAATCGTAGACGCCCTGGGACCGGAACCAGGTATCGCCGTCGCTGATGATCGCGAGATGCGACCAGCCATCCGCGCGCACGAAATCCCAGCCAAGCGGCTCGTGGCGTTCGGAGAGCGCGCGGATGCCCTCGAGCGTCTCGAAGGTGACGAGAAGCGTCGCGCCGTGATCGACGTAGGCGGCGAGGTGGCGCGTATCGAGCACCTGGAAATGCCCGTTCGCGCGGGTGATCGCCGCGAACTGCCTGAGCCATTCCGGCCTGTCGAGGCCGCTCAGGAGCTCGGTGTCGCGCAGGGGGGCGTCGGGCATCGGATCACTCGTTCGTCGGTCTGTCGCCGGCCTCTGGCCGAGGGGGTAGTGCCGTTTTGCGGCGAAATTGCGGGCCGATCCGCGCCGCGCCGTGACCGGGCCGCGAATCGGACGGTTGCCGCAGACTGCCGCTTCCGGCACTATACGCCAAGAGGCGGGGAAGCGCCCGACAGATCGGCGCAGGCCACGCGGGTCGGCGGCGGTGCGACACGATGGCAGGCGCGAAGAGGGCGGTATACGGGCGCGGATGGCGGCACTCCCGGAAATTGCGAGCCTCTGGATCGGCGGGCGGCTCTCCTGGCTCGAGCAGCTCTGCCTGAAGTCCTTTGCCGACGCGGGCCACCACGTGACGCTTTACAGCTACGCGCCCGTCGGCAACCTGCCCCCCGGCGTCCATCCCGGCAACGCCGCCGAGATCTTTCCGGGCGAGCCGATGCTGCGCCACGCCCGGACCGGAAGCCCGGCGATCCACGCCGATCTCTGGCGCCTCCACCTCCTGCGCAACACGCGCAAGATCTGGGTGGACGCGGACATGTACTGCCACAGGCCCTTCGATTTCGAGACGCCGCACGTCTTCGGATGGGAGAAGGAGGGGCTGGTGTGCAACGCGGTGCTGGGGCTGACGCCGGATTCGCCCACGCTCAACGGTCTGCTGGACTTCTTCCGCGACGAGTACGCCATCGCGCCGTGGCTCAAGCCCTGGCAGCGGCAGGAGCTGGAGGCCGCGCGCGATGCCGGGGCGCCGGTGCACATGACCGAGCAGGACTGGGGGTTCACCGGCCCGGCCGCCGTCACGTGGTTCCTGCGCGAGACCGGGGAGATCGGCCACGCCCGGCCGCAGAGCGTGTTCTACCCCGTCTCCTTCAAGCACCGGAACCACATGATCCAGAGCCGGTTCGACATCCCCTCCCGCCTCGGCCCCGAGACGCGGGGGGTGCATTTCTGGGCCCGGCGCATGAAGCCGCGCCTCGAGGAGAAGGAGGGCAACCGCCCGCGCCGGGGCAGCTACATGGAGGGCCTCATCGCGAAGCACGGGATCGACCCGGGCGCGGCGCCCATCCCGCCCAAGGCGCGGCCCGCCGCCGCGCGGCGCGACGACCCCGCGTTCCGCGCCGAGATCGGGCTTGCGGCGCTGCGGGGCGAGGAAAGCGTCGGTCAACTCTGCCGCCGCCACGCGGTCGACGAGCGTTTCGTGAAGGCGTGCCGCGAGCGGATCGAGCAGGGCGCGACCGAGCTCTTTCGCGACGCGGCCGCGGGAGGGTCCGGAACATGACGCCAGACGCCCTTGCCGGCCCGGACGCGATCGCGCCCGACACGCTCGACTACGCGATGTTCGGTCCCGACGATCACCTGAAATTCGTGCTTCAGCGATCCGAGGTGCTGTGGGACGTGAAGCGCGTCGGACGCCTCGTCAAGGCGTGGACGCACGGCGACGCCGCCCCGCTGGAGGCGGCAGTGGCCGAGAAGGGCGCGGACATCCCCGCCCGCGTCGTGGCGGACATCGGCGCGGAATACCGCGCGCTCATGGCCGCGCTCGGCGCCCCGGCGCCCCGCCGGGTCGCCGATATCGGGTGCGGCTACGGCGTCTTCGACCTTTTCGCAGCGCGCGAGTCGGGCGCGGAGGTGATCCTGATCGACATCGAGGAGAACGATCGCCGGCATTTCGGTTTCGCCGAAGAGGGCGCGGCCTACTCCGACCTGGCCCGGGCAAGGGCGTTCCTCACCCGCAACGGCGTGCCGGCGGAGCGGGTGCGCACGCTCAACCCGGAGCGGGAGGACGTGCACGCCCTTGGCGAGGTGGATCTCGCGGTGAGCCTTCTGGCCTGCGGGTTCCACTTTCCGGTCGCTGCCTACATGCGCTTTTTCGAGCGCAACGTGGCACCGGGCGGGCGCATCGTTCTCGACCTGCGCGAGGGCCGGTTCGCGCCCCAGTGCGCGGAGCTCGCCCATCTCGGCGCGCTGCGCGAGATCGACCGACGCGGCAACCGCCGCCGCGTGCTCATAGAGAAGGCCGGCTGAGCCCGTGTCCGAGGCGCTCGAGACCCCGGCGGACACCCCGGCCGCGGCACGCGCGGAGATGCGGGCGGCGCTGGCGCGGATCGGCGCGGAGCGCGGCTTCTACGAGGAGATCGGGTCGGAGCACTCGGCGCTTTTCGTGGAGGCGGGCCCGACGCTCATCGTCACCTTCGAGAACCTCGACCACGTGCGCGACAACGCCGCCGACCGGATGCCCTGGGGTTACGGCTTCGTCTCGGGCCAGGGCTGGTCGATGCTGGGCCTCATGGCGCATGGCTGGACCTGGTACCGCGACGCGGCGGTGTTCGATTTCTTCGACCGGCTCCGCGACGCGGGGTTCTTCGACCGCTTCGAGCGCGTGGTCTTCTACGGCGCATCGATGGGCGGCTACGCGGCCTGCGTCTTCTCGGCCGCAGCGCCCGGCGCCACGGTGATCGCGATCTCGCCGCAGGCCACGCTTTCGCGGGAGGTCGCAAGCTGGGAAACGCGCTATCACCGGGTCTGGCGGCGCGATTTCACCGGCCGCTACGGCTTCGCGCCGGAGATGACGGCGGCGGCGCGCCGGGTGCATCTCTTCTTCGACCCGTCGTCTCAGCTCGACGCGATGCACGCGGCGCTTTTCCAGGGCGGCAATGTCAGGAAATTCTACTGCCGGCACATGGGCCACAGGATCGCTTCGCTCTGGCTGAGGCTCGGCATCCTGAAGCCGGTCGTCCTGGACTGCGTCGAGAACCGCCTGACGCCCCTGCGGTTCTACCGCCACATGCGCGCGCGGCGGGGCAACCCGCGCTACGAAAAGGAACTTCTGCGCCGGATCGAGGCGCGCAACCGCCCCAGCCTGGTGATCCGCTACTGCGAGGCGATCCTGGCGCGCCGCCGGGCGCCGCATTTCCGCAAGGCTATGCGCGCAGCGCAGGCCGAGCTTCGCCGGCGCGGGGGGTAGCGCATGGCGAGGGAGGGCGCGGCCCCCGCCACGCGCATCCTGCGCCTTCAGGCCGTCGCGCTTTGCGAGGCGGAAAGCCACAATTTCCGCGACGGCTTCAGCCAGCAATGGGTGCTGGCCGAAACGTCCCACGCCGATCTGCCCGGTTTTTCCCATGTTCCGCTCGGCCGCTGGCACCTCCACCATGGGCCCGCCCTGCCGGGGGCGCGCGCCGCGCTGCCGGAGGCCGGGCTGCACGTCGCGCTCATGGGGCAGGCGGTGGATGGGGCGGGGCGGTTCGTGACCGATGCGGTTCTCGCGGATCACCTCGCGCGGGCGCGCGACCCGTCGCGACTGGCCGAGGCACTTTCGGCCTGCGGGGGGCGCTACGCTTTCGTCATCGTCGCGCCGGCGCTCGCGCGGCTCTATCTCGATCCGAGCGGCTGTCTGGGCGCGGTCTACGAGCCGCGCGCGCGCCTGGTCGGCGCGACGCTCTACATGGCGCTCGACAGGCCCGTCGAGCCGAACACGGACTATCCCGCGTTCGACATCGCCGGGCCCGGCGCGGGCGGGCGCTTCGCCTTCGGGCATACCCCCGATCGGCACGCGAAGCGCCTGATGTGCAACCACTTCCTGGATCTTGGCCGTTTCGTCGCGCACCGGCACTGGCCCGCGCCGGATGCCGATTTCACCTGTCCGCTCGACCGCGATGCGGTGGAAGAGCGGATCGACCGCGCCGTCCTGCGCCACCGGCAGGTTCTGGGCGCCCTGACGGAGGCGATCACGCCGGCCATGCTTCCGCTGACGGGCGGCGCCGACGCGCGGCTGCTGCTGGCGTTCTGCGCCCCGTTCCTCGACCGGATCGACCTTGCCTTCGTGCATCGGACCAACTTCAACACCATGATGGACATGCGCATCGCGGGCGAGCTTGCGACGCGCGCCGGCATCGCGCTGCGCCGGATCGATGTTGTGGAGGAGACGGGCCTTCGCACATCGAAGCGTTTCGCCGCGCGGATGAACGCGCGCCAGCGCATCGCGCTCGGGCTGCTGCCGGGCGGGCCGGGCGAGAAGAAGCCCGAGATCGAGGTGCGCCAGGCGCTGCCCCCGGGCGGCACGGTGCTGCGCGGCAACGTCACGGACCTGTCCAAGGCCGTTCTCTGGCGTCGAAAGGGCATCGCGGAATTCAACCGCTCGCGCGGGCGGGCGCACAGCACCACGATCGGCGTCCGGATGCTGATGATCGGCCATGACTGGGCGGAAACCGACCCCTGGTTCAGGAACGCCTATGCAGGCTGGCTCGGGACACTGCCGGAGCCCGCGCGGCGGCGCGCGCTCGATTTCGCGAGCCTGGAACATTTCCGGACCCACGGGCAGGGCGCGCTTTTCTACGCCACGAACCGGAACTTCTACGGCACGCCGAGCGCGGACAGGGCGATACTCGAGGCCTTCATCTCGCTGCCCCCGCCGATCCGCGACGCGTTCCACGTCAACGACCTCATGCTGGAGCGCACGATGCCCGAGTTGCGCGACGTGCCCTATACGCGCAGGATCGACAACGAGATCCGGCGCACGCGTCCGGCTCTCGACGACATGCTCGCCGCCGCCCGGGCGGACGGCGAACGGCTTTGAGGGGACATGCGGCATGGACGGCGCGACAGGGCCGGTGGCGGCAAGCGGGGATGGCGAGGTGACGGCGCGCTTCAGCGCGACGCTTTTCGTGGGCGCCGCCGACGGGGTGGAGGGGCCGCTTCTCTCGGCGCTGCGCCGGAACACGGCCCTCCTGCAGGCGCTCGGGATCGACGTGCCGCTGCCGCGGTACTACCGGCGCCAGTTCCGGGCGCTCGCCGAAAGGCTGGAGGGCGCGGCGGCGCCCTGCGAGGAACTGTCCGACATCTGGAAGCGGCTGCGGCTGCCGGACGAGCCGCGCCACGGCTTCTTCTCGGACGCGACCCTTCTCGGGGGGGCGGACCGGCTGCTAGGGGATGGGCGGCTTCTGCCCGACGCGCATCTGAGGCCGACCTGGTGGCGGGCGATGTTCGGCGAGATCCCCTGCACCCTGATGGTCGCGGTCGCGCAGCCGCTCGCCCTCGTGAGCGCGGCGCTCGCCCGCGACCCGGAGGCCGACGCCACGGCCCGGCTGCGCGCCGAGATCGCCTCGGCCGACCCGCGGGCGCTGAGCTGGGCGGAGGTGATCGGCCGCCTCGTGGAGGCCAACCCGGGCGTGCCGGTCGTCGTCTGGTCCCGCGAGGAGCAGCCCTACACCTGGCCGGTGCTGATGCATGTCGCCGCGGGCCTTCCCGAGATGGTCGTGACGGATGGGCTCTGCGACGGCCTGGCCGACCTGCTGCCCGCGGAGGCGTTGCAAAGCCTCGAGACGTTCCTCGCGGCAAAGGACAATCTCGATCCCGCCTTCCTCGCCGGCGTGTTCGAGGCCTATGTCGACAAGTTCGTGCCGCCCGAGCAGCTTTACCAGGTGATCTCGGTGCCCGGCTGGGACGAGGCTTTCGTCCGCACGCTCGCCGACAGCTACGAGCGCGACCTCGCCGCCCTGCGCCGGATGCCGGGCGTGAAGGTGCTGAGCGCATGAGGCGGGCGGCAGGACGGCAAGCGCGATGACGGTCCTGGAACGCGAACTGGGCGCGCGGCGCGTGCCGGGCGGATACCTGCTCGATTGCATCGCGCCCGATCCCGAAAGCCCCGGCGGCGACGTCTTCCGCATGTTCTCCGCGCCCGGCACCGCGCCGCTGGAATTTGCCGGGCCGGACACCGCGCGGATCCTGGAGCGTGGGACACTGGGCGGCGCGGAGGTCGTGACGCTGGCCCCCGGTCCGGTTCCCCGCCTCGCCCCGGACCCGGGCGCGCTGTCCCCGGTCGCGCCGGAAACCGCGCTCTTCTCCGGCCGCAACTGCCTGCTCGGAGAGCGCAACGGGGAATCGCCCGCCGCCGTCGGCGACTGGCTGGGATGGCACCGCCGGGTGCACGGGGCCGGCGGCGCGGTGATCCTCGACCGCGCGCCGCCCGAAGAGGCGGCCGTCTTCGCCGGAGCCTTGCGCGAAAGGCTGGCGGAGGCCGGGTGCGACGATCTCGTGGTCGTCCTCCTGCGCGCGCCGATCCCGCTCGGCAAGCCGGGGCGCGGCGCCGAGGCGCATCCCTTCCACGCGCCCGACGCGCCGGGCAAGGATCGCATGACGCCGCCCGCGCCCGATCCGTGGCGTTCCGCGCTCGGCCTGCAATCCTTCCACGAACTGGTCCGCTGGCGCTTTCTCGCGCGGGCGCGGGCGGTGGCCGCGCTCGACGTCACCGATCTCGTGCCGGCGATGCCGGGGGCGCTCGGCCGTCTGAAGGGGGCGCCGGCGGTCCCGGCGGAGGCCACGCTTTTCGACCAGGCCGTGGCGGCGCCGCAGGGGACGGTGCTTCTGCGCGGCCGGCGCGCCTATCCTTGGGGCCTGCGCAAGGGCGCCCGTGCAGGGCATGGCGATCATACCTGCCTGCGCTTCGACGACACCAGCCGCCACCGGCGCTGGTGCATCGCGCCGGACGTCGCGCCACGGGACGCGGTGTGGCGCATGATCCGGGTCGTGGGCGCGGCCGTGCCGATGACCTATCTCGGTTTCTACCGGTGCATGGCCGTGCGATACGGAGAGACGGGCAAGGAGGCGGCCAAGGTCTCGCGCCTGGTGCCGAAATCCAGCCTCGTGGAGGCGCCCGCGCTGCTCGGGATCGCGGAGGAGTTCGGCGCCCGCCCCCTGCGGATGCCGGCCATCGACCCGACGCCGCCCGAGGCGCAAGGCGACCGGGTGGTCGCCGTGACGACGATGAAGAACGAGGGGCCCTTCATCCTCGAATGGCTGGCCTATCACCGCGCCATCGGGGTGGACGATTTCCTCGTCTACACCAACGACTGCACCGACGGCACCGACACCCTGCTCGAGCTTCTCCAGCACAAGGGCCTCGTCCAGCACCGCGAGAACCCGTTCCGCGGCACCGGGCTGAAGCCCCAGCACGCCGCCCTGGCCGCCGCGGAGGCCGAGCCCGTGGTCCGGGGCGCGGGCTGGATCGTCTGCATGGACGTCGACGAGTTCATCAACGTCCATGTGGGCGGGGGCCGTCTCGAGGATCTCTTCGCCGCGGTTCCCCGGGCCAACCTGATCTCCATGACCTGGCGGCTTTTCGGCAACGCCGACGTGACCGGGTTCCGCGACGAGTTCATCACCCGCCGCTTCACCCGCTGCGCCCCCGTGATGACGCGCAAGCCGCACCAGGCCTGGGGGTTCAAGACGCTTTTCCGCAATCTCGGCATCTTCAAGAAGCTCGGCGTCCACCGGCCGAAGGGACTGCGCCCGCAGCTGGTCGACCAGATCGACTGGGTGAACGGCTCGGGGCGTCCCATGTCCGAGACGGAGTGGCGCAACGCCTGGCGTTCCACCGCCGAGACCGTGGGCTACGATCTCGTGACGCTCAACCACTACGCGGTGCGCTCGGCGGAGAGCTTCCTCGTCAAGCGCGAGCGGGGCCGGGTGAACCACGTCGATCGCGACCAGGGCCTCGCCTACTGGTTCCGCATGAACAACAACGCCGAGGAGGATCGCTCGATCCAGGCGCGGCTTCCCATGGCCGAGGCGGAATTCGCGCGCCTGATGGAAGACCCGGAGATCCGCGACGCCCATTTCCGTTCGGTGGCGCGCCATCGCCGCAAGATCGCGGAGCTGAAGACGCGCGAGGACTACGCCGCGCTTTATGCCGCCCTCACCGGGGCGCGCCTGCGCAGGCTTTCGCGCCTGCACCGCCATTTCGGCGCGGGCGTCTTCCTCGCCGGGCCCGACGCGATCCCCGACGCCGTGCTGAACGGGACGATGCCGGAAGATTTCTTCTTCACCGTGCCGAAACGCCATACTTCTACATGAAGCGTCGCTCCGGCGTTGTTCCGCAAGCTATGGGGTGCTAATCTGGTTAACGGCAGGCCGAACGGAAAACAGAAGGGCCGCCCGGGCAGATGGCATGAGCAGAGACCTCTACACGGTCGTCTCGACCATGAAGAACGAGGGCCCCTACATCCTCGAATGGATGGCCCATTACCGTGCGCTGGGCTTCGACCGGATCGTCGTCTGCACCAACGACTGCGCCGATACCACCGTCGAGATCCTGCAACGGCTCGAGGCGATGGGGCTGGTGCGCCACCATCCGACCGCGATCCGCACCGGCGGCATCCACCGCAGCGCGCTGCGTCAGGCGCGCCGCTACAAGGAGGTGCAGGAAGCGCGCTGGGTCTTCGTCTGCGACGTGGACGAGTTTCTGAACATCCACATGGGCGACGGGTCGGTGCGGGCGCTGGTCGAGGGCTCGGGCGGCGGGGCCGACGTGATCTCTGTGCCGTGGCGCATTTTCGGCTCCGCCGGGATCGAGCGGATCGCCGACGCGCCGGTGACGGGCCAGTTCCGCATGGCCGAACTGCCCCACGACCCGGTTTCGCGGCCCGACACCGGCAAGTTCGTGAAGTCGATCTTCACCAACCAGGAAAAGTTCGGCCGCATGGGCCTTCACGCGCCGGTGATGCCGAAGGATCGCCGCGGAGAGGAGATCGCGGTGCTCCCGGGCGGCGCGCGCTACCATGTCGGCGGCACCCGCACCGGCAACCCGCCCGTCTTCGATCTCGCCCAGGTCAACCACTACGCGCTGCGCTCCATGGACAGCTTCCTCGTCAAGCGGGCGCGCGGTCGTGCCAACCACTCCCACCACGTGCTCGGTGTCGAGTACTGGGACCGTTTCGATCTGAACGAGGCGCCCGACACCAGCATCGCGCGCTACGACGCCGCGACGGAAGCGATCCGCACGGAACTGCACGCCGATCCGGTCCTCGCCGAACTCCACGCCCGCGCACTCGACTGGCACCGGCGCAAGGCCGCCTCGATGCGGATGGATCCGGAACTCGACGTGCTGACCTCGGCGCTGGGCGCGCGCCGCCGCCGCGCCGCCTGAGGCGCGACGGTCCGCCGGGATGATCGCGCCGCCGGTTCTCACCTTTCCGCCGCGGGTGGCCGACTGGGTGCGCGAACGCTATGCCGCGGCACGGGTGATCCTCGAATACGGCAGCGGCGGCTCCACGATCCTCGCCGCCGGGATGCCGGGCAAGACCGTGTTTTCCGTCGAAAGCGACAAGGCCTGGGCAGAGAGCATGCAGGCGGTGCTCGAGGCGGGTGAATACCCCGCGACGGTCCGCCTGCACCACGTGGATATCGGCCCGACAGGCAAGTGGGGCCGGCCCGCCGACGGCGCGGGCTTTCGCCGCTACCATCGCTACCCGGTCTCGGTCTGGGAACGCCCGGATTTCGTGCAGCCCGATCTCGTGCTGATCGACGGGCGGTTCCGTCTCGCCTGCGCGCTGACGACGATGCTGCTGACGACAAGGCCGCTTACGCTGCTCTTCGACGACTACGTGAACCGGCGCGCCTATCACGCCATCGAGCGCTTCCTCGACGTCGCGGAGACGCGGGGCCGCATGGCCCGCTTCGAGGTCGAGCCCCGTGCGCTGCCGCGCGAGGGCTTCTCCGTCATCGCCGGCGCCTTCGCGAAGGCGAACTAGGCCGGCCGCTTGACCCGCGCCGCGCCCCGTGCCCTCTTGGGCAACGAGGAGGACATGCCATGGCGATGCCGGGTTCGATCGACGACGTGGAGCGGCTGCTCGCGGGCGAAGGCTATGTCTGCGGGCGCGCGCTGGCGACGGTGGTGTTCCTGTCCCTGCGCCTCGGCCGGCCGCTCTTTCTCGAGGGCGAGGCCGGCGTCGGCAAGACCGAGATCGCCAAGGCGCTCTCCGCCGCGCTGGGCCGCAGGCTCATCCGGCTCCAGTGCTACGAGGGGCTCGACGCGGCCTCGGCCGTCTACGAATGGAACTTTCCCGCCCAGATGGTCGCGATCCGTACCGCCGAGGCGGTGGAGGGAACCGACCGCGAGACGCTCACCGACGAGCTCTTCTCCGAACGGTTCCTGATCCGCCGCCCGCTTCTCGAGGCGATGTCGCCGCAGGATGGCGGGCCGCCGGTCCTGCTCATCGACGAGCTCGACCGCACCGACGCGCCCTTCGAGGCCTTCCTGCTCGAGGCGCTTTCCGATTTCCAGGTCACCATCCCCGAGCTCGGCACTGTGCGCGCGCCCGCGCCGCCGATCACGGTCATCACCTCCAACCGCACGCGAGAGGTGCACGACGCGCTCAAGCGCCGCTGCCTCTACCACTGGGTGGATTACCCGGATTTCGACCGCGAGCTGGCGATCCTGGGCGAGCGCGTGCCCGAGGCGTCCGAGGCGCTCTCGCGCGAGGTCGTGGCTTTCGTCCAGCGCCTGCGGACCGAGGATCTCTTCAAGAAACCGGGGGTGGCCGAGAGCATCGACTGGGCGAAATGCCTGCTCGCGCTCGACATGATCGAGCTCTCGCCGCAGGTGATCGCGGACACGCTCGGCGCGATCCTGAAATACCAGGACGACATCGCGAAACTGCAGGGCTCGGAGGCCAGGCGCATCCTCGACGAAGCCCGCGCGGAACTGGCGCCGGCATGAGCGCGCCCGCGGCCCGGCGCACACGCCCGCGGGGGCGCCGCCCCGGATCGCCCCGCCCCCGTCTTCTTCTTGGCGGAAAATACTCCGGGGGTCCGGGGGCAGCGCCCCCGGTCCGTCGGACGGTCCTCTAGGTCGCCGATGCCCGAACACGCGCCTCTCGAACTGCCCGAGCATCCCCGGCTGGTGGCGAACCTCGTGCATTTCGCCCGCGCGCTCCGCAAGGCGGGACTGCGGGTGGGTACGGGCCGCGTGGCCGATGCGACCCGCGCGGTGGAGGCGGCGGGCTTCACCGACCGGCGCGACTTCTATCACGTGCTCGAGGCGTGCTTCGTCTCCCGTCCAGAGGAGCGGCGTGTCTTTGCGCAGGTCTTCCGGCTGTTCTGGCGCGATCCGCGCTTCATGGAGCACATGATGGCGATGATGCTTCCCGCTTTGCGCGGTGTCGCCGAGGAGCGGCAGGCCGAGGCCGCCGAGAAGCGCGCCGCCGAGGCGCTCCTTCACGGCGCCGAGCCGCCGGCGACGCCGCAGCGCGAGGAAAAGGAGGAGGGCGAGACCGAGATCGAGATCGACGCCTCGCTCACCATGTCCGCCGAGGAACGGCTGCGCACGCTGGATTTCGAGCAGATGAGCGCCGACGAGATCGCCAGGGCGCGGCGGATCCTCGCGGGCTTGACGCTGCCCGTCCGCCCGATCCCCTCGCGCCGCGCCGTGGGCGCGCCGTCCGGCCGCGCCATCGACCGGCGCAGGACGCTGCGCGCGGCGATCCGCACCGGCGGCGAGATGCAGCGCCTTCACCACGCAAGGCCGAGGCCCCGCTGGCCGAACCTCGTGGCGCTCTGCGACATCTCGGGTTCCATGAGCCAGTACAGCCGGGTGATCCTCCACTTCCTCCACGCGGTCTCCAACCGCAAGGGCGCGGGCTGGTCGGAGGTGCACGCCTTCACCTTCGGCACGCGGCTCACCAACATCACCCGGCACCTGCGCGCGCGGGACGTGGACGCCGCGCTCGCCGCCGCGGGGGCGGAGGCGCAGGACTGGGAGGGCGGCACGCGCATCGGCGACTGCCTGCACGCCTTCAACCGCGACTGGTCGCGGCGCGTGATGGGCCAGGGCGCGGTGGTGCTGCTGATCACCGACGGGCTGGAGCGCGGCGACCCGGAGCGGCTCGAGCGCGAGATGGAGCGGCTCAGGCTCACGGCGCGCCGGCTCGTCTGGGTGAACCCTCTCCTGCGCTTCGGAGAGTTCGCGCCGAAGGCGCAGGGGATCCGCGCCATGCTGCCCCGTGTGGACAGCCTGCGCGCGGGCCATTCCATCGCCACCCTCGAGGAGCTCGCCGCCGCACTTTGCGCCCCCGAGGATGCCGGAGAGCGGGCGCGGCTCATGTCTGCTCTCGCCCCAGGAGCGGCTTGATCTGCATCAAGGCCCTTGCGGGCGCGAAGCCGTATTCCAAATAAGGAATGTGTTTCGCAACCGGCGAAAGGGAAATGTCATGCCACTCAACTGGAAAACGGGCGGGGTCCTGCTGGGCTTCGTGTTCTTCCTCGCGGTGCTTCTGGTGAAGCCCATCGGGGTCTCGACGCAGTTCGTGATTCTCGACGGCATCGTCGGCAGCGCCTTCAACCCGTCGCTCATCGAGCAGACGGCGGAGGGCTACACCTCGTCCAACGCCTATCTCGCCAAGTCGGGCGGGAAATACGCGGCGAACGCGGCCAACCCGCTGAACTACAGCTTCGTGTTCGTCCTTGCCATGGCGCTCGGCGCCTTCCTGTCGGCCATGGCGCGGGGCTGGGTGCCACGGGAGGAGCGGAGCGCGCCCGCGCTCTGGCGCGCGAATTTCGGCGACGGCGCGTGGAAGCGCTACGCCGTGGCCTTCGCGGGCGGCTTCGTCGTGCTCTACGGCGCGCGCCTCGCGGGGGGCTGCACGTCGGGGCACATGATGTCGGGGATGATGCAGACCGCCGTGTCGGGCTACATCTTCGCCCTCGGCGCCTTCGCCGCCGCCGTGCCGGTGGCACTCATGATGTACAAGCGGGAGGCCTGACCCATGACAAGCATCATTCTCGCGATCGCGATCGGAGCCGCGTTCGGCTTCACCCTCGACCGGATCGGGGCCACCAACCCCGACTGGATCTGGCGCATGCTGAGCCTGAAGCACCTGCACCTGATGAAGACCATCCTGCTCGCCATCGGCACAGGCTCGGTGCTGATGTTCGGCGGGCAGATGCTGGGCCTCGTCGATGTCGGCCACATGTCGGTGAAGGCCGCCTATGCCGGTGTCTTCATCGGCGGGGTGCTGCTCGGCGCGGGCTGGGCCGCCTCGGGCTTCTGCCCGGGCACGGGCGTCGCCGCCGCGGCGACAGGGCGCAAGGACGCGCTCTTCTTTATCGCCGGCGGCCTGCTCGGCGCCGCCGCCTACATGGTGAGCTACCCGTGGTGGCAGGCCAACGGGCTTCTGGACGACATCTTCGGGGGCAAGGTGACCCTCGGGACCGTTCCGGGCTCGGGCTACGCGGGCGTGACCGGCTTGCCGGGCGACGTGCTCGGCATCGTGCTCGGCCTCGCCTTCGTCGCGGTGGCCTTCGTGCTGCCCGACCGCCCTCTGGGCGAGGGCCGGCAGGCCGGAGAGAGCGTGCCGGCGGAGTGACCGGCGCCGCGCAGGCACCGGCCTGACCGACAGGGGCCGCGCCCGTGCAGGGCGCGGCCCCTTTGCGTTTGCGCTCTGTGGCCTTACCTTCACGACAGGACCCGTGACGGGAGATGCCGATGGACCGTTTCGACCACATCCCGGAGACCGCGCTCGCCTGGCATCGCGAGGGGCGCGGCGCGGCGCTCGCCACCGTGGTCGAGACCTGGGGCAGCGCGCCCCGGCGCGTCGGCGCGCAGCTCGTCGTCTCGGGCGAGGGCGCGATCGAGGGCTCGGTCTCGGGCGGCTGCGTCGAGGGCGCGGTGGTCGCCGAGGCGCTCGAGGCGATCGAGGAAGGCCAGGCCCGCCTTCTCGAGTTCGGCGTCTCGGACGCGGATGCCTTCGCCGTCGGCCTCGCCTGCGGCGGGACGATCCGCGTCCTGGTCGAGCCCGTGGGCCGCGTGCTGCCCGAGGCGATGCTCACCGAACTCGTGGATCACCGCGCGGCGCGGCGCCCCGTCGCCTATGTCGTCGATCTGGAGGGCGGGACGCGCCGCCTGACCACCGAGGGCTTCGCCGAGCGCTTCCGCATGGATCGCTCCGGCGTCGAGGATGCGCGCACCTTCGTCGCCATTCACAACCCGCCCCTGCGCCTCGTCGTGGTGGGCGCGGTGCACATCGCGCAGGCCCTGGTGCCCATGGCCCGTATCGCCGGATACGATCCCGTTCTCGTGGACCCGCGCGAGGCGTTCGCCTCGGAGGCGCGTTTTCCCGGCGAACGCCTCCTGCACGACTGGCCCGACGACGCCGTGGACGCGATCGGCCTCGACCAGCGCACCGCGCTCGTTCTGCTGACCCACGACCCGAAGCTCGACGACCCGGCACTGGCACGCGCGCTGCGCTCGGACGTGTTCTACATCGGTGCCCTGGGCTCGACCCGGACGCATGCCAAGCGCGTGGCGCGGCTGGCCGAGGCCGGTTTTTCGCAAGATGAGATCGCGCGCGTCCACGCGCCGGTCGGCCTCGACATCGGCGCCGCGGGCCCGGCCGAGATCGCCGTCGCGATCCTGGCCGAGATGACGCGCGGCCTGAGGCAGGGGGCATGAGGTTCGGGGCGGTGCCGCTCGACGAGGCCGAGGGGGCCATGCTGGCCCATTCGGTGCGCCTTTCGTCCGGCAAGCTCGCGAAGGGCCGCGTCCTGTCCGCAGAGGATCTGGCCGCGCTCCGCGCCGAAGGCGCGGAGCGGGTGACGGTGGCGCGGCTCGATCCCGGCGACATGGCCGAGAACGAGGCGGCGCTGGCGCTTGCCCGCGCGCTGGTGCCCGATCCCGGGGCCGCGGGCCTGCGCCTGACCGATCCGTTCACCGGACGGGTCAACCTGATCGCCGATCACCCGGGGGTCGTGGCCATGGACGAGGCGCGGCTCACGGCCGTCAACCGCGTGGACCCGATGATCACGCTCGCCACCGTGCCGCCTTTCCAGCAGATGGCGCCGGGTGGCATGGTCGGGACGGTGAAGATCATTTCCTACGGCGTGGATGGTGCGCGCGTGGCGGAAGCCTGCGAGGCCGCGCAGGGCGCGATCCGGCTCGCGCGGCCCGCGATCTCGCGCGCCGCGCTGGTGGTGAGCGAGATCGCCGGAGGCGCGGGCGAGAAGGGCGTGCCCGCGGTGCAGGGACGTCTCGACGCGCTGGGGATCGCCATGGAGGCGCCGGTCGTGGTGCCGCACGAAACCGGGGCCATCGCCCGCGCGGTGGCGGAGGCGCCGGGCGATCTGGTGCTGATCCTTACCGGGTCCGCCACCTCGGATCCGCGGGACGTGGCGCCCGAGGCCGTGCGCGCCGCCGGGGGCCGGGTGGACCGCTTCGGCATGCCCGTCGACCCCGGCAACCTGCTCTTTCTCGGCCGCCAGGGCGGGCGTCCGGTGATCGGCCTGCCGGGCTGCGCGCGCAGCCCCGCGCTCAATGGCGCGGACTGGGTGCTGGCGCGGGTGGCCTGCGGAATCGAGGTCACGGCCGACGACATCGCCCGGATGGGCGTCGGCGGGCTGCTGAAGGAAATTCCCACCCGTCCGCAGCCGCGTGCGGCCCGGGCGCGCAGGGAAAAGGAGGGTGCGCGGCAACCGACGCACTCATCACCATGACAGGGAGACATGCCATGACAGCGACGAAGATGACGGGCCTGCTGACCGCCGCGGCGCTTTGCGCCGCTGCGGGGACCGCGGATGCCGGGATCGAGGGCCGGTACGTGGAGTACACCGCCGGCGACACCACTCTGGAGGGCTACTACGCGCGCAACACCGATCTCGAGGAGGCCCGCGGCACGGTTCTCATCATCCACGACTGGAACGGCATGACCGACTACGAGGAGCGCCGCGCCGAGATGCTGGCCGCAGAGGGCTACGCCGCCTTTGCGCTCGATGTCTACGGCAAGGACACGGACCCGCAGTCCGTCGACGAATACCGCGCCCTCTCTGGGGCGATGTACGGCGACCGGGAGACTTTCCGCGAACGTCTCGCCGCAGGGCTCGAGGCCGCGCGCGCGCAGCCCGGTGCCAGCGAGGCGGTGGTCGTGATGGGCTACTGCTTCGGCGGCGCCGGAACGCTCGAAATGGCGCGGGCGGGGACCGACGCGGTGGGCTTCGTCAGCTTCCACGGCGGGCTCGGCACGCCCGAGGGCCAGGGCTACGCGGGGCAGGACGCGCCGGTCCTGATCCTGCATGGCTCCGCCGACCCGGTGTCGGGCATGACCGACCTCGCCGCACTGCTCGACGAGCTTCAGGAGGCCGGCGTGCCGCACGAGGCGCGCGTCTTCGGCGGCGCGCGGCATTCCTTCACGGTCTGGGGCTCGAACGACTACGACGTGGAGGCCGACCGGGGCAGCTGGGAGGCGCTGGGCGCGTTCCTGGACGCGCGGTTCTGAACAGGGTCGAAGGCTGTCCGCCGCGAAGGCGGCCTTCACGCCCATTGCTTGCGAAAAGGCGGCCCGGAAAGGCGGGCCGTCAGCGCGGTTTCCGGGCGACGAAATCGATCAGGGCGGAGAGGCCGGCGTGGCCCGCGCCCTCGCGGATGTCCCTTTCATGGGAGCGGTTCTCCAGGATCTCCCACCCCACGAACGCCCGTGCGAGCATGTCCTCGGTGTACATGTTCTCGGGGTCGGGCGGGCCGCCCGTGCCGCGCCCGACCTGATCGGGCGTGTAACCGTGCAGCAGCAGCAGGCCGTCGGCGCGCGTGGCCTCCTGCATCTTCGCGAAGAGCCGCGCGCGATCCTCCGGACCCGCGAACTGGACGAAGATCGCCAAGACGATGTCGTAGGGGCCGCCCCAATCTTCGGAAAGCACGTCGGCCTCCACGAGATCGACCGTCACGCCCCGGTCCCGCGCTAGGCGGCGCGCCTTGGCGATGGCCGACGGCGCGTATTCCATCGCTGTCACTTGCAGCCCGCGGCCGGCCATGAACACCGAGTTGCGCCCCTCGCCGTCGGCGACGGAAAGCGCGCTGGCGCCCGGTGTCAGCAGATGGGCATGATCGAGGAGGAAGGCCGCGGGATCGGTTCCGAAAAGGTAATCGGGCGTGCTGAAACGCGCCTCCCACCGCGAGGAGGCGCCATCGTTCACCGGCTCACGGGGCCGATCATCATGATCATCTGCCGGCCCTCCATCTTCGGCATGTTCTCGACCTTGCCGATCTCCTTGACGTCCTCCGCGACGCGTTCGAGGAGTTCCCGCCCGAGGTTCTGGTGCGCCATTTCACGGCCGCGGAAGCGCAGCGTCACCTTCACCTTGTCCCCTTTTTCCAGGAACTTGACCACGTTGCGCATCTTGACGGCGTAGTCGTGAATGTCGGTGTTGGGCCGGAACTTGACTTCCTTGACCTCGATGACCTTCTGCTTCTTCTTGGCTTCGGCCTCGCGCTTCTGCTGCTCGTACTTGAACTTGCCGAAATCCATGATCTTGCAGACCGGGGGATTGGCGTTCGGCGAGATCTCGACGAGGTCGAGACCGGCCTGTTCGGCCAGTTCAAGCCCCCTGCTGGGCGTCACCACGCCGACATTCTCGCCATCGGCGCCGATCAGGCGGATTTCGGGCGCACGGATACGGTCGTTCACGCGGGGTCCGGTGTCGCGCGTCGGCGGCGCGTTATGAGGTCTTCGGGCTATGGTTTTGTTCCTTCGGCGGTGACAGGATTGCGAAGCGGCAAGTTAAACGCGGCTCCGGTCCGATTCAAGCGTGGAGTCGGCTGCAAAACGCCGTTCGGGAAGGCTTTTACTTGCGCCGGACGTCCCGGCGCACGATGTCATGCGATGTGACCGGCCGGTTCGCGGCGGTCGCGCAAGGAGGATGCCCCAATGCGAAACCTGATCCTGATACTGATCGCCGCGGCCGTGGCCATCGGCGGATACTTCTTCCTGACGGCCGAGGAGCCGTCCGATGTGGCCGAGGCCGTGGAGGATGCAACCTCCGAGGCCGCGGAAGAGGCCGGGACCGTTCTCGAGCAGGCCGAGGAGGCCGCGGGCGCTGCCGTCGAGGCCGTGCAGGACGCCGCGGAGAGCGCGGCCGACACGGCCGGAGAGGCGATGGAGACCACGACCGAGACCGCCGAGGATACGGCGCAGACCGCCACCGAAGCGGCCGAGGACGCCGTGGAGACCGCGACCGAGACGGCCGAGGATGCCGCGGAAACCGTGGAAGGCGCGGTCGAAGAGGCCGTCGGAGCGGACGGGGAAGCTGCAGATACCGCCGCGGACACCGCCGAAAGCGCGGCCGCCGAGGACGCAGCCGACACCGCCACGGAAGAGACGACGCCGGAGGGCCCGGCGGCCGAGGACGCCGCCGACACCGCGTCCGAGACCGCGACGGAGGAGGGCGAGGTGCCGGACGCGCTGACCGCCGAGGATTTCGACTACGACCGTGTGGAAGAGATCATCGACAATTCGTCGCTGGGCGAGATGGAAAAGACCACGCTGAAACTGGTGGTCCGCGAGGCGCAGGGCGATCCGGAGCTGCTGCAATCCGCGCTCGAGCGCGTGCGCGAGGCGCTCGGCCTCTGATCGGAGGGCGGGCCCGCCGCCGCGCGGGCCTGCCGCCTCAACCGACGAAGGCTTTCTCGACGACATACTCCGCGGGCTCGGAATTCGCGCCTTCGCGCAGGCCCGCCCGTTCCAGCAGCGCCTTCATGTCGGTGTTGAAGCCGAGCGATCCGCAGACCATCGCGCGATCCGTTTCGGGGCCGAAATCCGCCACGCCAAGATCCGAAAACAGCGTGCCGTCTTCCATCAGTGTGGTGATTCGGCCCATCTTCGCGCTCTCCTCGCGCGTGGTCGTGGGGTAGTAGGCGAGCTTCCCGCCCACCATCTCGCCGATGAGTGGATCCTCCGAGAGGCTCTCGACCAGCCGGCGCCCGTATTCCAGCTCCGCCACCTCGCGGCAGGTATGGGTCAGGATGACCTGGTCGTAATCCTCGTAGGTCTGCGGGTCGCGGATGAGCGAGGCGAAGGGCGCGAGCCCGGTGCCGGTGGAAAAGAACCAGATCCGCTTGCCGGGCAGCAGCGCGTCGTGCACGAGCGTGCCCACGGGTTTCGGACGCAGGATGATCTGGTCGCCCGGCTGGATGTGCTGCAGTCGCGAGGTGAGCGGCCCGTCCTGCACCTTGATCGAGTAGAACTCGAGCTCGTCGGCCCAGGCCGGGCTCGCGATGGAATAGGCGCGCAGGAGCGGCTTGCCGTCGTCCTTCAGCAGGCCGATCATCACGAATTCCCCCGACCGGAAGCGCAGGCTTTTCGGCCGCTCCACCCGGAACGAGAACAACCGGTCCGTCCAGTGGGTCACGTCGGTCACTGTGGCCGCATCTGGCAGGGCGGGGGCTGGGCCCGTCTGGGCCGGGGTCGCGGGGCTGGGGTCGGTCACTGTCATGTCCAAGGGCTTAAACCTGCACCCCTGTCTAGACATTGATTCATGTCAGGAAAAGGGGATGGCGGCGGCCGGTCGCGGCAGCTTCGGAGTTTTTCGCACGCGTCGCTGGAGGCCGGGGCGATGTCGGCTATGTTGAACACTGGGAAAATTTCCAGAGCGGTGGGGAGATCAGGGATGGCGTCACGGCTCGACGAGCTTGACATGAGGATCCTGCGGCAACTTCAAGAGGATGCCGGGCAGTCTCTGGAGGAGATCGCGCGCGCCGTCGGCTCGTCCAAGACGCCGGTCTGGAACCGCATCCGCAAGATGCGCGAGGCCGGGGTCGTGGGCCGGCAGACCGTCGTCCTGGACGCCGAGGCGCTGGGGTTCGAGGCCTGTTTCTTCGTTCTGATCCGCACCTCCGAGCACGAGGCGGAGTGGCAGGCGGAGTTCCTTCAGGCGCTGCGCGAGCGGCCCGAGGTGCAGGAGGCGCACCGCCTTGCGGGCGACGTGGATTACATCCTGAAGGTCAGGGTGAGGAATGCGCGCGCCTACGACGCGTTCTACCAGTCGCTCATCGCCCGGGTGAAGGTGCACAACGTCACCGCGCTGCTGTCCATGGAAGAGATCAAGGCCACGACCGCGCTGCCGATCTGACGGCGCGGCCGGTCATCGCCGGACCGTAAGCCGCTCCAGCCCGTGGAAGTGGTAGAGATCCGCGTAGCGCGGCGGCGCGGCGAGCCGAAGCTTCGGACAGCGCGCGAAGAGCGTGGCCAGCCCGATCCGAAGCTCGAGCCGCGCAAGCGGCGCGCCCACGCAGAAATGAAGCCCCGCGCCGAAGGCGGCGTTGGGCCGGACGGGGCGCGCGGGGTCGAAGCGCTCCGGCGCGTGCCAGCGGGCGGGGTCGCGGTTGGCCGCGCCGAGCAGGAGCGCGATCCGGTCGCCCCGGGCGAAACGGTGGCCGGCGATCTCCGCATCCTCGTAGGCCCAGCGCGTGAACATGTGCAGCGGCGGGTCGAATCGCAGGATTTCCTCGACGGTTCCCTCGACCCGGTCGGGCGCGAGCGCGTCCTGTGCCGCGTGCTCGAGGATCGCCTTCACGCCGTTGCCCAGCGTGTGGACGGTGGCCTCGTGCCCGGCGTTCAGCAGCAGCACGCAGGTGGCGATCAGCTCTTCGGTGGAAAGCGTGTCGCCCGCGTCCTCGGCGGCGACGAGATGGGAGATGAGGTCGTCGGCCGGACGCGCGCGGCGCGCTTCGGCATGGCGGCGCAGGAAATCGGCGACCTCGCCCGCGGCTTGCGCCGCAGACTCCTCCGCGGCGCGGTCGCGGCGGGCCTGATACATCGCCACCATGGCGTGCGACCAGGCGAGAAGCTGGGGTGCCATCGCTTCGGGCACACCGAGAAGCCGCGCGATGACGATCACCGGAAGCCTTTCGCAGTAGGCGGGCAGCAGGTCGAACGCGCCCTCGGGGAAACCGTCGATCAGGTCATGGCAGAGCGCCTCGATCTCGGGCGCGAGCGCGGCGATCCGCCGGGTGGTGAAGGCGCGCAGCACGAGTTTTCGCAGCCGCGTGTGCCGGGGCGGCTCGAGCTCCAGCATGGAGTGGTCGTCGATCGCGTAAAACGGCACGAGATGCGCGGGCGGCGCCTCCGCCAGTTCCCGCGGTGTCTCGCGGCCGAATCGCCGGTCGCGGAGCACCGCGTCCACCGTCGCGAAATCGAAGGCGGCCGGCATCGCGTACTCGTCCCACCAGTGGACCGGCCCGCGCCTGCGCGCGGCGGCATAGGCCGGGTAGGGGTCCTGAACGAAGGCGGGATCGGTGGGGGATTGGCGGAAACGGTCCATGACCCTGCATCGCGGATGGGACAGGCAAAGCGCAAGGGGATCAAGAAAGTCGACAGAAAGGATCGGAAAACTGTTGACCTGTCCGCGTCATCCGGTATCCGAGTATTTGTGTCGGATATCACGACGCGAACGCCAAGAAGGGAGCATCCCATGACCAAGTTTCCGAAGCCCGCCCTGACCGGCGCGCTTGCCGCGCTGATCGCCGCCACCTCGGCGCCCGCGCTTTTCGCCAACGGCGAAGTCAACCTCTACTCCTCGCGCCATTACGACACCGACGAGCGGCTCTATTCCGAGTTCGAGGAGATGACGGGCATCACCGTGAACCGGATCGAGGGCAATGCCGACGAGTTGCTCGCCCGGATGGAGGCCGAGGGCGAAAACTCGCCGGCCGACGTGCTGCTGACGGTGGACACCTCGCGGCTGGAACGCGCGAAGGAGATGGGCCTTCTTCAACCGGTCGGGTCCGACGTGCTCGAGGCGCGGATCCCGGAATACCTACAGGATGCGGGGAACGAATGGTTCGGTTTCAGCCAGCGGGCGCGCATCCTCTTCTACGACAAGAACGAGGTCGAGAACCCCCCGCGCACCTACCAGGATCTCGCCAACCCCGAATACGAGGGCATGGTGTGCATCCGTTCGGGCACCAACGTCTACTCGCAGACGATCCTCGCCGCACTGATCGAGCACCTTGGCGAGGACGCGGCGAAAGACTGGGCCGGGGCAGTGGTCGGCAACTTCGCCCGTGATCCGCAGGGGGGCGACACCGATCAGCTGCGCGGCATCGTCTCGGGCGAGTGCGACATCGCGATGTCCAACACCTACTACTTCGCCCGGGCCATCCGGAAGGACGTTGACGGCCTTTCGGACAGCCTCGACATGATCGGCTGGGTCTTTCCCAACCAGAATGACATCGGCGCGCACATGAACCTGTCGGGCGGCGGCGTGGCCGCGAACGCCCCGAACCGCGAGAACGCCATCGCCTTCCTCGAATACCTGGCGAGCGACCAGGCGCAGGAATACTTCTCGGCGGGCAATGACGAATACCCGGCCGTGCCGGGCGTGGCGCTGAGCCCGTCGGTGGCCGAGCTGGGCTTCTTCAAGCCCGACGACGTGGACCTCTCCGAGGTGGCCAAGAACGTGCCGGCCGCGCAGCGGATCTTCAACGAGGTGGGCTGGAAGTAACTCCCGGCCCGCGACGAAGCGGCGGAAGGCCCCGGTGGAAACGCCGGGGCCTTTTCGCGTGCGCGGGGGAGCGTGCGCCGCCCGGACGGCTCATTCCGCCGCCTCGGCGACGGGGGCGGGCGTCGCGCGCGGCACGTCTTCGCGGCGCCGCCCCAGGGCCCGGCAGACGAGGAGGACGGGCAGCAGCCCCACCGCCACGATCACCAGCGACGGCACCGCCGCCCCGGAGAGGCGTTCGTCCGCGGCCAGCCGGTGCGCCTGCACCGCGAGGGTGTCGAAGTTGAAGGGCCGCATGATGAGCGTGGCCGGAAGCTCCTTCATCACGTCCACGAAGACGATCAGCAGGGCGGTCATCACCGAGGGGCGCAGAAGCGGCAGGTGCACCCGGCGGACGAGCCCCGCGGGCGTCGCGCCCAGCGTCCGTGCCACGGCATCCATGTGCGGGTGGATCGTGGCCTGCCCGCCATCATAGGCGTTGAGCGCCGCGGCCATGAACCGGATCATGTAGGCGGCCACGAGCAGCCAGATGGAGCCGGTGAAAAGAAGGCCCGTGTCGATCCCGAAGCGCGCCTCCATGAAGGCGTCGATGGCATTGTCGAAAGCCGCGAAGGGCACGAGCAGGCCCACCGCGATCACCCCGCCCGGCACCGCGTAGCCGATCCGGGCGACGTTGGACGCGCCGGCCGAGATCTTTCCGGGGCGAAGGCGGTTGAAGAGCCCCAGAAGGACCGCGGCCGCCACGGTCAGCACCGCCGCGATGCCGGCGAGGGTCACGGAATTGCGAAGGAAGGCCAGATAGCGCCCCGAGAGCAGGTCCTGTCCCGAACCGACCGCCATCTCGAGGAGCAGCGTGACCGGCAGCAGGAACCCGAAGAGCACCGGCAGCGTGCAGAACACCAGGGCGCCCCAGCGCGCCGCGCCCCGAAGCTCGGCCGGCGGCGGGCGCTCGAAGCGCCGCCCGGCGGCATGGTGGCGCGCGTCCCCCCGGCTGACCCGCTCGAGCGTGGCGAGGAAGAGCGCGAAGACCAGAAGGCAAAGCGCGAGCTGCGCCGCCGCCGCGCGGTCGGCCATGGAGAACCAGCTCTGGTAGATCCCCACCGCGAAGGTCTGGACGCCGAAATAGCTGCCGGTGCCGAAATCCGCGATGGTCTCCATGACGGCGAGCAGCACGCCGCCGGCGATGGCCGGCCGCGCCATGGGCAGGGATACCCTGAAGAAGGCGCCCCAGGGGCCCTGCCCGAGCGCGCGCGCGGCCAGGTTCGCGGTCGCCGATTGCTGCAGGAAGGCCGCCCGCGCGAGCAGGTAGACATAAGGGTAGAGCACGAGGATCAGCATGATCGCCGCGCCCGTGGTGGAACGGACCTCGGGGAACCAGTAGTCGCGCGGGCCCCAGCCGGTGACCTCGCGCAGGAGCGTCTGCACCGCGCCGGGGTGGTCCAGGAAATCGGTGTAGGCGTAGCCCATCACGTAGGCGGGGAAGGCCAGCGGCAGGGCCAGCATGACCTCCAGCAGCCGGACGCCGGGAAAGCGCGTCATCGTCACGAGCCACGCGGCCCCTGTGCCGATCGCCGCGGTGCCTACGCTCACGACCGCGACGAGCTGGAGCGTGGTGGCGGTGTAGCGCCACAGTACCGTGTCGGCGAGATGGGCCAGCGTCTCGGTGGAGCCCATGACCGCGGCCAGCGCCACGGCGAGCATCGGCAGCACGCAGAGCGCGGCCACCGCGAGCGCCGCGCCCGAAAGCACGGGCTCGAAGGAGCCGAGAGGCCGCGCGCGTTTCATCCCGCGGCCTCCAGCGCCGCGATGATGGGCCGGAAACTCTCGGCCCGCAGGCTTGCCCCGCCGACCAGCGCGCCGTCGACGTTGGACACCCCGAAGATGCGGGCCGCGTTCCCGGGTTTCACCGAGCCGCCGTAGATCAGCCGCACCGAGCGGCCGACGCCCGCGCCGAAGCGGCGTTCGAGGCGGGCGCGGATGAAGTCGTGCACCTCGCCGATCTCATCGGGCGAGGGTGTGCGCCCGGACCCGATGGCCCAGACCGGCTCGTAGGCCACGACGAGATTGTGCCCGGTGGCGCCGTCGGGGATCGACCCGGCGAGCTGCCCGCCGATGATGTCGAGCGTGTTGGCGGCCTCGCGCTCGGAGAGATGCTCGCCCACGCAGAGGATCACGGCGAGCCCGGCCTCATGCGCCGCGCGGGCCTTGGCGCGCACCGTCTCGTCGCTTTCGCCGTGGTCAGACCGGCGTTCGGAGTGGCCGAGGATGACGTAGCCCGCGCCGGCGTCGCGCAGCATCGCGGCGGAGATGTCGCCGGTGTGCGCCCCCTCGGCCGCGATGTGGCAGTCCTGCCCGCCAAGCGTGAGGGAATTGCCCGCCCGCGCCGCCGCGCGGGCCAGCAGCGTGGCGGGCGGGCAGAGCACGATGTCGCAGCCCGGCGACGGACACGCCTCGGCGAGCGCGGTGATCTCCGCCAGATCCGCGCCGGTTCCGTGCATCTTCCAGTTCCCCGCCGCCAGTCCGCGCCGCATGTCCCGCCCTCGTTTTTCCTGACCCATCGTATGTTTCGCCCGCACAAGGAGAGGTCAACCCCGCTTGCGTCGCGCGGCCGACGTGCCGCGCCGGGCGGGGGGCAGACGCCCGTGGGCGATACCCGCGTCGCGGATGCGCGACGGTCCTACGAAGGCGGCAACTGTCAGCGGGTCAGGGGCGCGGGACCCATTCCGGCGCCGGCGCGGCGCGTCATGTCCGGGGTCGTCATGGCACGGTGCGCGGCGGGATGCGCCGCCGTCGCGGGTGCGTTCACCGTTCCTGCTCGGCCCGCAGTTCCTCGGCGTCCTTGAACTTGATCGATTCGCCGCAACCGCAGGCATCCGTCACGTTGGGATTGTTGAAGCGGAAGCCGGCCTCCAGAAGCGACGTCTCGTAGTCGATCTCCGTGCCGAAGAGGAACATCTGCGCCATGGGCGCGATGAGCACGCGGGCGCCGTCCTGCTCGACCACCTCGTCATGGGGATCGGGCTCGTCGACGTACTCCATCGTGTATTCCATACCCGCGCAGCCGCCCTTCTTGACGCCGATACGCAGGCCGTGCCGCCCGTCGCGTGTCATCAGCCGCACGATTTGCGACACCGCGGCTGGTGTGAGGGTGACCGGGGATTTTCCGGGAATGCCGAACATGGGAACTCCGTTGCCTATGCACTGAACCTAAGCTTTCACCGCCCCGCGCTCAATGGCCGGTCCCGGAAAGCCTACATGAAGCCGAGTTCGAGCCGCGCTTCGTCGCTCATCATGTCCATGCCCCAGGGCGGCTCCCAGGTCAGCTCGACATCCACCTGCTTGACGCCGGGAACCGGTTCGATCGCATCGGCCACCCAGCCCGGCATCTCGCCCGCCACCGGGCAGCCCGGCGCGGTGAGCGTCATGATGATCCGGACCGCGCTCTCCTCGTCGATGTCGATCGTGTAGATCAGCCCGAGATCGAAGATGTTGACCGGGATCTCGGGGTCGTAAACGCCCCGGCATGCCTCTACCACCTGATCGTAGAGCGGGTGATCCGTGGAGGAGGGCTGGATGAGGGGCGTTCCCTCGAGGGGTTGAGCTGCATCGTTCATGGTTGGCCTCGCGGCATGAATTCCGACCAAAGATATAGGAAATTGCCGGCCCGTCGTAAAGGGAGCGGCGGCGGTCCGGCTTGCCGGGCGTTCGCGCCGGGTTATCCTTGCGGCATCACGAGGGATGCCGCCAATGCGCCGCCGTATCGCCCGCGCCCTCACCAGGTTGGCCCGAACGCTCGTTCGGCCCGTGCGACGCCGTGCCGGCCCGAACGCCGCGGGCTCGTCCCTGCTCGGACCATCGGGGCGCGATCCGCTTGCCGAATTCGACCGCCTGCCCGCGCCGCTGCGCCAGTGGCTGGCCGAGGCGGCAATGCCGTGGTCGCCGCGCTCGGCGCTGCGGATCTGGCGCCGGGTGCTGCGGCGTTGCGGCGGCGACGAGGTCATGGCCCGGCGCGAGATGAGCCGTATCGAGGCCGAACGCCTCGCCCAGGACGTGCGGCGGGTCTGGGGCCCGTCGCATCCCTATCTCGACCTTCACGCACCGCGAGGCGCCGGCGGCCCGTCACCCCGGTCTCCGCGCGGCGACGCGCGGCGGAAGGCACGGCGCGCGTCGCCTCCCGGACGCCCCTGACCGGCACGCCGCGGCGGCGGCGCAGCGGCCCGCCCCGTGCCTCAGCCGGCGCCGCCGTCGCGCGCGCTCGCGCGGCGCTTGCGCACGGGGGTCGGCCGCACGCGCCGCTCTATCTCGTCGTAGAGAAGGCCGGCCACGTTCTTGCCGGACACGGTCTCGATTCCCTCGAGCCCGGGCGAGGAGTTCACCTCGAGCACCTTGGGCCCATCCTCCGAACGCAGCAGGTCGACGCCCGCGAGGTTGAGGTTGAACGCACGCGCCGCCCGGAGCGCCGCCTCGCGCTCCGTCTTGGTGATCCGCACGCGCATCGCCGAGCCGCCGCGGTGCAGGTTCGATCGGAAATCCCCCTCCGCGCCCGTCCGCTTCATCGAGGCCACCACCTTGTGACCCACGACGAGGCAGCGGATGTCCTCGCCCGCGGCCTCCTTCACGAAGGCCTGCACGAGGAAATTGGCCTTGAGCCCCCGGAAGGCGTCGATCACCGATTGCGCGGCCTTGCGCGTCTCGGCCAGCACCACGCCCTTTCCTTGCGTCGACTCCAGAAGCTTCACGATGAGGGGCGCCGTGCCCACGAGCCGGATCAGGCTGTCGGTGTCCTTGGGGCTGGCCGCGAAGGCGGTGTTGGGCATCCCGATGCGGTGCCGCGCCATGAGCTGGTGCGCGTAAAGCTTGTCGCGGCTCGCCGCGATCCCTTCCGAGCCGTAGATGCAGAAGGTGCCGAGCGTCTCGAACTGGCGCACGACCGCGGTGCCGTAGGGCGTGATCGAGGCGCCGATACGGGGGATCACAACGTCGTAGCGCGGCAGGCGCTGCCCGTCGTAATGCACCTCGGGCGACAGCGCGTTGATCGCCATGTAGCACCGCGTGGTGTTGATGACCTCGACCGAGTGGCCGCGCGACTCGCCCTCCTCCACGAGGCGGCGGGTGGAATAGTGGTCCTCCCGCGACAGAACGGCCACGCGCAGCGCCCGGTTCGGCGCCTGCTCGCGCATCCGGCTCGTGTGGTAGACGTCGTAGCTCAGTTCGGGCTGAAGGAAGCGGTCCGTGGCCACGATGGCGATATGATCCTTGAGCGCCTCGCGCCCGAGAAGCATCCGGCTGGCCATGGTCGCGCGGTTGGTCAGGGTCAGCTCGATGCGCCAGCTCTGGTCGGCGACGCGCAGGGTGGAGGAGATCACGAAGCGGCTTTCGCTTTCGCCGTTCGAGGACGTCACCGTCCTGCGGTCCACGATCTCGGCCGAACAGGGGATCACGAGGTCCTCGCGCCCCGGGATCGGGTGCACGGTGAAACGCACGCGCGGCTTCGACACGGGGCCGAAGGTCTCGATGTCGAAGGCATGGAGCGCCGAGGTGCGCGCGCCCGTATCGACCTTGGCGCGCAGCGCCGGCAGGCCGAGGTCCGGCAGGGACACCCATTCCTCCCAACCGAAGCGGATCAGGTTGGTGGCGGGATCGGACGGCTCGTTCATTCGGGTCTCCTTGGCATCTGGCCGGAAGTGTCGGATACGGGGACGCTTTGCCGACGGGAGGTCAGGATGACAACAGCTTTCGCGTTCCGACTCAAGGCGACGGACGGCGCGGCGCGCCTCGGCGAGATCGAGACGCCGCGCGGGCGCATCCGCACGCCCGCCTTCATGCCGGTGGGAACCGCGGGCACCGTGAAGGCGATGATGCCCGAAAGCGTGGCGGCCACCGGCGCGGACATCCTGCTGGGCAACACCTACCACCTGATGCTGCGGCCCACGGCGGAGCGCGTCGCGGCGCTCGGCGGGCTGCACCGCTTCATGAACTGGGATCGCCCGATCCTGACCGACTCGGGCGGCTTCCAGGTGATGAGCCTCGCGGAGCTGCGCAAGCTGACCGAGACCGGCGTGACCTTCCGCAGCCACATCGACGGTGCGCGCCACGAACTCACCCCCGAGCGGTCGATGGAGATCCAGAGGCTTCTGGGCTCCGACATCGTGATGGCCTTCGACGAATGCCCGGCGCTGCCGGCCTCGCGCGAACGGATCGCGGAGTCGATGCGGCTGTCGATGCGCTGGGCGGCGCGGTCGAAAGAGGCGTTCGGCGACCGGCCCGGCCACGCGCTCTTCGGTATCCAGCAGGGCGGGCTGGAGCGTGACCTGCGCGAGGAAAGCGCGGAGGCACTCCGGGCCATCGGTTTCGACGGCTATGCCGTGGGCGGCCTCGCCGTGGGCGAAGGGCAGGAGGCGATGTTCGGCGTGCTCGATCACGCGCCCGCCATGCTGCCCGGGGACAGGCCGCGCTATCTCATGGGCGTGGGCAAGCCCGACGACATCGTCGGCGCGGTGAAGCGCGGGATCGACATGATGGACTGCGTGCTGCCCACGCGGTCCGGGCGGACCGGGCAGGTGTTCACGCGCCGCGGCGTGGTGAACATCAAGAACGCCCGCCACCAGGACGATCCGCGCCCGATCGACGAGGACTGCGGCTGTCCCGCCTGCCGGGACTACTCCCGCGCCTACCTCCACCACCTCTTCCGCGCGGGCGAGATCCTCTCGGCGATGCTGCTGACCTGGCACAACCTGCGCTACTACCAGGACCTCATGCAGGGCATGCGCGACGCCATCGCCGATGGCGCCTTCGCTGCGTGGGAGGCGCGGTTTCACGCCGCCCGGGCCGAGGGCGACATCCCGCCGCTCTGATGCTGGCCGGTGCGCGGTTTGCGCAAGGTCAATGCGCGCGCCGCGCACCTTCGGCACCATTCGCCGCGACCGGGTCAGCGGAAGGGGAGCGTTTCGACATGTCCGACAACAGCCGTCTCGAGCGTCTTGTCGCCGCCGCCGTGCGCGCGCCGTCGAGCCACAACACCCAGCCCTGGATCTTCGAGGCCGAAGGCGGGGCCCTTCGGTTGCTCGCCGACCGCACCCGGGCCTTGCCGGTGAACGATCCCGAGGACCGCGAACTGACGATCAGCTGCGGCTGTGCGCTTTTCAACCTGCGCGCCGCCGCGGCGGCCGAGGGCCTGGGCGCAAGGGTGACCCTTTTGCCCGAGGACGACGATCCCGACCTTCTGGCGGTGGTGTCCCTCGAGGGCGCGGCGGACGGCAGGCTGGCCGCGCTCGCGCGCCAGATCGAGGGCCGCCGCACTTTCCGGAAGGCGTTCGCCGCGCGCCCCCCGGCCGAGGAAGTGCACGCCGCGCTCGCCGCCGCCGCCGAGGCGGAGGGCGCCTGGCTCGATCCCGTGGAGCAGCCGGAGCGGCGCGCCGCGCTGGCCGATCTCGTGGAGGAGGGCGACGCGGCGCAATGGGCCGATCCGCGCTGGCGCCGCGAGCTTGCGGCCTGGATGCATCCCCGCCGGCAGGGCGACGGGCTGTCCCTGCCCGGGATCGCCGTGCCGCTCGCGCGCTTCGCGGTGCGCAGGGTCGATCTCGGCGAACGTGTCGGTGCGCATGACGGCGATCTCGCGAAGGCGGCGCCGATGCTCGTGGTGCTCGGCACGGGGGGCGACGAGGAGGCCGACTGGCTCGCGGCCGGCCAGGCGCTCGAGCGGGTGCTGCTCGCCGCCGCCGAGGCCGGCCTGCAGGCGTCCTATCTCAACCAGCCGGTGCAGGTGCCAGAGCTTCGCACCAAGCTGCGCGCGCTCCTCCGCCCCGAGGGGTCGCCGCAGACCGTGCTGCGCATCGGCTACCCGTCGAGCGACGCGGCAGAGGCCCCGCGCCGTCCGGTCGAGGCCGTCTTCGCCGGCTGAACCGAAGGGGCGGGGCAGCCCCCGGCCACGACCTCGGCCGCCGCGTCCAGCGCGCCCCGGCCGAACGGGATGTCGAGCGCGCGCATTCCCGCCTCCACGCTGCCCAGAAGACCGAGGATCATGTGCGCGTTGACGTGGCCCATGTGGCCGAAGCGGAAGAAGCCGTGCCACTCCGCGCTGCCCGGCTCGGCCATGCCGAGGCCGATGCCGAGCGTCACGCCCGCCTCGCGCGCCACCCAGTCGCGCAGCCGCGTGCCGTGCGGCGCGCCGATCCGCAGCGCGGTGACGGCGTGACTGCGCAGCGCCGGATCCGCCACGTTGAGCTCCAGCGGGCCGTCCGCGCCCCAACGCTCGCAGGCGGCCCAGACGGCGCGGGCGAGCGTCGCGTGGCGCGACCAGATCGCCTCCATCCCCTCCGCGCCGATCATGTCGAGCGCCGCGCGCAGCCCGTAAAGGTGATGCGTGGGCGCGGTGCCGCCGAAATACTGGTAGAACATCTGCGGGTCCGCACGCGGCGCCCAGTCCCAGTAGCGGCTCACGCGTGGCAGCGCGGCGCGGGCCGCGGCGGCCTTGTCGGAGAAGAACACGAAGCCGAGGCCCGGCGGCACCATCAGCCCCTTCTGGCTTGCCGCCACCATCACGTCCACGCCCCACGTGTCCATCTCGAACCGGTCGCAGGCGAGCGAGGCGATGCAGTCGGCCATGAGAAGCGCGGGATGCCCGGCCTCGTCGATCGCCGCGCGCAGGGCCGCGATGTCGTTCCGGATCGAGGTGGAGGTGTCCACATGGGTGGCGAGCACGGCCTTGATGGTGTGCGCGCGGTCGGCGGCGAGCGTCTCGGCCAGCCGGGACACGTCCACCGGCGCGCGCTTGCCGTGGTCGATCATCTCGGCCTCGATGCCGAGCCCCTGGGCGATCTCCGCCCAGCCATGGCCGAAGCGGCCCGTGGCGGGCACCAGAACCCGCGCGCCCGGCGCCACGGTGTTGGCGAGCGCCGCCTCCCAGGCGCCGTGGCCGTTCGCGATGTAGATGGCGACGTGCCCGGAGGTTCGCGCCACGGCGCGCAGGTCCGGAACGAGCCCCGCCACCATGTCGGGAAGCGCGCCCTCGTAGATGTTGGGCGCGCCGCGGTGCATGGCGCGCAGCACCTCCTCGGGCATCACGGAGGGGCCGGGAATGGCGAGGTAGGGGCGGCCGTTGGCAAGCGTCATGGGCATCTCCGGGATCGTCCGCGGATGGCGGCGGCGCGAGATTAGCCGCGTGCGCTGCGGCGTCAACGCCGCGCGGCGCGCGGAGGCCGTGCTTGCTTCGCTCCGCCGCAGCCACTAAGTCGCGGCGGACGGCGAAGGGCGCGGCATGATCGACAGGTTCCGGACATGGGTGGACGAGCGCGAGCGGCAATGGCGCCGCTCCTTCGGGCGCGACCTGTCCACGCCCGCGGGCCGGCGCGCGGCGCTGCTGCACTACCACCTTTTCGACCACGCCTTCCTGCGCGTGTTCTGGACCAACCTCTACGAAATCGCCCCGGGGGTCTACCGCTCCAACCAGCCCGATCACGCCCGCCTGCGCCGCTACCGCGACATGGGCATCCGCACGATCATCAACCTGCGCGGACCGAGCGATCAGCCGTCCTACCGGTTCGAGCGCGAAAGCTGCGAGGCGCTGGGCCTGGCCCTCGTGAGCAACCGCATCTGGGCGCGCAAGCCCGCCCCGCGCGAGAACCTTCTGGCCATGATCGAGGCGATGCGCACGGTCGAGGGGCCGTTCCTGTTCCACTGCAAGTCCGGGGCGGACCGGGCGGGCTTCGCCGCGGCGACCTATCTCATGGTGTTCCGGGGCGTGCCCGTGGCCGAGGCGAAGGCGCAGCTTTCCTGGCGCTACTGGCACCTGAAATCGACGGAGACGGGCGTGCAGGACTACATCCTCGACATCTACGAGGCGCGACTGGCGCGCGGCACGATCGGGTTCGAGGAATGGATCGCCACCGAATACGACGACAGGGCGATCCGGGCGGCCTTCGCGGCCCGCCGGCCCGCCGCCGAGCTGGCATGAGCGACACCGCGGCCGAGCACGCGCCGGGCCTCTTCCGCTGGCTCTGGCGCAGCTACCTGAGGCGGCACGCGCCGCTTCTGGGGGTGGCGATGCTGTTCATGGCGCTTGAGGGCGGCATGCTCGGCCTGCTGAGCTGGATGATGCGCCCGATGTTCGACCGGGTCTTCGTGGGCGGCGAGACGCAGGCCATAGGCTGGGTCGCGCTGGCCTTCCTGGGCATTTTCGTGACGCGCGCCTCGGCCAGCGTGATCCAGAAGGTGCTTCTGACCCGCCTGTCGGAAGTGACGGCGGCGGAAATCCGCAAGGACCTCGTCGGACACCTGATGCGCCTCGACAGCGCGTTCCACCAGGTGCATTCGCCCGGTTACCTGATGCAGCGGGTGGAGGGCGACGTGGCGGCGATCAGCCGTGTGTGGCGCACCATCCTCACCGGCGTCGGGCGGGATGCCATGGCGGTGATCTCGCTCATGGCCGTGGCGTTTTCGGTGGATTGGCGCTGGACGCTGGTCGCGCTTCTGGGCGCGCCGGTGGTGCTGGCACCGTCCGTCTCGCTGCAGCGCTTCGTGCGCCGGAACGCGCGGCTGGCGCGCGACGTGGCGGCACGGCTTTCCACGCGGCTCAACGAGATCTTCCACGGCATCCAGCCGATCAAGCTCAACCGCCTCGAGGATTACCAGTCCGGCAGCTACGGCCGGCTCACCCGAGAGCGCGTGCGGCTGCAGACGCGTGCGGCGGCGGGCCAGGCCATGATCCCGGGGCTCATCGACCTGATGGCGGGGGTGGGGTTCATGGGCGTGCTATTCTTCGGCGGGCGCGAGATCGTCGCCGGGGAGAAGACGGTGGGCGATTTCATGGCGTTCTTCACCGCGATCGGCCTCGCCTTCGAGCCGGTGCGGCGCCTCGGCGAGCTGAGCGGCGTCTGGCAGATCGCCGCCGCGAGCATCGAGCGCATCCGCGAGCTGCTGAGCGAGGAACCGACGCTGCGTGCGCCCGCGACCCCCGTCCCGGCCCCGGAGGGCGTGCCCGAGATCGCATTGCGCGACGTGCATCTGAGTTTCGGCGACGCGGCCGCGCTGCGCGGCTGCTCCTTCACCGCCGAAGCGGGAAAGACGACGGCGCTGGTGGGCCCGTCGGGCGCGGGCAAGTCCTCGGTCTTCAACCTCATCACGCGGCTCGTCGATCCGCAGTCGGGGGAGGTGACGGTCGGCGGGGTGCCGGTGGACCGGATGGCGCTGCCGGAGCTGCGCGCCCTCTTTTCGGTGGTGAGCCAGGAAGCGCTTCTCTTCGACGACACGCTGCGCGAGAACATCCTGCTGGGGCGCGAGGACGTGTCCGACGAACGCCTGGCCGCGGTGCTCGACGCCGCGCATGTCAGCGGCTTCCTGCCCCGGCTCGCGGCCGGTCTGGACACGCAGGTCGGGCCGCGCGGCTCCAACCTCTCGGGCGGGCAGCGCCAGCGGGTCGCGATCGCGCGGGCGCTTTTGCGCGACACGCCGGTGCTCCTGCTCGACGAGGCCACCTCGGCGCTCGACACCGCGTCCGAGCAGGCGGTCCAGGGCGCGCTCGAGAGCCTGAGCGCCGGGCGCACCACCCTCGTGATCGCGCACAGGCTGTCCACGGTGCGGAGCGCGGACAAGATCGTGGTGATGGACCAGGGCCGGGTGCTCGACGCGGGTAGCCACGAGGCGCTGATCGCGCGCGGCGGCGTCTATTCCGAGCTTTACCGGATGCAGTTCGACGACGAGGGCGCCTGAAGCCCGGCCCTTTCGGTCATGCGCGTTCACGCGCCTCGGCCAGGGCGCCGGGCAACGCCTCCGCGAGGGCGGCCATCTCGGCCTCGGTGCCGGTGCCGATGCGGATGCAGCGGTCGAGCGGCGCGACCCCCGGCATCCGCACGAAGATGCCCCGCGCGATCAGCCCGTCGAGAACCGCGCGCGCCCGCGCGCCGTCGCCGCCGCAGTCCACCGCGACGAAGTTCGTGGCCGAGGGCAGGGCCGCGAGGCCGTTCGCCTGCGCGATCCGGGCGATCTCCTCGCGGCTCTTCGCGGCCTCTGCGACGACATGGGCGAGCCAGCCCTGGTCGCGGAGCGCCGCGAGCGCCCCGGCCTGCGCGGCACGGTTCATGCCGAAATGGTTCCGGATCTTGTCGAAGGCCGAGATGAGCGGGGCGGCGGCCAGCGCGTAGCCCACGCGCGCGCCGGCCATGCCGTAGGCCTTGGAAAAGGTGCGCATCCGGATCACCCGCGGATCGTCCGCGGCCACCCGCGCCGCGGTGCCCTGGGGCGCGTAGTCGATATAGGCCTCGTCGAGCACCATGAGCGTGCCCTCGGGCAGCGCCTCGATCATCGCCTCCACCGCGTCGGCGCCATGCCAGCTGCCCATCGGATTGTCGGGGTTGGACAGGTAGACGAGCTTGGCGTCCACCTCCGCCGCGCGGGCCAGAAGCGCCCCGGGGTCTTCCCGGTCGTCGCGGAAGGGCACCTTGTGAAGCGTCCCGCCATGCCCCGCGACGTGGTAGTTGAAGGTGGGGTAGGCGCCGTCCGAGGTGACCACAGCGTCGCCCTGCGCGACTGTCAGCCGGACGAGATAGCCCAGAAGCCCGTCGATCCCCTCGCCCACGATCACGTTGTCCGTGGCCACGCCGTGGTGGTCAGCAAGCGCGTGGCGCAGATCGTGGCTTGCGCTGTCGCCGTATTTCCAGATCTCGGCCGCCGCGGCGCGCATGGCCGCCACCGCCTCGGGCGAGGGGCCGAAGACGCTTTCGTTCGCGCCGAGCCGGGCGCGGAACGGGGCGCCGCGCTCGCGCTCCTGGGTTTCGGGGCCCACGAAGGGCACGGTGGAGGGCAGCGACGCGGCGAGCGGGGTCAGGCGGGGCGTGGTCATGGCCGCGACCATAGACGCGCCGCGCGCCGCCGGGCAAGCCGGCACGCCACGGGCTCATGGCGAACGGGCCGGTGCGGGCGCAATCTTGCGGGAAGCGCCCCGCGAAGGTGCCCCGGAGCCGTGCGCGCCGGCCGTCGGCGTTCGGCCCCGGTGCCCGCCGGTCCGCGGCGCGCCGCGCGGCTCGCACGGGCCGCAGGATGGGCGGAGGCCCGCCCATGCGTCCGCACCCGGCTTTGCCCAGGCCGCGAACCGGGGTATGGGCGGTGTCGGGACAGGATCGGAGGCACGACCCCATGACCATCCATTCGCGCCGCGCCGCGCTCGCCCTGATGCTTGCCGTGCCGCTTGCGGCCTGCGGCGCGGGCGGCGACGACAGGACGGCCGAACTCGCCACACGAAGCGCGCAGTCCATGCCGTCGCTCTATCCCGGCGAGACGCCGCAGATGCGCCAGCTGGTCGAAACCTATGCCGAGGTCCACGACATCCCGCCGGCGCTTCTTCACCGGGTGATCCAGCGCGAAAGCGACTACAACCCGCGCGCCTTCAACGGGGCAGGTCCCTATTACGGGCTGATGCAGATCCTGCCCGCCACCGCGCGGAGCATGGGCTTTTCCGGCCCCGCGGAGCGGCTCTTCGACGCCGAGACCAATCTCGAATATGCCGGCCGCTACCTGCGCGGCGCCTGGCTCGTCTCGGGCGGGGACATCGACCGCGCGGTGATGTGGTACGCGCGGGGCTACTACTACGAGGCCAAGCGCCTCGGGCTGCTGGAAGAGACCGGGCTGCGCTAGCGCCGGCTTGACCCTGCCGGCCGTCCGGACCAGTGTCCGCGCGAGCCGTTCCCCCGGAGAGTTTATGGCCCGTACCCCAGCCCCCTTCGCGCCGTTCGAATGGATGATCGCCTGGCGCTACCTGCGCGCGAGGCGCGCCGAGGGCGGCGTGAGCGTGATGACCTGGATCAGCCTCGTCGGGATCACGCTCGCCGTCTTCGCGCTCATTGCCACGCTTGCCGTGCGCTCGGGCTTCCGGGCGGAGTTCGTGGACACGATCCTCGGCGCCAACGCGCATGTGACCGTCTATTCGGCCGGGCAGGTGGACGCCTCGGGTCGCGTCACCAGGGAGATCGCGGACTACGAGGCGATGGCGGCGCGTATCGCCGAGGTTGCCGGCGTCACGCGTGCCGCGCCGCTGGTGAAGGGGCAGGTGATGGCCAGCGCTTCGGGGCGCAATACCGGCGTCGAGGTCTACGGCATCGCCGCGAGGGACCTCGCCACGCTGCCGCGGATCGCCGATCCCGAAGCCGCGTTCGGCGATATCGGCCGCTTCGGGGAGGGGGTGGCCATCGGCTCGGGCGTGGCGCGCGAGCTCGGCCTCGGCCCGGGCGACCGGATCACGCTCATCTCGCCCGACGGGGTGAAGACGGCCTTCGGCACGAGCCCCCGCGTCAAGGCCTACGAGGTCACCTACATCTTCACCGCCGGGCGCTACGACATCGACCGCACGCGCCTCTACATGCCCTTCGCCGAGGCGCAGAGCTTCTTCAACCGCGAGGGCGCGGCCGACGAGATCGAGGTGATGGTCACGGACCCGGAGCGCGTGGACGACTACGCGCTGCCCATCCTCCGCGCGGCCGGAGAGAGCGGGCAGGTCTGGACGTGGCAGGATGCCTCTGGCTCCTTCCTCCGCGCGCTCGAGGTCGAGGACAACGTGATGTTCGTGATCCTGTCGATCCTCGTGCTGATCGCGGCCATGAATATCGTCTCGGGGCTGATCATGCTGGTGAAGAACAAGGGCCGCGACATCGGCATCCTGCGCACCATGGGCCTGACCGAAGGCTCGGTGCTGCGCGTCTTCTTCATCTGCGGCGCCTTCACCGGGCTCATCGGCACCGTGGCGGGGGTGATCCTGGGCTGTCTCTTCGCCATCTACATCGACCCGATCTTCTCCTTCGTGAACTACGCGATGGGCGGCGGTGTCTGGGACCCGGCGGTGCGCGGCATCTACCAGCTTCCCGCGAGGCTCGAGGCGGCGGACGTGCTGTCCGCGGTGGCCCTCTCGCTCGGCCTCAGCTTCGTCGTGACGATCTTCCCCGCGCGCCGGGCGGCGCGGATGAACCCGGTCGAGGCGCTGCGCTATGAGTGAGGCCGCGCTGCGCCTCGAGGGCGTCGAGAAGACCTACAACAAGGGCCTCGAAAGCGAGGTGGCGGTGCTGCGCGGCGCGTCGCTCACGCTCGCGCCCGGCGAGGTGGTGGCGCTCGTCGCGCCCTCGGGGGCGGGAAAGTCCACGCTGCTGCACATCGCGGGGCTTCTCGACGTGGCCGACGCCGGCCGGGTGGAGATCGGGGGCAAGGACATGGGCGGGCAGGGCGACCGGGCCCGCACCCGGGTGCGCCGCCGCGAGGTCGGCTTCGTCTACCAGTTCCACCACCTGCTGCCCGAGTTCACCGCGCTCGAGAACGTGGTCCTGCCCCAGCTGGCCGACGGGATCGCGCGCGGCGCGGCAGAGGCGCGGGCGCGCCGGCTGCTCGACAGCGTGGGTGTCGCGCCCCGCGCCGATCACCGTCCCGCCGCGCTTTCGGGCGGCGAACAGCAGCGCGTGGCCTTCTGCCGGGCGCTCGCGAACGCGCCGCGGCTTCTGCTCGCGGACGAGCCCACCGGCAACCTCGACCCCGAAACCTCGGACCGGGTGTTCGCGGCGCTCATGGACCTGGTGCGCGAGACCGGTCTCGCCGCGCTCATCGCCACCCACAACCTGGCCCTTGCCGCCCGCATGGACCGCCAGCTTCATCTGGACGCCGGCCGGATAAGCTGAGCCCGCGGCGACCGCGCGGAGGGCCGTCACGGCGCGTAGAACGTGGCCGTGGCGACCGCCACCGCCTTGCCGGCGGGCATTGCGGTGAGCGTGGCGCGCGCGAAGACGAGCGCCCGGCCCGCGCGCACGATCTCGGCGTCGCACAGGATCGCCTCGCCGCCGCCCGGCCGCAGGAACTGCAGGTCGAGGTTCGTCGTGGCCACCGGCACGAAGCGGCCCGCCTGCGCGCAGGCCGCGAGCACCATGGCCGTGTCGGCGAGGGCGGCCAGCGCCTGACCCGACACGATGCCGCCCACGCGGGCGATCTCGGGCGTGACGGGCATCCGCATCCGAATTCCATCGGGCGCGGTCTCTTCCACCACGGGCGCGAGCGCCCGCACCCACGGCGCGAAATTCTCCGCAAGGATTTCCTCTGCCTCGGTCACGCTCAGCATTGCCCACCGTCTCCCTTTCACTGACGGTGCGAGCATCGCCTCTCGCACGGGGCTTGTCACGGCGCTATGCTGTGGCTCAATGATGGGCCGGGCGTCGCGTCCGACGCGCGCGGCCAAAGACCACGAGGAGGAGCAGGCATGATCCAGCCCGGCCCGCGTTTTGCCGGACCGCGCCGCGCGCAGCCGGCCGGCGTCCTGCCGGCGGCGCCCGCCATCTCGCCTCCCGCGCCGCAGGCCCCGGCGCGCCACGCCCGTCCACCGTCCCTCTCGAAATCCTCCAGGAAAGCAGATGCCCGCACTCCGTGATCTTCGCCTCGCCGCCCTTGTCCTCGCCCCGGCCGGGCTCGTCGCCTGCGCGGCGATGACCGCCATGCCGGAACCCTCCGAAGGCGCCGCGCTCTTCGCGGAGAATTGCGCGGTCTGCCACGGAAGCGGCGGGCGCGGCGACGGCCCGCTCGCCGGCGATCTGACCCCGCCGCCGCCGGACCTGACCACGATCTCGGCGCGGTCCGGCGGAACCTTCCCGCGCGCCGAAGTGCTGTCCACCATCGACGGCTACACGCGAGGGAACAAGGCGCAGGGACCCGACATGCCCGAGTTCGGGTTGCTGTTGCGCGACGAAACCGTGCCGGTGGACACGGGGGACGGGATCATGTCGCCGGTACCGCGACCGCTGGCCGCGATCCTGTTCCATCTCGAAAGCATCCAGAAATGATCCCACGTCCCAAGGAGACCTTCATGCACCGCAAAGCCCGCATCGCCCTTTGCACCGCGCTTGGCCTCGCGGCCGCGCCCCTCGCGGCCGAGGACCCCGAGGCGGGGCAGGCCCTCTATCGGACGCATTGCGCGAGCTGCCACGGCATCGACGCGATGGGCGAAGGGCCGATGCGCGGGGTTCTCACGATCAAGCCGACGGACCTCACCGCGCTTTCGGCCGACAATGGCGGCGTCTTCCCGCTGGAGCGTGTGGTCAAGCGCATCGACGGGCGCGACCCGCTGGTGGCCCATGGCAGCCCGATGCCGGTTTACGGCGACTTCTTCGAGGGCGGTGCGTCGGTCGGACTCAAGGCGCCCTCCGGCCAGCCGATCATGACCTCCGAGGCGGTGGCCGATCTCGTGGCCTGGCTTCGGAGCGTCCAGGCGGACGGCTAGTCCGAGCAGATCCCGCGAGCCGTGACGCCGGCCCACGGGACGATCACCTGCGCCTCGCCGAGTGCCGCGTCCAGATCGCCGATCGGGATCTCGCGCGCGAGCATCCGGCGCAGCCGCCCGGTGCGCGGCGCGGCCGGGTCGAGCACCGTGCAACAGACGTATGGCTCCATGATCGCGCCCTGCTGCTCGTAGCCGTAGGTTAGGAAATCCGCGGCTTCCAACTCGCAGAGGTAGGGATCGGGAGAGCGGTTGTGTTCGCGCACCACAAGGAACGGGTGATAGCCCGTCCGCGCGCGGTTCTGCCACTGCCAGACATGGGTGAGCTCGTGGGCGAAGAGCATCGCCTCGGCGAGGAAGATGCGGTCTGGGAAGCCGGGCGCGTAGTCGGGCCGGTAAAGATCCGTCCGGTAGAAGACGCGGTTGAAAAGCGCGATGGCGCCGGGAGAGACCTCGACGCGCTCGCCAGGTCGGCCCGGCGGCCAGATCCGCTCACGGCAGGAGGTGCGCGGCCGCGCCGGCCGCTCCCAGACATAGGAGCCAACGAGCGCCCCGTCATGGAAGCGGATGCGCTCGAGATCGACCGCGTCGCCATGGGTGACCCGCGCCAGCGCCCGCTCGCCCTCCGTCAGCGGCCGCCCGCAGGCGGTCAGAAGCAGGAGGGTGAGAAGGAAGGCGGCGCGCATGGCCGCGAGGTTAGCCGAGAGGGAGGGGGCGGCAAGGATTCGCTCAAGGCGCGACCGGGTCTGGCACGGCGACGCGGCGCGGCTTCACCGATCGGCGGTGCGGGGCAAGGTTGGCTTTCGCGGGCGCGTGGGGCCCGTGCAACGGCGCGCAGTCTCGGAATGACTCCATGACGATCCGACTTCTGCCGCGATGCATCCGTGATACGTCGTGAGGGTCGCTTTCCGGGATGTCCGGTCACCTGCACGAGCGTCGTCGCATGTGGCCGCCTCTCAACCAAAGGGTCGGGATAAGGGTGCATCGAAGGCCCCGAGCTACGAGACGACCGCACACCCGGCGCCGCCGGCCGTTTCCTGGCGCGTCTGGAGCGGGGTGAACATGGATACTCATTCCATTACTGCAAGAATCGACGATACCCTGGACGAGGCGCTCGGTCGGTGCGCGCCGCACCCCTACGCCCTGCTGGATTTTCCTGCGCACTCGAATATCGGTGACAGTGCCATATGGCTTGGAACGCTCGCGAAGCTTCGGAAACGACTCGGATCGTTCCCGGCATATGTTTCGCGAAACAAGGCTTTTCCCACTCACCTCGACCAGGTGATGCCTGAGGGCCCTCTCCTGCTGCTCGGCGGGGGCAATTTCGGAGACCTGTGGCCAGGGTTCTGGGAGAACCGCGTTGCCATACTGGACGAATTCCAGCATCGCAAGATCGTGCAAATGCCTCAGTCCATACACTTTTCGTGTTCTGAGTCGCTCCCCTTGAAGGAAACGAGGCGCGCGATCGCACGGCATCCCGATTTCACCATGATGGTGCGCGACACCGCGAGCCTGGACTTTGCGCGCGAGAATTTCGACTGTCCGGTTTATCTTTGTCCGGACATGGCATTTGCCCTCGGGCCATTGCACACGGACACCAGGCCGGAAGTCCCCGTTCTGGCCCTGATGCGCGACGATCAGGAAAGACACGCGAGCCGCAGCCAGGAGACCACAGCGCGGGACAGCGTTCGCGTGACGGATTGGATAGAACCCTACAATCTTCCATGGGCCGGGAAAATTGCCGAGCGGTTAGCGCGATCTGCGCCCCTTCCAAGCAGGACGCTTATGGCCTGGCTGGAGAGAGCCTATCGATTGAAGGCCGAAAAAGAACTGCGGCGTGGGATCGATCTTCTCGCCCAAGGCCATCGCGTCGTCACTGACCGCTTGCATGGTCATATCCTGTGTAGCTTGATGGGAAAAACACACGTCGTTCTGGACAACCATTACGGGAAGGTCTTCAATTACATCAACACCTGGGCCGGCGATCATCCACCCTTCATGGCAAAGAGCTTCACCGAGGCATTGAGGGCAGTTCAAGAGTTCAACTGATCTTGGATGAAAGTCTTTTGATCAGCCAGCGCTTCCAATAGGTCGTGGCGCGCCGCCTCTTCGCTGACCCGCGCTTGCCGCCGTGGTCCGAAACGATTTTGACGCGCGCGTCGCGCAGGTGCGAAGTGCCGGTAAACTTGTCGGGATGATCGACAATTCTGGGCTCCAGCGCCATTGCGCCCAGCGACACGATATCGCCAGGCCAATCGGCCGTGGCAGACACCGGTCGGGAGGACGCCAGCAGAGATCGTGCGCCGGCTGCGGAAATCGAATACCCCGTCGTCAGGTAGGAGGGGAGCGCCAGCCGGCGCATCGTCACGCCCTTCATGATGTCCAATCCCTTACCGCGCACATATGCTTTCGAATGGTCGAGCATTATCAAGTCCGCTCGCCGGAACAGTTCCCCGCGCACGAAATCCGCGAAACGACGGTCGATAATGGCATCGTCTTCGAGAACCACGGCGCCCTGCCAGCCTTTGCGCTCGATTTTGCGATAGATTTCGCGGTGGGACAGGGCACAGGCGAATTCACCATCGGTCAGGTCGCGTCCGATATTAAACCTTGCGGCGGATCGATCGATGTCGCGTTCCCAGCATGCCGGCAGACCATTTCGGCCATCGACCCCGATAAAGACCTCATAATCGAGGGCGAACCGCGCCAGCGCGGTCAACAGCGGGCGTCGCCGCACCTCTTCGCCAGGAAGCGAAAGCACGACTATCGGCCAAACCATGGAGGCGTTGCCTTCTTCCAAACCCTGTTCTACTGCGTCAGGCATCTTGCGGAAACCGATGGGAGTTGCCGGTGTCGACGAAGGGTTTCAGCAGGCGTTTGACACAGATTCGCAAGCTGCGGTCTGCCGCACCCGGCTGGGCGAAGATGGCGGAGTTCCGTACCCGACAGACCTCCGATGGAACAGACGATGCCACCTGTGCGTGGGATAAGGATCGCGTCGTGGTAAAGGTTGGCAACCGGTCCTTCTTCATCAGGTCGGACGCGGTGTGCAAGGCACCGGAGATCTGGGATTTCGCTCTCTTCGGGCTTGCCGCGATTTCCTCCCGGACCAATCGCACCATTCGGGTACCTGCCCCCGTGAGCGCGGCAGCCGCGCGAATGGTCGAGACGTTGAACTATGCCTACACACTGTGGAGCATTCCTTCGCTTTCGCCGCCGCGACTGATTTTGGAGAATATCGTTTATGCCGGTTCGGTATCAAGACGGAAAGATCATAAGGTTATTTGCCTCTCCGGTGGCGTCGATAGTACATCCTCTGCGATCGCCGCGAAGGCACAGGCAGAATATAGCCATAGTCTTCTTGTCGCGGGCGCGGATTACCCGACGGCCGATCATCCGGGTTTCATCGACCTTCGGTCGCGTGTCGAGCGAATTTCGGACATTATCGGACTTGATCTGATCGTTGCAGAAACGGATTTTCGCAACATGCCGATGCATTGGGAGCTTCAGCACTCCTTCATGCTGGCGATGTGCCTGAATTATATTGGGAAAGAGTTTTGCGAGGCTTCATATGCGCTGGACGCTCCTCCAATCCATGACGTTTTTCAACACCCGTGGGGCAACGGTAGTATCCTGATGGATATCTTCGGTCGGGGCGATCTGCCCTTGGTGGCTTTCGGACACACGCTCCGCCGGGGCGAGCGGGTGCGGGCGATCCATGACGCGGATCCCGAGCTGGTGCGCCAGCTCTCCGTCTGCTGGAGCGACACCTCGACCGGCGGGAATTGCGGAAAGTGTTTCAAATGTGTTCGCACGCGGGACATGCTTCACTGCGCGGGCATTCCCGATATCGGCCTTTTCGAATGTGACTCGCAGGAAATACCGGGCCTCGACGATGGTATTCCGAGGGACTATGATGTGAGGATGGCGATCGTGACCTACATGGACTGGGCGACAACGCCGGGGTTGAAAGACGACCGTCGCCAGCAGCTTCAACAACGTATCGAGAAGCTTCGCGAGTCCTACGTCCGACAAATGCCGTATCGCTAGGTTTCAGTCGACCGTTCCGAGAAGCCACGGGGATCGGGAGACGTGGTCTTGCGCCGACATGCGTCCCTGGGGGGCAGCGCCCACGGTTCGGGCGTTGCGCCGGCGATCGTCGAAGGGACGCGGACAGCATCACTCAAGGTGTGGCAGGACGCAGGGCCCGAGGAGGAGTTTCGCGGGGGCGTGCCCACGGTGTCGAACCAAGCCGCCGCTTCCGGTAAGCTTCGACTCCGTGCGCAGCTAGCACGGCCCCGTCTCGGCGCTATGGTTAGTGATGCCGCAACATGATGTCGAAGCCGGAAGAAAGCGCCACGCCGGACCCTTGCGTTTCGGTCGTCATACCGACCTGCGACCGGAGGATTGACTGGCTGCGGGAGGCCATTGCGTCGGTTCTGAGGCAGAGCTTGCCGCCCCTCGAGGTGCTTGTCATCGACAACGGAACCCGCGAAGTCGCGCGGTCCGACCTTCCGTCCGGCATCAAGCTCTTTCGAGAACAGCCCCGTATAGGGCCCTCGAGGGCGCGAAACCTCGGCGCGTCTCTCTCCACCGGTACGCATCTGGCCTTCCTAGATGACGATGACTGGTGGGACGAGAACTTCCTGTTCGAAGCCTTCAATGCCTGCAGGCGGGACTCGGCGCGTTGCGTTTACGGGAGAATTCTGCGCTCCAGAAATGGGCAGGTATACGAACATCATAATTTGACGGAAGGCGAGATATCCGTCGATGCGCTACTTTGGCGAAATCCCGGGACGGGCGGCATCAATCTGCTTATTGAAAAGGACCTGTTTCTTGCTGTCGGAGGCTTTGACGAGGAGCTGGCGATCTCGGAAGATCGCGCGCTGGCGATAGAGATGCTGCGTGCGGGTGAGAAAATTGCGATTGCGCCGGAAGCTGTGGTTTTCGCCAGGCAGCACGACGGATTTCGCCTCAGCAAGAATATCAGAAGCAAGCGAGCATTTATCCTGAAATACAGGGATTTGATGCCAAGATGGGTTTTCTGGAGGCGCCTTCTCAAATACCGCTGGTGGGAGCTTTTGCGCTCCGGCTCAAGGCCCAAGTAGGGTCCGCCGGCCGGAAAATTCCGTGAGGGTTGCGGCGACCTGTCGAGCCGACCGCTTTTTGCTCCTCGTGGCGGTCTCGCCCGGGCCATTCGGGATGCTCGAATTGCCCATGAGGCTGCATCGCGCTGCCGCCGGGCCGTGACCCATGGATCGCGCCGGATACCCCGTCGCCGGGCCGACGCGCGTCATTCGAGGTCAGCGGCGCCATCGACGCTGCAGCGCTACCGATGATGGCGTGAACCCTTTCTCCACTGCCGGGCTGCGGGTTTCTTCTCCGGTCCGCGCCAAGCGCCGATCACACGTCCAACTCCTCCACGAACCTCGCGTTCTCGCTGATATACTGGAAGCGCAGTTCCGGTTTCTTGCCCATCAGCCGCTCCACGAGGTCGCCCGTCTCGCCGGGCTCGTCCTCGTCGATGGTCACGCGGATGAGCCGGCGCGAGGCCGGGTCCATCGTCGTTTCCTTCAGGTCCTTGGCGTCCATCTCGCCCAGACCCTTGAAGCGCGCGACCTCTATCTTTCCCTTGCCGCCGAGCCCGCGCCGCAACCACGCCTCGCGCTCCGCCTCGTCGAGGGCGTAGACGCGCTTGGCGCCCTGGGTCAGGCGATAGAGCGGCGGGCAGGCGAGATAGAGGTGGCCCGCGTCGATCATCGGCCGCATCTGGGTGAAGAAGAAGGTCATCAGGAGCGCGGCGATATGCGCCCCGTCCACGTCGGCGTCGGTCATGATGATGACCCTGTCGTAGCGCAGGTCGTCGAGGCGGAATTTCGTGCCGAGCCCCACGCCCAGCGCCTGGGAGAGGTCCGAGATTTCGGCGTTCGAGCCGAGCTTCGAGGACGCCGCGCCCAGCACGTTCAGGATCTTGCCCCGGAGCGGCAGGAGCGCCTGCGTCTCGCGGTTGCGCGCGGCCTTGGCCGAGCCGCCCGCGCTGTCGCCCTCCACGATGAAGATCTCCGTGCCGTCGCGGGCCGTCGCGGTGCAGTCCACCAGCTTGCCGGGCAGGCGCAGCTTGCGCGTGGCGGTCTTGCGCGCGGTCTCCTTCTCCTGCGGGCGCCTCAGCCGTTCCTCGGCCCGCAGGACGAGGAAGTCGAGGATCGCGCCCGCGCTTTTGGTGTCGGCGGCGAGCCAGTTGTCGAAATGGTCGCGGACCGCGCCTTCCACCAGCTTCGCGGCCTCGGCCGTGGCGAGGCGGTCCTTCGTCTGGCCCACGAATTCGGGCTCGCGGATGAAACAGGAGACGAGCGCGCAGCCGCCCGCCATCAGATCCTCACGGGTGATCTGCGCGGCCTTGCGGTTGTTGGCCAGCTCGCCATAGGCCCGGATGCCCTTCAGGATCGCCGCCCAGAAGCCCTGCTCGTGCGTGCCGCCCTCGGGCGTGGGCACCGTGTTGCAGTAGCTCTGCACGAAGCCGTCCTTCGCGGGCGTCCAGTTGATCGCCCATTCCACCTTGCCGGGGGTGCCGAAGCGACCCTCGAAATCGACAGCCCCCGCGAAAGGTCGCTCGGCGTAGGTGGTCGCGCCGGCCAGGCGCTCCTTCAGATAGTCGGAAAGCCCGCCGGGAAAGTGGAACGTCGCCTCGGCGGGGGTCTCGCCGTCGTCCACCGCGGATTTCCAACGGATCTCGACGCCCGAGAAGAGATACGCCTTGGAGCGCGCCATGGCGAAAAGCCGCGCCGGCCTGAACCGATGCGCGCCGAAGATCTCGGGGGCGGCACGGAAGCTCACGGTGGTGCCGCGACGGTTGGGCGCGGCGCCCCCCTCTTCCACCGGGCCGAGGGGCACGCCACGGGAAAACCGCTGCTCGTGCAGCGTGCGGTTGCGCGCCACCTGCACCACCATGGACTCCGACAGCGCATTGACCACCGAGGCGCCCACGCCGTGCAGCCCGCCCGAGGTCTGATACGCCTTGCCCGAGAACTTGCCGCCCGAGTGCAGCGTGCACAGGATCACCTCGAGCGCGGACTTGCCCGGAAACTTCGGATGCGGGTCAACCGGGATGCCGCGGCCGTTGTCGCGCACGGTAAGCGTGTAGTCCTCGGCCAGCTCCATCTCGATGCGGTTGGCGTGGCCCGCCACCGCCTCGTCCATGGCGTTGTCGAGGACCTCGGCCACCATGTGGTGCAGCGCCCGCTCGTCGGTGCCGCCGATATACATGCCGGGGCGCTTGCGCACCGGCTCCAACCCCTCGAGCACCTCGATAGAGGAAGCGTCGTAGTCGCCGGGCTCCACGCTGTCGAGGAGATCGTCTGCCATGCTCGCTGCTCTCTTGTCTTGCCTGGCGCACAGTATGTCAGTCCGGGCGCATCGGGAAAAGCGGCTTTCCGGGCGCCGTCGGGGGCGGGGCCGTCCTGCCGAGGACACGCGTTCATCAGGTGCCGGCAGCTGTCGCCCACGGGGACGGCAGTGGGATGCCGCCCCCCTTCGGAGACTCGATCCTTTTCGGACAGGTCCAAGGGTTTCCGGCCCGGGTGTGCCCGCGCGCGCCGTGCCGGTCGCGCGTCGCTCTGCGGCGGCACGGGGCAGGGGCCGGGCGATGCAGGCCTTCGGACCGCAGCGCGGCCGGGACCGGCACGCTGGCGGAAATCCGCGCGGCGCAGGCTGGTCGCCGGTTGCCGGTCTCGCCCGTGCAGCGTAGGTTCCGCCCATGTTCCGCACAGCCATCCTTGCCCTCGTGACCAGCCTGCCCGGGGCGCTCGGAGCTCATCCCCACATCTTCGTCGACGCGACCGTGAAGGTCGAGCTGGGCGATGCCGGCATGATCACCGGGGTGGAGGTCACCTGGGTCTACGACGATTTCTTCACCCTTCTCATCCTCGAGGACATGGGGCTCGACCCCGAGGCCGACGGCGTGCTCACCGAGGCCGAGCTCGACGCGCTTCGCGGCTTCGACCTCGTGGAATGGCCCGACTGGTTCGAGGGCGACCTCTACCTCGTCAACGGTGACGAGACGGCGGAGATCGGGCTGCCCACCGCCACAGGGATCGCGGTGGAGGAGGGCCGGATCGTGGCCTCCCACCGGCGCGACGTGACGCCCTTCCCGGCGGAGGGCACCGTGATCGAGGCCTACGACCCGACCTTCTACGTCGCCTACGAACTCGTAGGCGTGCGCCTGCCGGAACGCTGCGCGGCGCCCATCACGGAGGCCGACCCGGAAGAGGCCGATGCGCGGGTCGCCGAGATCGTCGGAGAGGTCACCGAGCTTACCTTCGAGACGCTCGAGATCGGGCACCTCTACGCCGACAAGGCCCGGATCACATGCGCCTCGTCCTCCTGACGGCCATGGCTGCCATCGCCGCGCTGGCTGCGTGGCTCTGGCTCTGGGGCGGGGCGGACGACGTCGCGCGCTGGGCGGCCGCGGGCCAGCAGGAGGCGCAGCGCGCCATGGCGGGGGCGCTTCGGGCGCTCCGCGCGGGCGAGCCCGGCGCGCTCGCCACGCTCTGGGGGCTCTGCTTCGCCTACGGGTTCTTCCACGCCGCCGGGCCGGGCCACGGCAAGCTGCTGATCGGGGGCTACGGGGTCGCGCGGCGGGTGCCGGTCCTGCGCCTTTCGGGCCTCGCGCTGGCCTCGAGCCTAGCGCAGGCGGGCACGGCGATCGCGCTGGTCTATGCGGGTGTCTGGGCGCTCGGCTGGACGCGCCAGCAGATGGTGGGCGCGGCCGAGGCGTGGATGGCGCCGCTGTCCTACGCCGCGATCGGGCTGATCGGCCTCTGGCTGGTGGCGCGCGGGGCGCGCAAGCTCTGGCGCCGGCCGCAGGCCCGGCCGGGCGACGATCACGGCCACCATCGCCAGGGCCACGGGCCGGAGGGCGCCTGCAGCTCCTGCGGGCACCGCCACGGCCCCAGCATGGAAGAGGCGGGCGAGGTGTCGAACCTCCGCGATGCCGCGCTTCTCGTGGCCGCGGTGGCGATCCGGCCCTGCACCGGCGCGCTTTTCCTGCTGATCCTCACCTGGCGCATGGATCTCGTCTGGCAGGGCGTCGCGGGGGCGGTGGCGATGGCGCTCGGCACGGCGAGCGTGACGGTGGCGGTCGCCGTCGCGGCGGTGACGATGCGCGAGGGGACGCTCGCCCAGTTCGCCGGCGGCAGCGGCGCGGCGCGCGCGCTTCCGCTCATCGAGATCGGGGCCGGCGCCGTGGTGGCGCTGATCTCGTGGCAGCTTCTTATCGCCGCGATCTGATCCCGTCTTGCCGGAGGCGCGGACCGGCGCTAGAGCGCGGCCATGCCCGCTGCCGCCATGTCATATACCCGGCACCTCCGCGCCATCCTGCTGCTCGGGTTCCCGCTGATCGGCGGGCATCTCGCGCAGTTCGCGATCCACCTGACCGACACGGTCATGATGGGCTGGCACTCGGTCGAGGGGCTGGCGGCGCTGGTGCTCGCCACCGCGCTCTGGTTCACGCTCTGGATCATGGGGGCGGGGATCGCCTGGGCGGTCATGCCGCTCGTGGCCTCGGCCGAGGCCGAGGCGGACGAGACGGCCGTGCGTCGGGTCACGCGCATGGGGCTGTGGCTGTCCGTCCTCTTCGCGCTGGCCTGCCTGCCGATATTCTGGTTCTCCGCCCCGCTGCTGCGCCTGCTCGGGCAGACGCCCGAGCTGTCGGCGGCGGCGCAGGACTACCTGCGCATCGCCGGGCCCGGCATCCTGCCCGCGCTTCTGGTGATGGTGCTGAAATCCTATCTCGCCGCGCTCGGGCGCACGCAGGTGGTGCTCTGGATCACCGTCGCGGCCGCCGTGGCGAACGCCCTGTTCGACTACGCGCTCATCTTCGGCAACTGGGGCGCGCCGGAACTGGGCCTGCCCGGGGCGGCCATCGCCTCGGTGGCGACGAACGCGGTGGCGCTGCTGTTCTCGGCCGCCTACGCCGCGGCGGCGCTACCCCAGCACAGTCTTTTCGTCCGGCTCTGGCGCCCCGACTGGGACGTGTTCCGGCAGGTGGCGCGCATGGGTGCAGCGATCGGGGTGACCAACCTCGCCGAGATCGGTCTTTTCTCGGTGTCCTCGGTGATGATGGGCTGGCTCGGGACGGTGCCGCTCGCGGCGCACGGCATCGCGCTGCAGATCGCCTCCGCCACCTTCATGATCCACATGGGGCTGTCCAACGCGGCGACGATCCGTGCCGGCAACGCCTTCGGGCGCGGCGACGCGGAGCATCTGGCCCGGGGCGCGCGCGCCGTGCTCGGCCTCAGCCTCGTGGCGGCGCTCCTGACGATCGTGCTGTTCCTGGCGGTGCCGGGGCCGCTCTACGCGCTTTTCCTCGATCCCGCGGAATCCGCCCGCGGCGAGATCATGGCGCTGGGCGCGACGCTGCTCGCCATCGCGGCGCTCTTTCAGCTCGTGGACGCCGCGCAGGTGATGGCGCTCGGGCTTTTGCGCGGGGTGCGGGACACCGCCGTGCCGATGGTCATGGCGGCGGTCAGCTATTGGGGCGTGGGCATTCCCGGCGCCTGGGTGATGGGCTTCGTGCTGGGCTGGGGCGGCCCGGGAGTCTGGCTCGGGCTGACCCTCGGCCTTGCCTGCGCGGGGGTGCTGCTGATGACGCGCTTCTGGTGGGGCTCCGTGCCGCGGCTCCGCGCGGGGCAGGGAAGGGCGGGCCGGCGCGCGGCCTAATCGTCGTCGCGTGCCAGCTGCTCGGACTTGCGCCGCACCAGCACGCTGCGCAGGTCGTGCATCGCCAGGAGAAGCGACTCCGTCACCTCGTCCAGTTCGGCGTCGGTCGCCCTGGTCTGCGCCCAGTGCGCGGTGAGGTTGAGGTGATCCACCGCGCGGAAGATGTCGTCCATCTCGCGCGCGGCGACGACCTCGCGGCGTTCGGCCATCCAGTCGCGGATGACCTCGACATCGGTCTCCGAAAGGACGCGGTCGCCTTGGGGCCTGATCTCGCCGTTGCGGATGTTCACGGCGGCGATCGGGTCCATCTCTATGCGGCGGTGGCGGTTCTCGGTGTCCACGCGGAAGACCAGCGCGCCGTTGTCGCGCACCCGGAAGTAGTAGTCGGGCAGGTCCGCCACGGCCGCCTCAGCCCAGGCCGCCGCAGAAGCGCGCGATGCGGTCGCAGGCATCCTCCAGCACGTCGTCCGATGTGGCGTAGCTCACACGGAAATGGGGCGAGAGGCCGAAGGCCGCGCCGAACACGACCGCCACGCCCTCCTCCTCGAGCAGAGCGGCGGCGAAGGTCTCGTCGTCGTCGATCCGCTGCCCGCCCGCCGAGGTCCGCCCGATGAGCCCGGCGATCGAGGGGAAGACGTAGAAGGCGCCTTGGGGCACGGGGCAGTCGATACCGGGGATCGCGTTCAGCCGCTCCACCACGAGGTCGCGGCGGCGGCGGAAGGCCGCGCAGCTTTCGGCGATGTAGTCCTGCGGTCCGGTCAGCGCGGCCACCGCCGCCCACTGGCTGATCGAGCAGGGGCAGGATGTGGACTGCGACTGCACCTTGCGCATCGCGGTGATCAGCGGCTCTGGCCCGCCCGCGTAGCCGATGCGCCAGCCGGTCATGGCGTAGGCTTTCGAGACGCCGTTCACCGTGAGCGTCCGGTCGCGAAGACCGGGCTCGACCTCGGCCGGCGTGCAGAAGGTGAACCCGTCATGGGCGATGTGTTCGTAGATGTCGTCCGACATCACCCAGACATGGGGGTGGCGCATCAGCACGTCGCTCAGCGCGCGCAACTCGTCGCGGCCGTAGCCCGCACCCGTCGGGTTCGAGGGCGAATTGAGGATGACCCAGCGCGTCCGGGGCGTGATCGCGGCCTCGAGCGCCTCGGGCGAGAGCTTGAAGCCCGTGTCGAGACCGCAGGGCACGATCACCGGCTCCGCGCCCGCCATGCGGACCATGTCGGGGTAGCTCACCCAGTAGGGCGCGGGCACGATGACCTCGTCGCCGGGATTGAGCGTGGCCATCAGCGCGTTGAAGAGCACCTGCTTGCCGCCGGAGGAGACACCGATCTCGGCCGGCGTGTAGCGAAGGCCGTTGTCGCGCAGGAACTTGGCCGCGATCGCCTCCTTGAGCTCGGGGATACCGTCCGGCGCGGTGTATTTCGTTTTTCCCGCCTCGAGTGCCGCGATTGCGGCATCCTTTATGTGCCGTGGCGTGTCAAAGTCCGGCTCGCCGGCGCCAAGCCCGATCACGTCGCGCCCCTCGGCCCTGAGATCCCGCGCCCGCTGCGTCACCGCGATGGTGGGCGAAGGCTGCACGCGCTCGAGGGTCGCGGAAATCGGGATCATGGTCACACCGGTTTGAACTGGGGTGCCCCATGTCTTAGGCTGGGGTTCGAAAGCGATCAAGCGGCGATCGCGCAGCGGATGGGAGAGAGCCATGGACGATTTGAGCGACGCCTCCGGCGACTGGTACGGCCCCGATCAGGCCACCTTCGGCGACCGCGTGGCGGCGGCGCGCGAAAACGCCGGCATGACGCAGGCGCAGCTTGCCAAGCGGCTCGGCGTGAAGCTCGGAACGCTGCGCGGCTGGGAAGAGGACCTGTCAGAACCCCGCGCCAACCGGCTGTCGATGATGGCGGGCATCCTGAACGTCTCGATCATGTGGCTTCTCACCGGCGAGGGGGAGGGCGTCGAAAGCCCGGCGGAGGAAGAGGCGCTTTCGCCCGACATCACCGAGATTCTTACCGAGCTTCGCACGCTCAAGACCTCCTTGCGCACCACCTCCGAGCGCCTCGGCAAGCTTGAGAAGCGGCTTCGCCAGCGCCTCAAGGAAGAGGCCTCCGCATGACCGAAACCGCCGAGACCCGGCGGCGCCGGCTTTCGATGCGCTCGATGCGCCGCGGCCCGAAGGAGATGGACCTGATCCTGCAGGGCTTCGCCGAGGCGCGGCTCGCGGGCATGGACGATGCGGCGCTCGATGCCTACGAGGCGCTGCTCGAGGAGAACGACCAGGACCTCTATGCCTGGGTGGCCGGGCAGTCGGAGCCTCCGGCGCGGCACGCGCCCCTGATCGGCGAGATCCGCGCGCGCCTCGGGATGGCGAGTTAGCTAGAATTTTAGAATTTATTCCAAGGATTTAACCTCTTCTTCGGTATTCCGCGCCAATCTCCGGCCCGCAAGTCAAGCGGAGACCGGCGCGACATGAGCATGCAGACCGCGATGCTGCCCGCCAGCGGGCAGAGCCTCATCACCCCGTATCTCGAAACGCTGTCGCTGGTGGAACGGCTGCACCGCCTGCTGCTCGACGTCATAAAGGACGAATTCGAGCGCCTGGGCGTGCTGGAGGTCAACGCCGTGCAGGCGCTTTTGATCTTCAACATCGGCGACAACGAGGTCACGGCGGGCGAGTTGAAGACCCGGGGCTATTACCAGGGGTCGAATGTCAGCTACAACCTGAAGAAGCTCGTCGATGGCGGCTACATGCACCATCAGCGCTGCGAGATCGATCGCCGCGCCGTGCGTGTGCGTCTTACCGCGAAAGGGCGCGAGATCCGCGAGATCGTCGCCACGCTCTTCGCGCGCCATGCCGAGGGGCTGGAGGTCGAGACAGGCGTCGACCCTGCGCGCCTCGTGGAAAGCACCGCCGCGCTGCGTCGGTTGGAACGTTTCTGGACGGACCAGATCCGCTACATCTACTGAGACCGATGCGCGGGGTGCCCGGGCCCTGCCGGATCGAGCGTGGCCAGCGACGGGGCCGACAGTTCGCGCAGAAGCTTTCGGCGCATGGCGCGGGCGAAATCCTCATAGCCGAGCGCTGTCTCGACGAAGGCGTCGGGCCCGTGGATCACATGCGCGTTGAAGTAGCTCGACAATTCCCCGATCTGGACCTGTCTGCGGTCGAGGGAATCGCGGGCGTCCGCCCCCACGACCAGCGCGTTGACCGTGATCCCCCGAAAGCTGCTGCGGACGGAGCGTGGCGCGGGCCCCGCGTTGGCCTTTCCGTCGCCCGAGATGTCGAGCACATGGCGCCAGCAGTCCGGCCGCGCGGCAAGAAGCGCGGCCCCGTGGCGCATCGCATGGCCGAGCGCGGTGCTGTCGTCGCCCGGGGCGCGCCGGGCCGCGCGCAGCCGAGCCGTCACCGCCAGAAGCGCGGCCTCGTCGGCGATCTCGGTCCAGCCCAGAATGTCCCGCGCCGGGGCGGGGCCGCTCCATTCGTAGGCGGCAACGGCCACCGGCGCGGCCGGGATCGCGAAAAGCGCCTCGCGTATCTCGGGCGCCGCGAGCGCGTCGGCCAGGCCGTCGAGTTGCAGCCGGTATTCCCGCGCGTCCACAGATCCCGAGACGTCGAGGCCCAGGGCCAGCGCCTGCCGGCACGCGGCCTCCGCCCGCGCGGCAACGGCGAGCCCGGCCAGCAGCAACATCGCGCAGGCGGCACGTCTCAACGCGCCGCGCCGACGGCCAGAGTGCCGATTTCCCGCAGCAGCTTCCGTGTCATCGTCACCTGGAAGTCGCTGTAATCCTCGGCGTGTTCCACGAAGGCCTCGGGGCCGAGGCGCAGCTCGTCGAGGTAGTAGTCCAGCACATGCGGGTCGTGCCCCCCGACCGCGAGGCCGTTCACGGTGATGCCCGCGAAGGGAAAATGCCGGTAGGCGTGACGCGGCCCGAACCCGTCATTGCCGATCCCGTCGCCGGACACGTCCAGCACCCGGCGCGCGCAGTCCGGCCCGTTTTCGAAAAGCCCGGCGGCATAGCCCAGGGCGTAACCGATGGCGGTGGGAAACTCGCTGTAACTGCGCGGCGCGCCGAGAAGCCGGGCCGCGGCCGCATCGATGGCTGCGTCGCTGTCGAGCGGTATCCAGCCCTGGATGAGCGCCTGCTGGTAGCGCCCCGACCACTCGTACACGGCGAGGGCGACATGCCCCGGCGCGCCCGACAGGATGGCCGAGCGGATATCGGGATGACGTAGTGCGGCGGCCAGGCCCTCGCGCTGAAGGCGGTGTTCCCGCGCGTCCACCGACGAGGAGGTGTCGAGCGCGAGCGCCAGCGCGAGGCGGCACTCTGCCGCCGCCGCGCCGGTCCAGACCCCAATGGCGAGGGTGAGGGCGAGGGCCCTCACCAATGCCCCGTGTTCTCCATGCTGGCCCAGGGCTCCGCCGGCTCCTTCGCGTCGCCCTTCTGCAGAAGCTCGACCGAGATGTTGTCGGGCGAGCGGACAAAGGCCATGCGCCCGTCCCGCGGCGGGCGGTTTATGGTCACGCCGTTGTCCATCAGGTGCCGGCACATCTCGTAGATGTCGTCCACCTGGTAGGCGAGATGGCCGAAATGCCGGCTGTCCGAGGGCAGCCCCTCGTCCCCGTCCCAGTTGTAGGTCAGCTCCACTGGGCACTCCTCCTGCCCAGGCGGCGCCATGAAGACGAGGGTGAAGCGCCCCTGGTCGTTGTCCCAGCGCCGCGTCTCCTTCAGGCCCAGAAGCGCGTAGAACGCCATGGATTTCTCGAGGTCCTTCACACGGACCATGGTGTGAAGATAGCGGATGGTCATGGGGTGCCTCCTGTCGCCTGGTTCCATCGGCACTCTAGGCCCGCGCGCCGCGATGTCGAGATCAGAAGGCCGAGCGGATCCCGAAGCTCACCGAGACGGAATCGGTCTCGAAGCGGCTCACGTTGGACAGCGTGCGTTCGGCCTTGAGGCTCACGACCGGCAGGAAGCCCGCGTGCTGGATGTCCTGGAACGCGATGTCGAAGGTAGCCGCGAGGCTCTCGTCCTGCCGCCCTCCGGGCACGCGGATCGTGGCCACGCGATAGTCGGGATAGTCGGTGTAGCTGGCCGCGATCGCCGCCGAGAGCGTCACCGGCCCGAAGGCGCGCCCGAAATCGTAGCCGAGCCGCGCGGTGATCCCGCGCGACAGCAGCGTGGTGCTGTCAACGTCGTTGGCGCGCAGCGACACGCCGAAATCGAGGCTGTCGCCCGAAGCGAGGGCGTGGCGATACCCCATGAAGAGGTCCGCGATCCGCTCCGGCCGGTCGGCCGCCCGGTCGTAGCGCCGCGCTTCCAGTCCGAGCCCGTAGTGCAGCCGCCCCCTGTCCGCCACGGGCTTCACATGCGCCAGGGTCAGCCGCGCGAAATCGAGGTAGGGATCGCCCGCATAGGCCATGTCGCCCAGCGCGCCCGAAAGACGAAGCATCCCCGCCGCGGGACCGAGCGCCATGTCGTGCCGCAGGCCCGCCTCCAGCACGTTCAGGGCATAGTCGCCGTTGCTGGCCATGGGCGCCTTCCGCTTTGCCTCGTCCGAAAGCGCGACGCGGCGGAGATAGGCGCGCCCGGTCAGTTCCGTGCGCTGCCGGGCCGTTTCATGCAGGCGGAAGCGCGTGCGCAGATCCACCGTGGTTTCCACGCCCGAGAGCGCCAGCGCGTCGGGGCTGAGAAGTCCCACCACCGGCACGCCGTCGATCACGTTGAGCGCGTCCTCGGCCCCGTTGTTGACGTTCGAGGACGGAGAGACCGAAAAGCGGAGCTGGAAGTTGAAGGGGTTCATCCGGCGCACGGCCCGGAAGTCGCGCGTGGCGACATCGCGGGCCTGGTCGGTCGGCGCCACGTCGGTCGCGCGCCGCAGCCAGTACTGCGCCACGGTGAACTGCCGGGCGTCCAGCGCCCCTCGCGCGGCCATCTGCGCGGCCTCGAAGCGGCGCCCGTCGCTTTGGGCGTACCGGAAGGCGCGCACGGCGGCGCGCCGCGCGGCGCGCGGCCGGTCCTCCGCCCGCGCGGCGTGCGCGAGCACGTAATGCGCGAAATCGTCCTCGGGATCGGCGTCCAGAAGCGCGCGGGCCATCTGCGTGGCAAGCGCGACGTCGCCGGCGCGCACCGCCGCCTCCGCAAGGCCCCGCGCGAGGGGGATGGACAGCTCCGCCGCCTCCGCCCGCGCCGGACCGGGGGACCACAGCAGGGCGGCGAGCGCTCCGGCCAGAAGCGCCCGCCCGGCCCCCCGCCAGCGCGTCGCGGCGCGCCGGATCACGGTCTAGTTCACGCTTGCGCAGAGGCCCAGCGGGTCGGCCGCGCCGGGCGTTCCGCAGCGGTCGAGCACGAAGATGCCGTACTCCTCTTCGTTCTCGAAACCCAGCTGGTCGCCGAGTCCGTCGAACTCGCTGAGGGTGATGCTGCCAGCCAGCCCGTCCCCGTCCGGCCCGCCGATGATGCCGCCGTAATCGCCGATATCGTTGCCGACGGGGTTGTCCCCGGAGAGCGGATCGGACGCTTCGAACTCGACATCGCCGAAGAAGGTGCCGTTCGCTGCGATGTCGGTTCTGATCAGAACGAGGCTCGGAAGGGTGGTGCCCTCGAGGCTGCGGTTGACGATGCTGCCCTCGATGGAGTTGTCCGAGAAGTCGGCGTTCATGAACACGTCGCCTGTCACCTCGGCGGCCTGGTCGGGGATGAGTTCCGGGTTCGTGCCCCCCGGCACGGGAATGAGATCCTCCCCACTGCCGCCGACATTGGTGAGCCCCGCGTAACGCCCCGTATAGGTCACGAGACCGCCCGCCGGCGGCCTGAAGCCACCGTCGCGTTCATAGTAGGTTCCGCCGAAGAACCGGTTGCGCGGCCCTCCCGTCACCGTGACCCCGGCGCGAACCGCGCCGCTGTTGTTGGACTGGGCGGCGAAGGCGGTGGAGTGGCGGTCGAGCGCATCGTCCTGCGCGGTGTAGACCTGATAGCCCGGCACGTTGGCCTCGAGCGCGGGCGCGCGGCTGTAGACGGCCTCGAACGGCGTGGCGTCGAGGGTAAGCCCCTCGACGACGATCGTGTTGTCCGCAGGGTCGTAGCGCACCCGCGTCACGTCGCCCGCGAGTGTTTCCGGGATGTCGCCCGAGGGCGTTTCGCCGCCCGGATCGCCGGGATCGGCCGGGTCGTCCCTGTCGAAGGGATTCGTGCCGTCGCTGTCGCAGCCCGCGGCCAGCGTCAGGACGAGAAAAAGCATCAGAAGTCGTGCCATCGGACCGCCGCCTCAATTCCATACGGTTTCGTCTTGTTTTTCGTCACATTTTCGGAGTCATCCACAGGAAGTCAACGGCCTGTTCCGCGCGGCCTGTGGAAATCTTTCGAACTGAGGCGGATTTGCCTACGCAGCATCTGGCGTTTTCACCGGTGGTCGCCTCAATATATGGTGGAAACGCGACTCATGTAGCGGTGGAGGATTCCGGGATGACCCTGACCCGAGAGCAGCAGGCGGAAATCGAGGCGCAGCGCGCCAGCCCTCAACCCACCCTGCGCGCGGTAAGCCCCGGGATGGAGGCCCATCTCTACACCGCGCAGCCGGTGCTCGATCACGGCTTCGTCCGGGTGATCGACTACATGGGCGACGACGCCGCCGTGGTACAGGCCGCGCGCGTGAGCTACGGGGCGGGCACGAAACACGTCTCGAACGACGAGGGCCTCATCCGCTACCTCATGCGCCACTGGCACTCGACACCGTTCGAGATGTGCGAACTCAAGCTGCACGTGAAACTGCCGGTCTTCGTCGCCCGGCAGTGGATCCGCCACCGCACCGCCAACGTCAACGAGTACTCGGCGCGCTACTCGATCCTCGACCGGGAGTTCTACATCCCCGCGCCTGAAATGCTGGCGGCCCAGTCGACCGTGAACAACCAGGGCCGCGGCGCCACGCTGGAAGGGCAGGAGGCGGCGCGCGTGCTCGAAATCCTGAAGGCCGATGCCGCGCGCTGCTACGACCACTACGAGGAGATGATCTCGGACGAGGGTCAGCAGGGCCTCGCCCGCGAACTCGCGCGGATGAATCTGCCCGCCAATGTCTACACCCAGTGGTACTGGAAGACCGATCTGCACAACCTTCTGCATTTCCTGCGCCTGCGCGCCGATGCCCACGCGCAATACGAGATCCGCGTCTATGCCGAGACCATCGGGGATCTCGTCGCCGACTGGGTGCCGCTCAGCTGGAAGGCGTTCCAGGACTACCGTGTGGGGGGCGCCACCCTCTCGGCCACGGCCCTTGATTGCATCCGGCGGATGCTCAAGGGGGAGGAGGTCACGCAGGAGAGCTCCGGCATGTCGAAAGGGGAGTGGCGGGAGTTCCGGGAGGTGACGGGCTAGCGACCCGCCCGCGCCGAAACCGGCTTAACCCCGCCGCATCGCCCTGCTAGCCTTTGCCCTGACAACAGGAGGCTTCCCCATGAGCGACGACCAGCCCTTCGAATTCACGCCGCCGCGCGACGGCGATCTGTCCCTCACCTTCTGGCCGAAGGAAGGGCGTCTCGACCGCGCGGCCATCGGCGTGCCGGTGGACGAAGCCGACCGGGTGGCGGGTTTCGGTCCCGGTGCGGACGGCACGCCCGGCCTGCCTGAAGCGCCCGCGGCGCTGTCGTCCGACGGGGGCTGGAGCTTCCTGACGATCGAGGGCGGGATCGACGGCGACGTCCCCGCGCGCGCGGTCTTTTCCGAGATGCCGAGCGCGATCATTTTCGGAGGGATCGACACGGATGGCCGAAACCGGCAAATGCAGATCAACCGCGGCTGAGCCGCCCGCAAGCCAGGAGAACCCGATGCAGATCCAGCTCAACACCGACAACCATCTTCAGGGCGACGACCGCGTCAAGGAAGTCGTGGAGCGTCTGGTGACGCAGGCCCTGGGCCCGGTGGCGTCGCGCCTGAGCCGCGTCGAGGTGCACATCAAGGATCTCAACGCCGACAAGGGCGGCGTGGACATCCGCGCCACGCTGGAGGCGCGGCCCGAGGGCCTGCGCCCCTTCGGCGCCAATCACGACGATACCGACATCGAATCCGCGGTGCGCGGCGCCGCCAAGAAGATGCGCGCGCGCCTCGATCACGAGTTCGGGAAACTGGCGGACAAGCGATAACGATCCGGCGGGCGCCGGCTCCCGTATTCTCCTGAAATGATTGAAGGACCGGCGCCCATGCAGATCGCACTTCTCTACCTTGCCACGGCGGGGGTCTTCCTCGTTCTCGACGCGCTCATGCTCAACATGGTGCTGCGCCCGCTCTTCGAGGGACGGATCGGTGCGATCATGGCCGAGCCGCTGCGGATGGGGCCGGCCGCGGTGTTCTACCTCGCCTATGTCGCGGGGCTTCTTTACCTGGTCTCGGTGCCGGCCCTGCGCGCGGGCGACCCGATGCAGGCGCTCGTGGGCGGGGCGGTGCTGGGCTTCGTGGCCTATGGCACTTACGAATTCACCAACTACGCCGTGCTGCGCGACTGGCACTGGACCCTCGTCGCGGTGGACCTGACATGGGGCACGGCGCTCACGGCGGTCTCCGCCTGGGCCGGGGTGGCGGTTCTGCGCGCCTTCGGCTGACGACGCGGTGCCCGTGCCCCGCATCGCGGGGCCGCACCTCGCGCCCCACGGGAAGATCAGGTGCCACCCGGCCGGAAGGTCGGTGCGGACGGCAAGCCTCGACCGCGCGGGTGACCCGGCCTGACGGTCGCGTAAAACGCCCCTCCCGAGGCGCCGGCCGGCCTTGGCATTCCCCGCGCCTGCGCGTATACGCCCGGCCTGATCCAGAGGAGCCGGGAGCATGCAGGGCAGCGCCAACCTCAACATCATGATCAAGGCGGCGCGCAAGGCGGGCCGGTCCCTGGTCAAGGATTTCCGCGAGGTCGAGAACCTTCAGGTGTCGCGCAAGGGCGCGGGCGATTTCGTCACGCGCGCCGACCTCGCGGCCGAGGCGATCCTGAAGGAGGAACTGCTGGGCGCGCGGCCGAACTACGGCTGGCTTGCCGAGGAGGGTGGCGAGACGCCGGGTGCAGATCCGACCCGGCGCTGGATCGTCGATCCGCTCGACGGCACGACGAACTTCCTGCACGGCCTGCCGCACTGGGCGATCTCCATCGCGCTCGAGCACAAGAAGCAGATCGTGGCGGCGATCGTCTTCGACGCCGCCAAGGACGAGCTTTACTATGCCGAGAAGGGGCAGGGCGCCTGGATGAACGACAGCCGCCGCCTCCGCGTGTCCGGGCGGGCGCGGATGTCCGAGGCGCTGTTCGCCACGGGCGTGCCGTTCGGCGCGAAGCGCACCTTGCCGGCCACCTTGCAGGATCTCGCCCGGCTGATGCCGGAATGCGCGGGCGTGCGGCGCTGGGGCGCGGCCGCGCTCGATCTGGCCTACGTCGCCTCGGGCCGCTACGAGGGGTTCTGGGAACGCGAGTTGCAGATCTGGGATGTCGCCGCGGGAAGCCTTATCGTGACCGAGGCGGGGGGGCTCGTCGGGCCGCTGCGCGACGGCGCCGACCCGCTGGAGACGGGTGAGATCATCGCCGCCAACGGTGACCTCTTCGAAGGGTTCTCCAGGATCATTCGCGGCGATTGATCCATGGCTTCATGCGCCGCCGCCCGGCACGCGGGATATGGGTGCGGCGCGTGCGGTAGGTCGCTGCGGGATGCGGCGGCTCGCCATGGGTGCGGGTCCAGTAGGCCGGTCCGCCCAGCTTGAGCCAGAGCGGCAGGGCAAGCGCGAGGCCCGCGACGAAACCGCCGGCATGCGCCCAGTAGGCCACCCCGCCCGCCGCCGCGTCCGCGCCGATCCCGCTGAAGAGCTGAAGCGCGAACCAGACGCCCAGCATGAGCCAGGCGGGCACCGGCAGCACCTTGAAGATCACCACGAGGATCACGAGGACATCGACCCGCGCCTTCGGGAACAACAGAAGGTAGCCCCCCATCACGCCGGCGATCGCGCCCGAGGCGCCGACCATCGGCACCTCGGACAACGGTGCCGAGAACGCCTGCGCGAGCGCCGCGCCGATGCCAGAGGCGAGATAGAAGGCGAGAAAGCCGCCATGGCCCATCTCGTCCTCCAGGTTGTCGCCGAAGATGAAGAGAAAGAGCATGTTCCCGGCCAGGTGCATGAACCCGCCGTGAAGGAACATCGACGTCACGAGCGTGTGCAACGCTTCGCCCTGGGCCAGGCGCGCGGGTGTCAGCGCCCAGTCGAAGAAGAACAGGTTGATCGCGCGCCCGTCCGCGAAAAGTTGGACGTAGCTCAGGAACACCACGATGTTCAACGCCATCAGGGCGAAGGTCACATAGGGCACGCGCCCCGACGGGTTGTGATCGCGGATCGGAAACATGGCGCTAAGCTGAGCGCTGCCCCCGGTCGCGTCAAGCCGCGCCCGAGAGCAACGCGGCGTTTCCGCCCGCCGCGGTCGTGTCGACGCAGACATGGCGCTCGTCGCAGACATGGCCGGTGTCCGGCAGCCCTTTCACCAGCGGCACGAGCTGCCCCTCCCGCGCGGCCAACGCGCGGTCCATGGCCCGGGCCGTCTCGGCGTCGCCCCACCACAGAACGCAGGAGACCTCGTGCAGCGGCGTCAGCGCGGCGGGATCGAGATGGCCCGCGGCCTCGACCGGAAGGCCGCCGAGCGCTTGCACGGCCTCGGCCTGTGCCCGGACGGCCTCGGCTCCTGGGCCGGCGCAAAGCGCGGGCGCCCCGGGCAGGATCGAAAGCCGGTTCGACTCGCCGGTGGGGCCGGGGAGGGAGAGCCTCCGTTCCGCGGCACCCGGCGTCGCGGAGGTGATCGCCGCCTCGATGTCCGCGACCTCCATCGCGGCCTCCCAGTCGCCGGCCGTGTCGGGCGCGGGATGCCGGCAGAAGCGCGCGAGGTAGTGCGGCCCGCCCGCTTTCGGCCCGGTGCCCGAAAGCCCTTCGCCGCCGAAGGGCTGGCTGCCGACGATGGCGCCGATCTGGTTGCGGTTCACGTAGATGTTGCCGGCATGGACCCGGTCGCAGACATGCTGCACGCGGTCGTCGATCCGGGTCTGGAGGCCGAAGGTGAGCCCGTAGCCCGTGGCGTTGATCGCCGCGATCACGGCGTCGATCTCCTCGGCGCGGAAGGTGGCGATGTGCAGCACCGGCCCGAAGACCTCGCGCTCGAGATCCGCGATGCCCGTCACCCGGATGAGCGCCGGGGCCACGAAATGGCCGCCCGACGGCGCCGCGATGCTGTGGACAAGTCGCCCTTCCTCTTTCGCGGCCGCGACATAGTCCGAGATGCTCTTGTGGGCATCCGCATCGATCACCGGCCCCACATCGGTGGACAGCGCCCAGGGATCCCCCATGGCGAGCGCGTCCATCGCGCCGGTGAGCATCGTGGTGAACTCCTCGGCGATGTCCTCCTGCACGTAGAGGCACCGAAGCGCCGAACAGCGCTGGCCCGCGGACTGGAACGCGCTTTCCACGATGTCGGCCACCGCCTGTTCCGGCAGCGCGGTGGAGTCCACGATCATCGCGTTGAGCCCGCCCGTCTCGGCGACGAGCGGCGCGCCCGGCGCGAGGTTTTCCGCCATGGCGCTGCGGATCAGCCGCGCCGTGTCGGTCCCCCCGGTGAAGGCCACGCCGTCGGTGCGCGCGTCCGAGGTCAGCGCCGCGCCGATGTCGCCCGCCCCCGGCAGAAGCTGAAGCGCGGCGCGGGGGACGCCCGCCTCGTGCAGCAGCTGCACCGCGCGATGGGCGATGAGGGGCGACTGTTCGGCCGGCTTTGCCAGCACGGCGTTGCCAGCGGCGAGCGCGGCCGAGACCTGGCCGGTGAAGATCGCGAGCGGAAAGTTCCAGGGCGAGATGCAGACGAAGCGGCCCACGGGATCGGCCTCGGGCGCGTTCGCCGCATAGTAGCGCAGGAAGTCCACCGCTTCGCGCAGCTCCGCCACGCTGTCCTTGAGGGACTTGCCGGCCTCCCGCGCGCAGAGCGCGAAAAGCTCTCCGTAATGCGCCTCGTACAGGTCCGCCGCACGTTCCAGCACCGAACGGCGCTCGGCGGCGGGCGCGTCCCAGGCGCGCGCGGCGGAAAGCGCGGTGTCCGCGTCCGCCGGGCTCGCCCAGCTGACGCGGCCCACGACATCCGCGGGCCGGGCCGGGTTGCGCGTCTCTTCCGGCGCCTGCGGCGCGGCCGCGCCCGCCAAGAGCGGCGCGGCGTCCCAGACATGGTCCGCGAAGGGGCCGCGCGCGGCCTCGATCGCGTCGAGCGTCGGCCGGTGGGCGAGGTCGAAGCCCCGGGAGTTCCGCCGCTCCGGCAGGAAGATCTCCGCGCCCGTCGGGATGCGGCGACCGCCTTCGGCCAGCACGGCGAAGGGATCGCGCGCGACGTCTTCCGGCGGCACGCTCTCGTCCACGATCTGGTTCACGAAACTCGAATTTGCCCCGTTCTCGAGCAGGCGGCGGACGAGGTAGGCCAGCAGGTCGCGATGCGCGCCCACCGGCGCATAGATGCGGCAGCGCGCGCCCGACTTCGCCTTGACGATCCCGTGGAGCGTCTCGCCCATGCCGTGCAGGCGCTGGAACTCGAAGGCGTTACGGTCGTTGCCCATGTCGAGGATCGCCTCGACCGTGTGGGCGTTGTGGGTGGCGAATTGCGGGTAGATCCGGTCGGTCATCCCGAGCAGCTTCCGCGCGTTCGCGAGATAGGAAATGTCGGTCGCGGCCTTCGACGTGAAGACGGGGAAGGTGTCGATGCCGTCCACCTGTGCCGCCTTGATCTCGGTGTCCCAGTAGGCGCCCTTCACCAGCCGGACCATCAGGCGGCGGTCGTGCCGTTCCGCGAGATCGTGCAGCCAGTCGAGCAGGGGCGCCGCACGCTGCCCGTAGGCCTGCACCACCACGCCGAAGCCGTCCCAGCCGGCGAGCGAGGGCTCGGCCAGCACCGCCTCGATCACGTCGAGCGAAAGCGAGAGGCGATCCGCCTCCTCGGCGTCGATATTGAGCCCGATGCCCGCGGCCTTCGCCTGCTGCGCGAGGTCGAGAAAGCGCGGGGCGAGCTCCTCCATGACGCGCGCCTGCTGCGCCACCTCGTAGCGCGGCGAAAGCGCGGAGAGCTTGACCGAGATGCCCGGGTTGTCCCGGACGTCACCCTTCGCCGCGCCGCCGATCGCGGCGATGGCATCCGAGTAGGCGCGGTGATAGCGCAGCGCGTCGGCGTCCGTGCGCGCGGCCTCGCCAAGCATGTCGTAGGAGTAGGTATATCCCTTCGCTTCCTGCTCTGCGGCACGGCGCATCGCGCTCTCGATCGTCTCGCCCAGGACGAATTGCCGGCCCATCTCTCGCATGGCGCGGCCGACGGCGGTGCGGATCACCGGCTCGCCCAGCCGCCGCACCGCGCCGCGCAGCGCCGCGACGGGCCCAGGCTGCGCGTCTTCCCGGAGCACACGCCCCGTGAGCAGCAGCGCCCAGGTCGAGGCGTTGACCAGCGTGGAGGTGGAGCGGCCCATGTGCCGGCCCCAGTCCGAGGGCGCGATCTTGTCCTCGATCAGCGCGTCGATGGTTTCGGCGTCGGGCACACGCAGAAGCGCCTCGGCAAGGCACATGAGCGCGATGCCCTCTTCCGTCGAAAGCCCGTATTCGGCGAGGAACACCTCCATCAGGCCCGGATGCGTGGAGGACCGGATCTCGCGCACCAGACCCGCGGCGCGGTCGCTGATCCGCGCGCGGTCGTCCTCGGTCAGTCGCGCCTCTTCGGCGAGGCGGGCGATCGTCTCGCCTTCGTCGGCATAGGTCGCCGCGTCGATGGCGGCGCGCAGGTCTGCGGCGTCACGGGGCATGGCTTGAGATCCTCCTTGTCGCCGTAAAGCATATCAGCGTGGCGGCGGGCGGATTTCCTGATAAGTTGGGATTTGGCAGGCGGAGCGACCAAACTCGAGGTCTGAATGAAGTCACCCGATCAACTGGGCCTCGATCGTTTCGATCGCGCGATTCTCGACGAGCTCGCGCGCGACGGCCGTGTGAGCGTCACCGAGCTCGCCCGCCGAATCGGGCTGTCGAAATCGCCCACCCAGGCCCGGCTGCGCAGGCTGGAGTACAGCGGCGTGATACGCGGCTACCGCGCGATCCTCGATCCGATCCGGCTGGGGCTCGAGCATGTCGCCTGCGTGGAGGTCCGCCTCGACGACACGCGCGAGGCCGCGCTCGCCGCCTTCAACGCTGCGGTGGCGGCCACGCCCGAAATCGAGCAGGCGCACCTGATCGCGGGAAATTTCGACTACCTGCTGAAGGTGCGCACGCCCGACATGCGCGCCTATCGCGAAGTCCTGGCAGAGCGCATCTCGACCCTGCCGCATGTCGCGAGCACCTCGACCTACATGGCGATGCAGGCGGTGAAGGAGGGATATGTCGCGGATGTGACTTGATCGCGGCCGCCGGTCCGGGCGATGCTTTCGGGGATGCGTATTCTGACCCTGTCTCTTCTGCTGGCCGCGGTCGTCGCCGCGGCGCCCGCGCGCGCCGCGTGCCCGCCGGTCCCGGACCACGAGAGGGAACTCGCCGCGCTCTACGAGCGGATGCAGGAGGCGCCCGACCCGGCGACCGCGCAGCCGCTCAACGACCGGGCCTGGGAGCTTTACACCGACGCGCCAGACGAGGCGGCACAGGCGGTGCTGGACCGCGGCATGGGGATGCGCGCGTCGTGGAACCTTCTCGGCGCGCGGGCGGAGTTCGACCGGCTGATCGAGTACTGCCCGCATTACGCCGAGGGCTGGAACCAGCGCGCCTTCGTCCATTATCTCGACCAGGATTTCGCCGCGGCGCTTGCCGACCTCGACGCCGCCCTCGAACGGGCGCCGACCCATCTCGGCGCGCTTTCGGGCAAGGCGCTGACCCTCACCGCGCTGGGACGCGAGGCCGAGGCGCAGGCCTTGCTGCGCGCGGCGCTCGCGATCAACCCGTGGCTGCCGGAACGGTCGCTTCTGAAAGGCGAGGAACTCTGACGCCGCCTTCCGTTCCCCGGACCGGCCCGTTAGGGTCACGCGGGCATGCCCGCGTGGTGGAATGGTAGACACAGGGGACTTAAAATCCCCAGGCTGAAAGGCCGTGCGAGTTCGAGTCTCGCCGCGGGCACCAACCAGGTTCAGGGGCCGCAAGGTTCCATCGCCGCATCTTGTGGGTCCGCGATGCGCTTCGGAAGCGGCCGGTGCGGCCCGCCTTGGCAGGCCGGGACCGGGCCATCGCTGACCCGTGCGTCAGACCTTTCCGCTCGCCGACAGCATCACGGCGATCGGTCGCGTGGCTCGTATCTCCGAAAGCACGAGAACGAGGCTTGCCGTCATCGGCACGGCCAGAAGCGCGCCGGGCAGGCCCCAGAGCGTGCTCCAGACCGCCAGCGCGAGGAGGACGACGAAGGGGCTCAGATTGAAGGCCCGGCCCATCATGCGCGGCTCCAGATAGGCGCCGACGACGATCTGGGCCGTGGTCAGGGCCACCAGGACGACGCTCGCCATCCACAGCGTGCCGAACTGGGCGAGGCTGAGCAGCACCGGAAAGATCACGCCGATGAGCGACCCGATATACGGGATATAGTTGAGGAACGCGATCAGCACCGCCCAGAAGAGCGCGAACTCGATCCCCAGAAGCAGCATGATCGCGAAAGAGGCGCCGCCGAGGATGATGTTCACCACGGTCTTGACGAAGAGGTAGCGGCCGATGCGGTCGTTGATCCGGGCCAGCAAGGAAAGCGCCCGCTCTCCGGCCTCTGCCCCGCCCATCGCGATGATGACCTTCCGGGCCATCACGCCGCGTTCCGCCATGAAGAAGCTCGCGTAGAGCACGACGAGGAACAGCGTCGTGCCGAAGCCTCTGAGCGAGAGCAGCGCCGGGGTGATCCACGTCCGCATGTCGACCTGGTCGAGCGTCACGCGGCGCATGTTTTCCCAAGTCGGCTCGTTCTCGATGCCGAGAAGGCTGGCGCTGCGCGTCACCAGCGCGTCGAGGTTGGATTCGTAGCGGGGAAGCGCCGCGGCGACCTGGGCGAGGTTGTTGATGACGAGAACGAAGAGCGAGACGAGCCCCACCGCGAAGGCCAGCAGCACGATGCCGCGGCGGGCCATGGCCGGGAGGCGGCCGACCACCGGAAGCGCCTGCATGGTCGCGGCGGCGGTGGACAGGACGTAGACGGAGATGACCGCTGCGATGACCGGGACGAGCACGGGGCGGCCGACCCACAGGAGCCAGCCGAACATCAGGGTGAGTGCCGTCGCATATGTCGCGTTGCGCATGGGAGTCCGCGGTCCTGTGGCCCGGGTTGGCGCTACGCTCGGCGAGGCGGAGGTCGGTTGTCAACTCGTCCGCGAGAGACGGACCGCTGACCGGCCCGGCGAGCCGGCCAGGCACGCGGTCACGATGTCGGGGACGCCGGGCAGGAGCCCGCCGTCGGCCGGCGAGCGCCGTTCCGACCTCGTGGCGTGCGCTGCCGGTGGCCTCAGACGGCGCGGGCGCGCATCCCGTCATCGGCGCCGTTGGTGGGCACCAGGGCGCGCACGAGATCCTTCATGTGCAGCACGCCGATCGGCTCGCCGTCGCGCGTGACACGGTACCTGACTTGCGTGTCCCCGCCCGAGATCGCGATCACCGATTCCAGCGTGTCGTCGGGATCGACGTCTCCGGCGAACGGCCCCTCGGGCGCCTTGCTGGCGGTCATCACCGAGCGCACGCGCAGCACCCGCGCGCGATTGATGTCGCTGATGAAATCCACGATGTAGGGGTCGTTGGGGTGAAGCAGGATGTTCTGCGGCTCGCCCTGCTGCACCACGCGGCCATCCTTCAGGATAACGAGGTGATCGGCGAGTTTCAGCGCCTCGTCGAGGTCGTGGCTGATGAACACGACCGTCTTCCGCAACTCCTCCTGCAGGTCGAGCAGCAGGTTCTGCATGTCGGTGCGTATGAGCGGATCGAGGGCCGAAAACGCCTCGTCCATCAGCATGATCGGGGAATCCGAGGCGAGCGCGCGGGCAAGGCCGACCCGCTGCTGCATCCCGCCGGAAAGCTGGTGGGGATATTGCCCGCCCTGGCCGCCGAGCCCCACGCGATCGAGCCATTTCAGGGCGTCCTGCTCGTACTCCGCGTGGCGCTCGCCGCGGACCGCCCGGGCCATGCCCGTATTCTCCAGCACCGTTCGGTGCGGCAAGAGCGCGAAGTGCTGGAACACCATCGACATCTTCTGGCGCCGGAGGGCGCGCAGGGCCCGCTCGTCATGGGCGAGCACGTCCTCGCCGTCGAGGAGGATCTCGCCCGCCGTGGGTTCGATCAGCCGGTTGAGGTGCCGGATGAGCGTGGATTTCCCCGACCCCGACAGCCCCATGATCACCGTGATGTCCCCGTCCCGGATGTCGACGTTGATATCCTCAAGGCCGAGGACGTGGCCGTAGTCCTCCCACAGCTCGGGTTTACCGACACCCGCGCGGACATGCTCCAGCGCGCCCTCGGGGTCGGCCCCGAAGATCTTGTAGAGGTGGCGGATCGAGATCTTGACGTTCTTGTCCATGTGCTCCGCCCCGCTCATGATTTCTGCTGCGCGGCGCTCGCGGCGTTGACGCGATCGAGCGCCGCCTTGGTCGTCCGGTCGAGCATCACCGCCAGAAGCACGATGCCAAGCCCGGAAACGAGGCCCACGCCAAGCTCCAGGTTGTTGATCCCCCGCAGCACCAGCACGCCGAGGCCCGGCGCGGAGACCAGCGAGGCGATCACCACCATCGCGAGGCTCATCATGATGGTCTGGTTCACGCCCGCCATGATGTTCGGCAGCGCCAGCGGGATCTGCACCCCGTAAAGCTTCTGCCGGTTGGTCATGCCGAAGGCGTCGGCCGCCTCGATCACGGACGGGTCCACCATGCGGATGCCAAGATCGGTCAGCCGGATGACCGGGACGATGGCGTAAAGGATGATGGCGATGCCGTAGAGCTTGGGCTCTGTCACCGAAAAGAGGAAGATGAGCGGGATGAGATAGACGAAGGGCGGAAGCGTCTGAAGCATGTCGAGGACCGGGATCGTCGCCCCGCGCAGTCGGTCGGAGCGCGACATCGCGATCCCGATCGGCACGCCCAGAAGCACGCAGAGAAACGCGCAGACGAAGATGATCGCCAGCGTCTGCATGGCGTAGCTGTAGTAGTCGATGAAGGCGAGCCCGCCGAGGCTGAGCGCGACGAAGGCCAGAAGCCTCCAGGATCTCGACACCATCCAGACGACGAGCATCAGGAGCGGGATGACGATCCACCAGGGCGTGTTGAGAATGCCGTAGAGCGCCCCTTCGAGCAGCCAGGACAAGGGTTGCGTGATCGGATCGAGCACGACGCTCATGGAGTCCTTCACGTCCAGAAAGCCCTGCTCCAGGCCGAGCGTGACGTTGCGCGACTGGGGAAACGCAGGACAGGCCTCGTTCAGCGCGTCCATCGAGGGGAATGGAAGGGTCCAGATGGATGTCGACGCCTCTTCGCCCGAGCTTTGGGCGACAAGCGCGTCCATCGACATCGGGGCTGCGTCGCCGCCATCGGCCGCGCACCACTCCTCGAGCCCGAGGGCCCGGAAAACGAAATCATATGTTGCCATGGTGACCTTGCTCCCATGCGCCGTTGCATCGAGGGGCCCGGCGCAAAAAAGGCGGGGCCGATCCCTGACCGGCCCCGCCGCGTTTCAGCGGATCAGCTCTGGTCGAGGATGTTGGCGAGATTCGCCCGCGCCTCGTCGTTCAGCCAGTTTGCCCACTGATCCTGGTAGTTGGTCAGGTAGTAGACCGCCGCCTCATCCGCCGAGGCGTTGTTCTCGTCCTTCCAGGCCAGCACCGAACTCATGTCCGCGGTCTTGAAGGTCATGTTCTGCAGGAACTCGAAAACCTCCGGGTTTTCCTGCTGGAAGGTGGCCGTTACGGCGGTGGCGACCGGCGCGGCCGGAAAGTCCGAGACGCCGGGATTGTCGGCGTCGGCGTTCTGGTTGCGCGCGTGCACGTCTTCCTTGACCGGGCCGAGATCGACCTTGGTCATGTCGTACTTGCCCAGCGGCACGGTCGGTCCCCAGTAATAGCCCAGCCACGGCTCCTCGTTCAGCACGGCGTCGGCCATCGACGAGGCGAGCACCTGCCCGGAGCCGGAGTTGAACACCTCGAAGCCGTTGCCCTCGAGGTCGAGCGCGCGGGCGAGGTTGTCGCTCACCACGCGGCAGCCCCAGCCCTCGGGACAGTTGTAGAAGCGTGCGTCGACCAGCTCCGGGTTCTCGAGAATGCCCTCGATGGTGGTCAGTTCGGGATGCGCCTCGGCGAGGTAGGTGGGAATCCACCAGCCCTCGACACCGCCGGGATCGAGCACGGGGCCGGCCTCGACGACCTTGCCGGCCTGCTTGAGTTCGTCGTAGGTGTCGCCGGTCGAGTTGAGCCAGAGCTCGGTCACGATGTCGGGCTCGCCGTTCTCGGCCACCGAGGTGACGGCCGGGATGGTGTCGGACTGCACGACGCTCACGTCGCAGCCATAGCCCTGACCCATGATGAACGATGCGACGCTCGTGACGACCTGTCCGGACGCCCAGTTCATCTCGGTGATCGACACCTCGCCGCATTCGGCGTGGGCCATCGCCGGAACGCTCAGCGCCCCTGCGGCCATTGCAAGTGTCAGCTTTTTCATCGCTTCTCTCCCTTCGGAGTGGTTGCGTAACATTTCAGTCGTCTCGTCGCGGGACAATCGGTACTGTCTCCCGCAGACCGGCATCGGCGCGGCTGCGCCGAAACGTGCCAAGGACGCGCGACCGCGGCGCGGTCAGCGCCGGTGTCGGGGGGCGCATGTGATCGCCCCAAGCGTCGAGATCGTTTTGCCGCGCCATGAAGCCCAATTCGGATGCACCGCCTTTCGTGATGGCGGTTCGGCGCGTGATCGGCATCCGTCGGGCGTGGGCGCCTGTCTTGCGCCACACCTGCACGCTACATAACCAACCTGAGCCCGAGGTCAACCCGGGCCGCCGCGCGCCCGCGCCAGGTGCTCGAAGAACCGGACCGACCGGTTGCCCCGGCCGGGCGGCACCTCCTTCGCGCTGACGCGTCCCGCCTCCTGCCGCGGAACCCGGGCCGCGAGCCGGTCAGGGTCATCCGTGCCGAGCGGGCTTCGGGCGGCAGATCGCAAGCGAAGGCCAAGAGGCTCGATGCGCCCTCCGGGCCGGTCATGCGATGGACCGCGCGGCCCACGCCGCGCGCCTCATCTCCGGGGACGCGGCCGGCGTGATCGCCGCCGATGCATGTCGCGCCCCCGTCGCCGCCGGACGTCGGGGTGATCTTGCGGACGGGCCGCCGTCCGGGCCCTGTCGGCGGAGCCTTCCTGACCTGTCCGGCCCGACCCGTCGCGGCCCGGGGCTCCCGCGATCTCTCCGGGGCCGGGCAAGAGCCTGATCCCTTCGGAGACCTCTTCAGGTTCGACGTGCCGGGCCGAAGACCGGCTTGGTCGCGCGGAAAGTCGGCTGGTATTTCCCGTTCCCCGGCGGATACGGTCCGGCAAGAACGGTTCAAGGAGGCGAGCGAGGCATGATGACCAGGACGAGCGTGCCCGGGGCGGAGCGCCCCGGCAGCGACCGGGGGCCTCGGCCGGGCCGGCGGAGGCGCGTCCATGCGTGACGCCGAAAGCCTCGACACGACGGTCGCCATCGTCGGCGGCGGTCTTTCCGGAGTGTCGCTCGCCGCGCGGCTGGCGCGCGCCGGGATAGAGTTCCGGGTTTTCGAGGCGGGACAGAGGTTTGGCGGCCGAATCGCGGCGCTCGGCGCGCCCGGTGGCCGCGTGGACCTCGGCCCGTCCTGGTTCTGGCCGGGTCAGCCGCGCCTTGCGCAACTGATCGCGGATCTCGGCCTTCGGGCCTTTCCCCAGCATTCGGAGGGCGAGATCTGCCTCGAGGACGCGCAGGGGCGCGTGCATCGCGGGGAGGGCTTTGCGTCGATGCAGGGCGCCTTGCGCATCGACGGCGGTGCGGTCGCCGTGATCGACGGGCTGGTGGCGCGCTTGCCGGCGGACCGTCTGCACCTCGACAGCCCGGTTCGCGGTGTCGAACGGGGCGCCGGGATCCTGCTGGCCGACGGGCGGCGCGTGATGGCGCGCCACGTGGTGCTGGCGCTGCCGCCGCGCCTTGCCGCGGGTCTTCGTTTCGAGCCCGGTCTGCCCGGGGACGTGCTGCACCGCCTCGACGCCATTCCTACCTGGATGGCAGGGCATGCCAAGTTCGTCGCGGTCTACGATCGCCCTTTCTGGCGCGAGGCGGGCCTGTCCGGTGACGCGATGAGCCGCCACGGGCCGCTCGCGGAAATCCACGACGCCTCGGGCGCTGACGGACGCCCTGCCGCGCTTTTCGGATTCCTGGGCGTTCCCGCGGCCCAGCGGTTCGAGAATGCCCGGCAGATCGAGGACGCCGCGCTTGGCCAGCTTTCGCGCATCTTCGGTTCCGCCGCGGCGTCGCCGGTGCTGACGTCGCTGAAGGACTGGGCGTTCGACCCCCTCGCCGCGACCGGGCAGGATCACGTTCCTCCGCAAGGCCACCCTGCCTACGGCGTGCCCGCCGGAGCGACGGACCTCTGGGGCGGCCGGCTTCATTTCGCCGTGACCGAGACCGCACCCGAGATGGGCGGATTGATGGAGGGGGCCCTGGCATCGGCCGAAAGGGCCGCGAGCGCGATCATCGCCGCGCAGTCCGGCGTGCTGTGACCCATGAGATCTCTCGGCCCGCCGCCGCTTTGACGCCGGGCGCGGCCGCGATCGTCTCAGGATGAAGCGTCGGGGCACCCGCTCTTGAGCCGCCGGGAGAGTTCCGCGATATGCGCGGGCCCGATTTCGCAGCACCCGCCGATCGTCGAGGCGCCGGCTTCGACCCATTCGGCTGCGAAGTCCGCGTATCGTTCCGGCCCGACATCCTCGCGCGCCGTCAGCAGGTCCGTGGTCGCGCCGATCCGGTCGAACCGTGGATCGATTTGCGTGAACCCGTTGGCGTAGGCGCCGAAGGGCAGTCCGAGGCCCGCGAGGATCGGCAATCCGCGGGACACTGCCTCGGGACGCGAACAGTTCAGCATCACCCGCTCCGGGCGGTATTCGGGCAGGAGCGGCGCGATATCGGACAAGGCTTCGCCGGAACGAAGGCGCGTGCCGTCCTCGTCCATGACGCTCAGCGCCAGCCAGACGGGTTTGCCGGCGGTTCGCGCACCCATGAGCGCGCCGCGCGCCTCGTCGACCGAAGACATCGTCTCGAGCAGGAGGACGTCGACCACCCGCGCCTGGCGCGCGGCGACATGCGCGTAGATCTCCGCCGCGCGCTCGACCGGCGGGGCAAGGTCCGGGCGATACGAGAAGCCGAGCGGCCCCAGCGATCCGGCGACCAGCCCGCGGCCGGCCGCGTCACGCGCCTCGGCGGCGCTCGTGCAGGCGATATCGATCAGTTCCTCGAGGCGCTCGGCAAGGTCGCGCGGCGCAAGCCGGTCTGGCAGAAGGGCGTATGTGTCCGCGGTCGCGACCTCTGCACCCGCCGCGAAGAAATCGCGATGCACGCCGCGCACCAGATCGGGCTCGTCCAGCAGCGCCTGCGTGGACCAGAGCGGTGTCGCGCGGCCCGCGCGGCGCACCAGCTCCTGCCCCATTCCGCCATCGAGGATGGTGATGTCCATGATATTGCCTCGCAGACCCCGATCCGGGCAAGTAACCGGACGCCCCGGAAAGTCCAGCCCTTCTTCGACCGCCGGGCGAAACGCGCCCGCGAGGCGGGGGAGGTTCGAACCGGGCAGCGGCGTCGACAAGGCGTCAGTCGAGCCGCGGGACCGGGGCCTCTGCCGTTTCCGCGCGAGCGGAGAAGCTGCCACCGGCCGAACGCCGTGCCGCGTCGTCGCGATCGCGCGGCGACGCCTTGGCCCGGACCAAGGCGCGCGGGTCCGTTCGCGGCGGCGTCTTCCGAAGCCGGCTGCCGCGGGCATCATTGCGGCGGGCGCTCCGCGCGCGTGGCGCGCGCAGGGCCGACCGCGAGGGCAGGAGCGTCCGTTGCAAGGGAAAGGTCGATGACCGGATCCGGCAAGCCGTTGTCGGCCACGCCCCAGACCGGTTCGCGCAGCGGAAGCACCCATGGGTCGGCGCGGAGGTAGCCCAGAGGCACCGCGGTCAGGTCCACGTCGGGATCGATGAATAGCTGCGGCGGGCGGCCGTTGAGCGACTTGCGGATCTCCGCGCGGACCGAGACGTCGCTGTGGCCGGCCTGTCGCCAGATCTCTTCCAGATGACCGGCGAAGGCGTGCACCATGTCGGAGCGCACCATCATCTTGCGCGCCTGCCGCCGGGAGAGGTAATCGCGTGCGTCGACCTCCCACGTCTCGGTGCCGGACGTCACGTGGAACACCCCCTCGGCGTCCCGGTCGTAGATCCGCATCCGCCAGGAAAAGCGGTGCCCGTCCCCCGACCAGCGCACCTCGGTGGGAAGGGCGCCTGCGCGCAGCGGCAGCGCGACCTGCACCGCAAGCCAGCCGGCCATCGCCACGAGGGCCGCGGCCGGCAGGGCGCGCATGGCCGGCGCGGGTGGCGGCACATGGGGCGGCAGTTCCTCGAAGTGCAGGAGCAGCCAGCGCGCGAACTGGCGCGGCCAGTCCGGCGCGAAGAAGATCGTCGTCGCCGCGATCGTCAGCCAGGGAAAGATCCCGATGTTGAAGAAGAGGGCGTTCGCGGCATGGAACACGCAGTAGACGAGGAAGACGGCAAGCCGGGTCCTTTCCCACAGGAGCAGCGGCGCGCCGACGATGTGGAGCGCGACGGCGCCCCATGTGCCCGCGAGGATCACCCAATCGTACTGGAAAAGGAAACCGAACCAGTGATCGCCCGCCTGCGCGCGGAGCCACAGCCCAAGCGGCTCTCCCGCCAGCCAGTCGGGCGTCAGCTTCACGAGGCCCGCATAGATCAGCATGATTTCCATCTGCGCGCGCAGGATGAACACCGCGGCATAGGGCACATGCGTCGCGCGCACACCCTCGAAGAGGCGCGCGTCGAGCGACAGGGCCCGATGCGCGGGAAGGACGCACATGATCAGCAGGAACAGGATGACGAGGTAGAAGTGGTTGAGGTATTCCGCCTTGTCGAGCAGGAAGAAATAGCTGAACGTCACGGTCAGCGCGACGATCGCCACGCGGTAGAACAGGCCCAGCATGACGAGCAGCGCGAAGACGCCCATCGCCAGCCACGCGACGTAGATCCACGGCTCCGGCAGGGGCTGCACCCAGCCGAAACCGGGATAGGTGAAATGGTAGTCCGGCGCGACCCAGTAGCGCCATATCCGGTCGTACTTGATGAAACGCCAGCAATCCCAGACCAGCATGGCCCCCAGCGCGATCCGGAACGCGGCGAGCGAGAGCGCGGGAACCGGGCGCGCGAGCGCCTGGGCGAGGGTGGCTGCGTGCGGCAGGCGTGTCGGCATCCGTCCGTCTCCGGTTTTTCCCATCCTGTCGGAATACGATCCAAGCGGCTGCGTATTCCATGAAGCCATGAAATGAAGGACCCCGCCATGACGGCCGATCCGCTGACCATCCTCTACGACGGCGCGTGCCCGTTCTGCGCGTCTTATGTCCGCATGGCGCGGCTTCGCGCGACGGTGGGGCAGGTGGAGCTGGTCGATGCCCGGTCCGGGGATCCGCGCGTCGGCGAGGCGCTGGACGCGGGGCTCGATCTCGACGAGGGCATGGTCGTGCTTTGGCAGGGGAAGCGATATCACGGGGTCGAGGCGGTTCACCTGCTCGCCCTGCTGTCCGGCGAGGGCGGGCTCGGCAACCGGGTGCAGCGCTGGCTCTTCGGCAAGCCGGGCAGGGCCGCCCTGATTTATCCGTGGCTCGTGCGCGGACGGCGGGCGTGGTTGCGGCTGGCCGGTCGCGCACCGATCGCGGCGGGGAAGAAATCCGTCCCGTCCCGGGAATAGATGACGGCCACGGTTCGTAAACCCTTCCGAGGCCCAGCGCACGGGGCCAGGTGGCGGGAGCGCAAGAATGAAGGACCGAACATCGTTCACGACGGTCGTCGATCCCGCCGCGCCGGGCCATCCCGTGCACTCCTCGACGGGCGCGCGCCCGTCCGGGCCTTCGCCGGCGCGGTCGGCGGCTTCCGCCGCGTGCAGAGCGCGACCCGACCGGTTCGATCGAACCACACCTCAAATCACGGAGATCCTGCAATGACCTTCAGATTCACCTTCGCGGCTCTCGGCACCGTCGCGCTTCTCATGACGAGCACGACCGCGGGAGCGCAGGCGCGCTTTTCGGATATCGATACCAACGGGGACGGCCTTCTGTCCTTCGAGGAGCTTGAAAGCCGCTTCGGCGCGGCCGCGGCGACGCGGTTCCTGGACCGCAACGGCGGACAGGACCTCTCGCGCGATGACGTGCGTGGCATGAATGACGACGATGATGACGACGACGATGACGATGATGACGATGACGATGATGACGACGACGATGATGATGATGATGATGATGATGACGGTGATCTCGACGACGATGACGATGACGGTGATCGCGACGATGATGACGATGACGGCGGCGACCGCGATGACGACGACGATGACGGTGGCGACCGCGATGACGATGATGATGACGGTGGCGACCGCGATGACGATGACGACGGGGGCGACGGCGACGACAACGACGATGACGACTGAGCGATAGCATCGCGACCGAGGTGGGGCCGGCCCGGCATGCGGGCCGGCCCTTTTCGTTCCCGCTCCGTGCGTGCGCCGAGCGCCTTGTCCCTCGGGTTTTCCCGCGCATGGACCGAACGCCGGGCGACAGCCCCGTTCCGGCACCCGAACATGCGCAACATGCCGACCGGCCCCGTCGCACCGGTCTTTCGGTCGTGATGCAAGCCGATGCGCCGTGGCAAGGGCGCCGAAGGCGCCCGGACCGGCCGGCGCGAGGCTGTCAGTCCTCCAGCGCCGACAGCGCGGCCCGCTCCTCCTCCGGCGGCAGCGGCGCACCGGCTTCGACCGACACCATCCATGCGTCCAGCGCCTCGAGCGCGCCGGCGGGCGCGTAGCTCTGCCCACTGTCCGCGCCAGCGCCGGTCGAGGCTGCGAAACGCAGGTTCCACGCCGCACCCTCGGCGCAGGCGACGGCGGTCGTGGCGTCGCGCTCCGTGTCGAGTTCGAATTCGCGGCAAAGCGCGCCGTCGGGCATGCGGAAGGACGAGATCACCGAAACCTCGCCTGCCGCCACGCGCGCCGCCGCCCCGGCCTCGAGCCGCGACAGCGCCCCGGCGATCCCGCCCGCCTCGAGCGCGGCGAGCCCCCGCGCGGCATCCGGCGCGGTATCCGGCCGCAGCGTCAGGCCCGTGGCCAGCCCGACCGCGAGCGCCAGGCTCGCCGCGAGCGCCATGGGCGCCCAGGGCAGCCCGCTGGCCGCGCCCCGGCCGGCGGGTCGGGCAAACGGCGTGACGCGCGTGTCGCGGGCCGCGTCGAGCGTCGCCCGCACCCGCGCCATCAGCGTTTCGGGCACCGGCTCCGCGGGGCGGGCGGCGCGGGCCGTGGCAAGCACATCGCCCGTCGCGCGGAAAAGCGCGATGCGCTGCGCCACGGTCTCGTCCTCCGACGCGGCCCTCTCGACCGCGGCGGCGGTGTCCGCGTCGAGCGCCCCGTCCGCGTAGGCCATCAGGGTCTCGTCGGAGAGGTCATGCGTTGCCATGGGCTCTTTCCTTTTCCTCGACGGACCTACGCGTCGGCGGCGCGGTCTATTCCCATCTTCCGGGCCAGCGCGACGCGTCCGCGCGCCAGGCGGCTCATCACGGTGCCCGCCGGAACGCCCAGAACCCCGGCCGCCTCGGCATAGGTCAGTTCCTCGAAGCAGACGAGGACGATCACGTCCCGCTGATCGGCGGGCAGGGTTTCCAGCGCTGCCACGGTCTGCGTCAGCATCAGCGACGCCTCCGTCGCGCGCGCCCCGTCGGTGACCGCGGCCTCGGGCGTGGCGTGCACGTCGATCTCCGTGCCCCGGGTGGCCTGCCGGCGCCCGGTGTCGATCCAGGCATTGCGCAGGATGCGAAAGAGCCACGGCTGAAGCCGCGCCCCGGGTTCGACGCGGCCGCGCGCCTCGACCGCGCGTTCCACCGTGGTCTGCACGAGATCGTCGGCCATGTCCGGCCGCCGGCAGAGCGACAGCGCGTAGCGGCGCAGGACCGGCAGCGCCGCGACGAGCTCCGTCTCGAAATCATCCAGCATCCGGCGCGCCCCAGAACTTTCCGCGCAGCATTGCGGAATACGAAGATATCCGGAACGTATTCCATGCGACGCAAGAAAAACGGAGAGTATCGCCATGATGCTGCGCGCGGCCACCCTGCTTTTTCTCGCCGGTCTTCTTGCCGTGGCGCCCCCGTTTTTCCCGACCGGGGGGCCCGGCGGTGCGGCCTGGGCGGACGACGACGACGGCGGGAACGACGATGGCGGGGACGACGACAATGGCGGCGACGACGGCCGGGGCGACGACGACGATGACGACGGCGGCGACGACGGCCGGGGCGACGACGACGATGACGACGGCGGCGACGACGGCCGGGGCGACGACGACGATGACGACGGCGGCGACGACGGCCGGGGCGACGACGACGATGATGACGACGATGATGATGACGACGACGACGATGGTGGCGGCGGGCGCAGCGGCGGGAGCGACGGGGGCAACTTCCTGGAGCGCCTGCTCGGTCAGCCCGAGCGCACCGCGCCGGAGCCGCGTCGCACGGCACCTGCCCCCGCCGCCCCCGCTGCGCCGGCCCCGCCGCCCCCCCTTTCGGCGCCGGACGAGATCGTCGCCCTCGCGCTCACCACGGCCGATTTGTCCACGCTCACCGCGCAGGGCTTCGAGGTGATCGAGGAGCTTGCGGTGCCCGGGCTCGACGCGACGCCGCGGCGGCTGCGCATCCCCCGCGGCCAGACGCTGGCCGATGCCCGCGCCGCGGTGCGTGCGCTGCCAAGCGGTCGGGACGCCGACGTCAATCACTACTACCGGTCCGAGGGCTTCCCCGAGGATTGCGAGGCGCTGGAATGTCCGATCCGGCGGATGATCGATTGGCCCGAGCCGGCCGACCGGGCCGCGGGCTGCGGCGGCGGGGGGGCGATCGGGATGGTCGACACCGGCATCAACGAGGCCCACGAGACGCTCGTCGGCGCCGACCTTGAGGTCGTGCGCCTGTCGCCGGAGGAGATCGCGCCCTCGCGCGCCCTGCACGGCACGGCGATCGCGGCGCTTCTCGTCGGCGATCCGGCCACACGCGCGCCCGGCCTCGTGCCCTCGGCGCGGCTTGTCGCGGTGGACGCGTTTCACCGTCGCGGATCGGACGAGCGCGCGGATCTCTTCACCCTTCTCGAGGCGATGGCGCTTCTGGCCGAGCGCGATGTCGGCGTCATCAATCTCAGCCTCGCCGGTCCGCCCAACACCGTGCTCGAGACCGTCGTCGCGCGGCTTTCGGGCGAGGCGGGGATCGTCCTCGTCGCCGCGGTTGGCAATGACGGGCCGCGGGCAGACCCGGCCTTTCCCGCCGCCTATCCCGAGGTGATCGCCGTCACCGCGGTCGATCGCGACCTCGTGGTCTACCGCCGCGCGATCCAGGGCGCGCATGTCGATCTTGCCGCGCCGGGGGTCGCCGTATGGACGGCGGCCTCTATCAGCGGCGCGCGCTGGAAGACGGGCACCTCCTACGCGGTGCCGTTCGTCACCGCCGCCGCCGCGATCCTGCGCGAGCGGCGCCCCGAGCTTCGCCCGCGCGAGATCGCAGCGAAGTTGCGCGTCATGGCGGCGGATCTGGGAGAGCCCGGCCCGGACCCGGTCTTCGGCGCGGGGCTGCTTCAACTCGGAACGCTTTGCGAGGGCCGAGGCTGAAGCCTGCCGGAGGCAGCCTGCCAGGGCGGCCATGGCACGAGGCGTGATCCGGGCGGCGCTTGCCATCGCGGCGCGTTCGACCGGAAGGCCAACGCCGCGCGCCTGGGGGGGTGGGGCGTCACCCGCCCGGGCGAAGTGCGGGCGAGAGACCATGAGGATGATCCGCGACGGGATGGTCGGCATCATCGACGTCGAACGGGACCCCGGCGGTGGCACGGGATTGCCGAAGTCACGCCCCCGTCGTCCGGTGCGCCTCTCCCTCCCGGCGCTCTCCGCGGCGCCGACTTTCCTTAAAGGTCCTGCACGACACCCGGCCTCCTGGCCACCCGTCCGACGATCACGGCCCCGCCGCGCCCACGGCCGACAGCGCAGCGACAAGCAGGCCGAGGCCCAGCGCCAGCAGCGTCCAGTCCCGTCCCGTGATCGGAGGCTGCGGCAGGTGGGTTCTCGTTGCGCCGGGCTGCATGCCGCGCGCCTCGAAGGAGAGTGCGGAGCGGGTCGCGCGCCGGATCGCGTAGGCGAGGGCCGGGATGGCCAGCGCCCCGATTTCCGCGGGCGACGCGATGCGCCGCAGCGGGCGGCCCAGCCCGATCGCGCGCGCCATGCGCAGCTGAAGCATCTCCGCGCGCAGGTCCGGCACCATGTGCATGGCCTGCAGCAGGGCGAAACCCATCGGCGCCGGCAGGCGCAGATGAAACATCAGCGCGCGCACGAACCGGCCGGGATCCGTCGTCGCCGCGAAGACGGCCGAGACCATGCCGCAGGCCAGCACCCGGAAGAACAGCACCAGCCCCGGTGCCGCGTCGGGCGCGCCGCCCTGGTCCCGCGCCATCTGGAAGGCGAAGCCCGTGTCGGCGCGAAACAGCACCGATGTCGTGAAGAACCCGAACCCGAAAAGCGCGAAGGGCACCATCAGCGCCAGAAGGCGCCGCGGCGGGATGCGCGCGTCGACCAGAAGCAGGACCGACGCGGCCACGAAAAGCGCGATCTGGAAGGAGAGCCGGAAAACGAGGAGGGACGCCACGATCCAGGCAAGGCACAACGCCAGCTTCGGCAGGGGATGAAAGCCGTTCAGCATGCCGTCTCCAGCCAGCCGAGCAGCGGCGCGGCCTCCGGCGGCAGGAGCCCCGCTTGCGCCAGCCGCGCCTCGTCCCGCAACAGGGCCGGACATGCGCCGTCGAACCGCAGGGCACCCTGCGCGACGAGCACCGCGCGGTCCGCCACCGACAGGGCGAAATCGAGATCATGCGTGATCACGGCAACCCCGTGCCCGCCCCGGGCAAGCGCCCGGATCCGCCGCCCCAGCGCGGCCTCGCCAGCCCCGTCGAGCCCGCCCGTCGGCTCGTCGAGGATCAGGACCGGCCAGCGGCCGGTTTCGGTCAGAAGCGCCAGCGCCAACCGCCGTTTCTGACCCTGCGAAAGGGTGAAGGGGTGCTGGCCCGCCACCAAGGTCAGGCCCCAACGGGCCAGGATGTCGGAGGCCGTCGCAGAGTCCGTTGCCGCCGTGATCTCGGCGGCAACGGATTCGTGGCTGAAATGCGCCTCGGGGTTCTGGAACGCCACCGCGCCGGGCGGGCCGGTCCGTTGGCCCGCGTGCGGGGGCAGCAGCCCTGCGAGGCAGGCGGCAAGCGTGGATTTGCCGGCCCCATTGGCCCCCAGGATCGCGAGGACCTCTCCGGCGCGCAGGGATAACGTGATGTCCCGCAGCACCACGGGACCGAAGGCCGGGGCGCAATCCGCGTTCCGGAGCGCGACGAGCGTTTCGCCGGGCGGCACCGGATCGGGCAGGACGGCGGCGCGCAGGGCCTCCGTGCGGCGGCGTCCGGGCGCCAGGCCGCGCAGGCTGTCGGTCAGGTCGGCTGCCGGGGCGAGGATCTCCGGCATGGCGAGGTGCAAGCGGATGCCAAGCGGCAGGGCGATCCCGTTGTCGGCCAGCGCCGGGCCCTGCGCGACAAGCACCTCCGAGGGCGGGCCCTCGGCGATGATGCGGCCGTCGCGGCCGAGCGCGAGGCAGCGGTCGATCCGGTCGAGGATCGGCCCCGGCTTGTGCTCCACCACGAGGGCCGTGCGGCCGCGCGCCAGTACGAGCTCCGTCATGCGCCGCGCCGCCTGGGGGGCGAGGCTTGCCGCGGGCTCGTCGGCAAGCGTGATCGCGGCGTCCTGCGCGAGAAGCGCGGCAAGCGCCACCAGTTGACGCTCCCCGCCGGAGAGGTTGGAAATCCGCCGTCCCGCCCAGTCTGTCGGCAGCCCGGCGCGGGCCATCGCTCTTGCGACCAGCCCCGGGATATCCGCGGCCTCGACCGCCCTGTTCTCGAGGGCGAAGGCCACCTCGTCGCGCACGGTGAATCCGGCCAGCGTCTGCGCGGCGTCCTGAAAGAGATAGCCGCAGGTATCGGCCCAGCCCGCCGGGCGCCGCGTGCCCGCCGGCTGCCCCTCAACGCGGATCTCGCCCCTGCGGATGCCGTCGATCGCTTCGGGTAGAAGCCCGGTCGCGGCGTGCAGAAGCGAGGATTTTCCCGCGCCGGACGGGCCGAGCAGAAGCACCCGTTCGCCACGCCGCACGCAGAACGAGACGGGCCCGAACGCGTCGGACGCCGCGCCGGGATAGCGCAGCGCGACGCGTTCGTAGGCCAGCGCGTCAGGCATTGGCGGCGCGGGTGTCCCGGTCAATGGCGAGGCCCGACAGGACGCCCGTGCGGTAGAGCGCCTTGACGACGACATGCCCCAGAAGGCCGCCCAGCAAGGCGCCCGAAGCCAGCCGAAGCACGAACATGGCGACGAGCAGCCCTGGCGCGAGGCTTGCGTAGTCGAACCGGATCCATGTGTAGACGAACGAGAACACGGCCGCCCCCATGCCCGCGGCCATCAGGACCGGCAGGGAATAGCGCCGCCAGCGCGTCGCCGCGAAGACCGCCTCCGCCCCCGCGCCTTGCACGAGGCCCGTGAGCAGCAGCAAGAGCCCCGCCGGGCTGCCCAGAAGCACCTGAACGGCGGCGGCCATGACCTCGGAGACAAGCGCGACCCCCGGCTTTCGGATGATCGCCGCCGCGATGATCGAGACGATGAACCAGAAGCCCATGACCACGTCCATCGTCACGGCCCCGAAGATCGCCTGCAAAACCAGCCAGACCTGGACCCAGCCCAGGTAAAGCACGCCGAAGACGGTGCCGAGAACGGCGATGATCAGGGTTTCGCGCATGGTCCAGATGGATTGTTCAGCCATGTCGGCCTCCTTTTTTGGACAAGATTTCGAAGGGATGCCGGCCGCGCGCGGGCGGCAGGGTCAGCGGTCGCTTGGCGAATTCGCCGATACGGTCACGTCGAGCGCGAGATGCGCGGCCGCCGACCCGAAGCCGGTGAAGGCCTGGTTCAGCGTCTCGAAGACGGGGCCTGCGTCGCCGCGCAGCGCGGTGCAGAAATTCTTCGACCTGTCGAAGGTGCCCGAGCTTTTGAGGAACGCGATGCAGCCGTAGATCTCGTCCATGTGATGGCCGATGCCCAGCGGATAGAGCGACAGCTGCGCCGCCACCGTCTGCGTGCTTTCAGGCGCGGCGGCCACCGCCTCGCGGCAGGTGGCGATGCGCGTGGGCAGGTCCATCTCCGGGGGCGGCCCGGCGACGGGGGTGCAGATCGGGTCGTCGGGCTCTCCGGGACAGCCGCGCGAGATCGTGGCGTGCATCGTCGTGTGCGCGCCGGACGCGGCGGCCGCCACGAAGAGGTCGCGCATCGCGGGAAAGAGGATCTCCGGCGGACCGACCATCAGGGTCGACAGGTCGTCGGTCTCGAGCCGGAGCCGATCGCGCCAGGGATCGAGCGCCCCGAGCGCGCCGAGAATGATGCCGACGAAATCGTCGGACATCGGATACACTGACACCTGTGCGCCGGAAAACATGATCACCTCGCTCCGCTGGCATTACCCAGATCAGCTGAAGGGTCCGAGGGCCTGCGCCCTGCATCTCAGCCCCGGCATCGCGGAGCTCCCCTGTGCATTCATGAAATTATACTCTTCCGGGTCGGCTTCAAGCCCGAATATCGGGCCGACCGTGCATCCAGCGGTCCCGGGCGGAAGGATCCGGGCGGCCACGTTTGCGGCGCCGCTGGAGCAGGGGCCGTGCCGACCGCGTTTCCACGGGGCGCACCGCGCGCGGGTCGCGGGGCGAAGGGGGGTTGCGCCGCCGCGCGCATCCAAGAATGCTTTGCCGTGTCGCCGCTTCGAACGCGGATGCGCAGCCTGGGGAAAGAGGAGCAACCATGTCCGACTTGACATCGCACGCAGGCGTCGTGATCGTCGGGGGCGGCTCCATCGGCTGCAACACCGCCTATCACCTCACGAAGCTCGGCGTGTCGGACGTGGTGGTGCTGGAGCGTGACCGCCTGACATCGGGCACGACATGGCACGCCGCGGGGCTGGTCGTCGCGGGGCTGCTCAAGTCCGAGGCGGAATGCGAGATCTACACCCACGGCCGCGACCTCTACGCCAGGCTCGAGGAAGAGACGGGCGTGCCCACCGGCTTTCGCGCGGTGGGATACCTGCAGGTCGCCAGCAACGAGGAGCGCGTGCACGAGATGCGCCGCGTCGCGCCCTTCATGCGCAGGCACGGGATCGACATGGTCGAGATCTCGCCCCGCGAGGTGCAGGAGCTCTTCCCGGTCGGGGACGTGAGCGACGTGCTGGCCGGCTTCTACATCGCCGAGGACGGGCGCGCGAACCCGGTGGACGTGACGATGTCGCTCGCCAAGGGCGCGCAGATGGGTGGCGCGCGGATCTTCGAGACGACCGCCGTCACCGACATCGTCGTGCGGGGGGACCGTGCCGTGGGGGTGCGCATGGCGGACGGGCATGAGATCAGCGCCGATCACGTGGTGATCTGCGCGGGCATGTGGTCGCGGCAACTGGGCGCGAAGGCCGGCATCACGCTGCCGCTTCAGGCCGCCGAGCATTACTATCTCATCACCGACAAGATCGAGGGGCTGCCGCGCGACCTGCCGGTGCTGGAGGATCCGAAGACCTACACCTATTACCGCGAGGAAGTGGGCGGCCTGATGCTGGGCCTGTTCGAGCCCGGCGCCGCGCCCTGGAAGGTCGAGGGCATCCCGGAGACCTTCGCCTTCGGCGAGATCGAGCCGGACTGGGACCGGGTCGGCCCCTGGCTCGAACTTGCCTACAGCCGCGTGCCCGGCGCGTTGGACGTGGGCGTGCGCAAGCTCTTCTGCGGGCCGGAAAGCTTCACCCCGGACAACGCGCCGCTGGTGGGCGAAACGCCGGAGCTTCGCAACTGCTGGGTGGCCTGCGGCATGAACTCCCTGGGCATCCTGAACGGGGCGGGCACGGGCCGGGCGCTCGCGCACTGGATCGTCGAGGGCGTGCCGCCGATCGACGTGACCGGCATCAACGTCAATCGCTTCACCCGGCACCACGCGACGCCCGCCTTCCGCCGCGACCGGACGACCGAACTTCTGGGCAAGCTGTTCGGCCAGCATTTCCACAACGAGGCCCCGAAAACCGGGCGGAACCTCAAGCGGTCGGTGCTTTACGACCGGCTGGCGGCGGCGGGCGCGTATTTCACCGAAGGAAACGGCTGGGAACAGCCCGACTGGTTCGCGCCATCACCCGCCCAGGCGAAGATCGAGCGGCTGAGCTGGTTCCGCCAGAACTGGTGGGACTGGCACGCCGAAGAGCATCGCGCGGCGCGCGAGGACGTGATCGTGATGGACATGTCGAGCATGTCGAAATTCGCCGTCGAGGGGCCGGACGCCTGCGCGCTGCTCTCGCGGCTGAGCTGCAACGACGTCGACGTCGCGCCGGGGCGCGTCGTCTACACCGCCTGGGTCAACGACAGGGGAGGCTTCGAGGCCGATCTGACCGTGACGCGCCTGTCGGAGACGAAATTCATCGTCGTGGTGGGCGAGAACTCGCACGGCCACACCGAGATGCGGATGCGCCGCCACATCGGCGCGAACGAATGGGTCACTATCACCGACCTCACGGCGGGCATCACGCAGATCAACGTGCATGGCCCCAAGGCGCGGCAGCTGATGCAGCGGCTGAGCGAAACCGACCTGTCCAACGCGGCCTTCCCCTTCATGACGGCGCAGGAGATCGATATCGGCTACTACGCGGTGCTCGCCCTGCGCGTGACCTTCGTGGGCGAACTGGGCTGGGAACTCCATGTGCCGGCGACGCAGGCGGTTCAGGTCTACGATCTGCTGGTCGAGGCCGGGCGCGACCTGGGGCTGCGCAACGCCGGGATGCAGACGCTGAACTCGCTGCGGCTGGAGAAGGCGTATCGCGACTTCGGCATCGACGTGGACAACACCGACAACCCGATCGAGGCGGGTCTCGGCTTCGCGGTGAAGCTCGACAAGCCCGGAGGCTTCATCGGCCGCGACGCGCTGGCCGCGATCAAGGCGCAAGGCGTGCCGAAGACGCGGATGCTGCAATTCCTGCTCGAGGACCCCGAGCCGCTGCTCTTCGGCAACGAGATCGTGCGCCTCGACGGCAAGGAGGTGGGCCATCTTCAGATCGGCGGCTACGGGCACACGCTGGGCGGTGCGGTGGGTATCGGCTTCGTCGCGCTCGACTGCGCCGTGACGCCCGAGATCGTCGAGGCCGGCCCGTGGGAGGTCGATGTCGCGGGCGAGCGCGTGCCGGCCCGCGCCGCGCTGCGGCCGATGCTGGATCCGGCGATGGAGCGCGTGAAACGGTGATGCCTTCCCCACGCCCGAACTCGCCCTCGACGGGGCGACGCAGGTCGCGAAACGCGGCGCACCCCCGTGCGCGGGCCATGGTGCGCCCCCGGCCGGCCCGCCCCGAAGCGCCGGGGCCGTCGGGCGGGGTAAGCGACGGGGCGCGCGCGGAGCTCGCGAGGCCGGCAGGGTTGACGCGACACCGTCCTCCCGTCACCCCGCTCGGCTCCGCTTCGGGACGAACGACATGACCGCGCTTCCCCGCGAGGCCCGGGCCGTCATCATCGGCGGAGGGGTGTCCGGCTGCTCGGTCGCCTACCACCTTGCGAAGGCGGGCTGGACCGACATCGTCCTTCTGGAACGCAAGCGGCTGACCAGCGGCACGACCTGGCATGCGGCCGGCCTAATCGGTCAGCTGCGCAACAGCCAGAACATGACCCGCCTCGCCAGGTATTCGACCGAGCTTTACACCCGGCTCGAGGACGAAACCGGCATGGCGACAGGCTTTCGCCAGACCGGATCGATCACCGTCGCGCTGACCTCCCACCGCAAGGAGGAGCTGCTGCGCACCGCCGGCATGGCGCGGGTCTTCGGCGTCGAGGTCGAGGAGCTGGGGCCGGCCGACGTGAAGGCGATGTATCCGCATCTGAACACCGAGGGCGTCACCGCCGGTGTCTGGCTGCCGAAGGACGGGCAGGCCGATCCCGCCAACATCGCGCTGGCGCTCGCGCGGGGCGCGCGCGACCGGGGCGCGACTATCGCCGAGAACGTGAAGGTCACGGGTGTCGGCGTGAAGGAGGGGCGCGTCACCGGCGTGTCGTGGCAAAGCGGCGCGGAACAGGGCCATATCGCGGCCGACGTCGTGGTGAACTGCGCGGGGATGTGGGCGCGCGAACTGGCCGCGCAGTCGGGCGTCGCCGTGCCCCTGCACGCCTGCGAGCATTTCTACATCGTCACCGAGGGCATCGAGGGATTGGGCCGGTTGCCCGTCCTGCGGGTGCCCGACGAATGCGCGTATTACAAGGAGGACGCCGGCAAGATGATGCTCGGCGCCTTCGAGCCGCGCGCCAAGCCCTGGGGGATGGGCGGCATCCCCGAGGATTTCGAATTCGACCAGCTGCCCGAGGATTTCGACCATTTCGAGCCGATCCTCGAGACCGCGGTCGCGCGGATGCCGATGCTGGCGACGGCCGGTATCCACACCTTCTTCAACGGGCCCGAAAGCTTCACGCCCGACGACCGCTACTATCTGGGCGAGGCGCCGGAGCTTCGGGGCTACTGGGTGGCGGCGGGCTACAACTCCATCGGGATCGTCTCGTCCGGGGGCGCCGGCATGGCGCTTGCGCACTGGATCACGGAAGGCGAGCCGCCTTTCGACCTGTGGGAGGTCGATATCCGCCGCGCCCAGCCCTTTCAGCGCAACCGCCGCTACCTGCGCGAGCGCGTGTCCGAGACGCTGGGCCTGCTCTACGCCGATCACTACCCGAACCGCCAGCCGGTCACGGCCCGCGGCGTGCGTCGCTCGCCGGTGCATGAGCATCTGAAGGCCGCCGGCGCGGTCTTCGGCGAAACGGCCGGCTGGGAGCGCGCCAACTGGTTCGCCGACCCCGGTCAGGAGCGGGCCTATCGCTACGACTGGGGCGGGCAGAACTGGTTCGCCAACGCCCGGGCCGAGCACATCGCGCTGCGCGAGGGCGTGGGGCTGATCGACATGACCTCTTTCGGCAAGATCCGGGTGGAGGGGCGCGACGCCTGCGCCTTTCTTCAGCGCGTCTGCGCCGGGCAGCTCGACGTGGCGGCGGGGCGCATCGTCTACACGCAGATGCTGAACGCCCGTGGCGGCATCGAAAGCGACCTGACGGTGACCCGGCTGGGCGAGACGAGCTATCTTCTGGTCGTCCCGGCGGCCACGCTGCAACGCGATCTGGCATGGCTGCGCCGTCACGCAGGCGAGGGCGCGGTGGCGATCGTCGACATGACCTCGGGCGAATCCGTCTTCTCGCTCATGGGGCCGCTGTCGCGCGCTGTGCTTGCAGGCTGTTCACCGGACGATTTCTCGAACGCGGCGCATCCCTTCGGCACGGCGCGGGACATCGAGATCGGCCTCGGGATCGCCCGTGCGCATCGCGTGAGCTATGTCGGCGAGCTTGGCTGGGAGATCTGCGCGCCCTGCGATCAGGCCGCCCATGTGTTCGAGACGCTGGTCGAGGCCGGCGCGGCGCAAGGGCTCAGGCTCTGCGGCATTCACGCGATGAATTCCTGCCGCCTCGAGAAGGCGTTCCGGCATTACGGGCATGATATCACCGACGAGGATGACGTGATCGAGGCGGGGCTGGGGTTCGCGGTGGAGACGCGGAAGGGGGGCTTCATCGGCCGCGAGGCCGTGCTGCGCAAGCTGGAGACGGGCCCGGAGCGGCGTCTCGTGCAATTTCGGCTCGAGGATCCCGAAATCCACCTGCACCACAACGAGCCGCTGCTGCGCGACGGTGAGATCGTGGGGTTTCTCACCTCCGGCGGCTATGGCCCCGCCCTGGGGGCGGCGGTCGGGCTCGGCTATGTGCCCTGCACCCGTCCAGGGGGACCGGCGGTCGGGATGCTGGCCGCCTCCTACGCGGTCGAGGTCGCGGGACGCCGTGTGCCCGCCCACGCGAGCCTGACGCCGATGTACGACCCCAAGGCGCTGAGGGTGAAAACCTGACGGCGGAAGCGGGAAACGGTGGGTCCGGGCCCGATACCGGCATGGCCGGCGCCAGCGGCCCGCGGGTGTCCTCGTGCGCGGCGCTCGCCCGCTGCGCGGGGCCGGCATTCGGGCCGTGTTGCCGGGAGGCGCGCTCCCCGCGCTGCCCCGTCGCGCGGGCGGCGTGGACATCGCCGCCGCCTCGGCACGTGTCGTCGCGGGCGCAGGCGTCCGCACGGATCCGCATCTCGCGCCCCATGCGCACCGCGCGGCTTTCCCGCCTCGCCGGTCCCGTCTGGGCGCATCGAAAGGAGCTGGCCCGCGATGGGGGCGTTCCATGCCGCCAGACGCCACCCACGGCATCGAAGGCGGCGCGCCCGAGATCATGGATCTCATTCCTCGGCGGGCGACGCCCGGGGGCTTGCGGTCCGGTCAGCCCGCGCCGTCCCCGCCCGGGAACGTGGCGCTGCCCCCGTGTGCGCCCTTGGGCATGGCCGGTTCCGCCCTGGAATTTGCCCGGGGAGGGTGTCGAGGACGCTCGGCCCGATGCAGGCCACCGGAAAATCCGGTCGAACGAAGCAGCACGACCGCCCGGCTGCCTGACGCCTCGGTCGCCGTGGTGGGCGCGCCCCGCCACTGCCTGTCAGTGTCACCGGCAAGGGGCCATGACGCGGACGAGCGGCGCGATTGGCCAGGGGACCCGGATGCCGTCATCCTCGCGCGCGCGACGGAGGGGTGGCCGTTATCTTCAGGACGCGATGCAAGGCGACGCGAAGGATCAATTCCTCGCGATCCGGGTTGGACGGGTCTTTCGGGCGCAACCCGTGCCGCAGTCCTTCGCCAGGGCCCATCGAAAGCTCGCGAAAGCCCCGATCATTCCCGGCGCGGGGGCCGTTCCGGGAGGCGCCAGTCCTGGCGGGATTGCCTTCGCCCGAAGGCGTCGAGCGCCGGCGCCCTCGCGCCGATGCCTAGAGCGGCCAACCGCCGCCCGCCCCGAGCGCCGCGTTGCCATCCAGCGCCAGTGCAAGGCGGCCATCGATCCGCGTGATGGCGCGCACCGCTCCGCCGGACTGCCCGTATTCGGCCGGTTCGAAAGCGTCCGGGGCGATCTCGATCACGCTCTCGACGCGGTCGACGCGCAGGCCTCTCGGACGATCCCCGCCTCCATCGAGCACGAGGATTCGGCCTTCGCCGCCGGCCGGGCTCCTCGGCAGGCCAAGCCGGACGGCCAGGTCCGCGACCTCGATCGCGCGGCCGCGAAGGTCTATGAGGCCGAGGACGTCGGACCCGGCGCCGGGCAGGGGAGACATCCGCGCCATGTCGAGGATTTCGCGCACATGCGCGACGTCGAGCACGAAGAGCTGGTCATCAAGGCTCAGAACGACATAGGCTCGCGCCTCCTGCTCTTCTGGCCGGGACGGGATGGTGTCGGTTGCGTCATTTTCGATGGTCATGGCGGTCTTCCGGAGAGGGGCGTGGAGAAATGCCGGGCCGGGCTGGTGCCCGGCCCGGCGCAAGCGTCAATTGCGGGCGAAATCGGCGTCGGTCATGTCGTCGTAGCCGAGATCCAGCGCCACGCCGTTGGTCGGCCCGTGACCCGTGCCGGATGCCGGGGCCGTCGCGGCGCGCGACCCCCGGTCGGCCAGGTCGATGCTCTTGCGCGATCCTTCCTTCCGGGGACTCTGAGCCTCTTTGGCGCCGACCGGGACGGAGGGGGCAGTTCGGGCCTCCGCCGAAACCGTGCGCGCGGCATGGTGCCGCTCCGCCGTGCCGGTGCTGAAGAAGGCGAGGACGGCGCGGACCTGTTCGGACTGGGCGGCCAGCGCCTCCGCCACCGAGGCCGCCTCGGTCGCGGCGGAGGCATTCTGCTGGATCACGCTGTCGAGTTGGCGGATGGCGTCGTTGATCTGATCGGCGCCGGTGCTTTGCTCGCGCGATGCCGCCGAGATCTCCTGCACGAGGTCCGCGGTGCGCCGGATCGAGGGGACGAGCGACTTGAGCGTCTGGCCGGCTGTTTCGCTCGCCTCGACCGTCGCGCCGGACATGCCCGAAATCTCGGTGGCGGCCTGCTGGCTTCGTTCGGCCAGCTTGCGCACCTCGGAGGCGACGACGGCGAAGCCCTTGCCGTGCTGGCCGGCGCGCGCGGCTTCCACGGCGGCGTTGAGGGCCAGCAGATCGGTCTGGCGCGCGATTTCCTGGATGATCGTGATCTTCTCCGCGATCGTCTTCATCCGGGTCACCGCGGCATCGACGGCCTGTCCACCCTCTTCGGCCTCGCGCGCGGCCTGTTCGGCGATCTTCTCGGTTTGCGCGGCGTTGTCGGCCGCCTGCCGGATCGTGGCGGTCATCTGCTCCATGGCGCTGCTGGCCTGTTCCGCGGCCGACGCCTGCTCCGTCGCGCCCTGGCTGATCTGCTCGGAGGCGACGCCGGCCGATTGCGCCCCTTCGGCCACTTGCGCCGACGCGGCCTGCACCTCGCTCACCACGTCGCGCAGCTTGACCGCCATGCGGTCGAGCGCACCGAGAAGTCGCCCGATCTCGTCGCGCGAGGTCGTGGAGGCGTCGACCGTCAGGTCGCCGTCGGCCACCTGCTCGGCCACGTGAAGTGCGCGGCCGAGACCGCGCGTGATGCTGCGCACGGTGAGTGCGGCCAGCAGCGCCAGCGCCACGACGATCGCCCCCGTCAGCCACCAGAGCGTGTTCTGCGCCTCGGCCGCGGCGGCGCGCACTTCCGCCCGGACGGCGGACCTGTCGGCGTCGATCGCCTCCCGCAACGTGCCGATCGCCTCGGTAGGCAGGATGGTGGCCGCGTCGAGGTCGGCCCGGGCCGCGCTAACGTTGCCAACGCCCTCGGCATAAGCCTCGAAGGCCGAAACGTAGCCGTTCCTCGCCTCGCGCAGCGCGGCGCGCTCGCCCGCGGGCAGCGCGAGCGCCGTGTCCAGCCGGGCGGCGAACGCCTCCGCCGCGTCCTGGAATTCCCGGATTGCCGCATCGTCCCGGATGGTGATGAACGTGCGTTCGTGGCCTTGCAACCGCAGGCCCAGGGCCCGCAGTTGAGCGTCGTCCACGTTTACCAGCCTGTTGTCCAGCGCTTGTCGTGCTGCCGCCAGTTCGGCGCGCAGCCCCATGCTCCAGTCAAAGCCGCGTTCCGCGATCCGCGCGGACAGTCGTGCGACGGCGTCGCCATAACCGCGTATCTGCGCGTCCACGGTTTCCAGCGCGGCGCGCGTGTCGTCCTGGTGGTCCATGAGCAGGGCGCGAAGCGCCTCCAACGGCCGGGTCTTGGCGTCAAGCGCCGCCTCCGCGACCGCGAGGCTCTCGTTTCCCGGCGCGAGTTCAAAGCCTCGCACGGCTATGACGGAGTCGGAAAAAGCCTCGTCGAGCGCGGATGCGAGAGACACTTGCTCGGTATACTTGTCGTAGCGCGCATCGAGCCGGTCGGTGGTCGCTCGGGTCTGCACGAAAAGCGCCACGGATGCGATCACGCCGAGCACGCCGAAGGCGCCAAGCACGGAGACTTTCAGTTTCACGCTCAGATTATCAAGGGGGTTCTTCATCGGGTAGGTTTTTCAGTTGGCAATCAAGAGACGCGGCACCGCCTTCGGCGACGCGCGCAGTAGGGCGAAATGCGGTTCGATCCCGGGAGAGGCTCAGCCGGCTTCGGTGTCCGGGTCGAACACGGCATCGGGGGATAGAAGGATCACGACGCCCTGGGCATCGCGACAGACACCCTTGACGAGCGAGGCGGGCCAGCGGCTGCCCAGCTCCGGCAAGGGCTCGAGTGCGCCTGTATCGACCTCCAGCACGTTTTCCACCGCGTCGGCCTCGATGGCGAGGCGTTGGGGCCCGACCGGCAGCGTGACCTCGATCACGACCAGTCGCAGGGTGGCCGGCGCCTCGGCCGAGGCGGGAATGCGCAGGCGTCGGCGGATGTCGATCACCGGCGTGATGACGCCACGGACGTTCACCAGCAGGCGGGCGTGGGGCGCTGCATGGGGCACCGGGGTCGCCGGAACCGGATCGATCACTTCGGCCACAGTCGTGACCGGCAGCGCGAACCGTTCGCCGGCGAGGTGGAAGACAAGCAGCGTGGCAAGCCCCGTGGGCGCCTCGGCCACGATGTCGGGATGCGTGTCGGCCATGGCGGGATCCTTTCAGGCGGCGTCGGGCGCGACGGGCGTGCTGCGCGACAGGCCACGGCAGAGCGTGGCCACATCGATGATGAGCGCGATGGATCCGTCGCCAAGGATGGTGGCCCCGGACAGTCCGGAGATGCCGCGATGATAGGGGCTGAGCGGTTTGATGACCGTCTGGTTCTGGCCGAGGATGTCGCCGACCACGAGGCCCAGGCGGGCGCCATCCGCCCGCACGACCACGACACGCCGGCGCGCGTCGGGATCCGCCGCGAGGCCCAGCGCGTCGTCCAGCGCGACGAAGGGTATCAACGTGTCGCGGATCTGCAGCGTGCGGCGCCCGCTGTCGCGCAGGGTGTCGGAGGGGTCCATCTCGACGCATTCGTCGATGACCGCCAGCGGAACCACCAGCACCGAGTCGCCCAGCCGCACCAGCAACCCGTCCATGATGGCCATCGTCATCGGAAGCCGAAGCGTGACGCGGGTGCCCTGACCGCGGGACGAGGTGACCTCGACGCCGCCGTTCAGCCCGTCGATGGTGCTGCGCACCGCGTCCATTCCCACACCGCGGCCCGAGACGGAAGAGAGCGTCTGCGCCGTCGAGAAGCCGGGCGCGAAGATCATCTGCTGCAGTTCCGCCTCGGTCGGCGCAGCCTCCGGTGCCAGCAGGCCGCGCTCGACCGCGCGGGTCCGGATCGCCTCCGTGTCGAGGCCGCCGCCATCGTCTTCCAGCGTGATCAATACCTCGCCGCCCTCCTGGCGGGCGTTGAGGCGCAGGGTGCCGCGCGCGGGCTTGCCAGCGGCGAGCCGGTCCTCGGCCGGCTCGAACCCGTGGTCCATGGAATTGCGGATCATGTGCACGAGGGGTTCGGTAAGCTGGTCGAGCACGGTCTTGTCGAGCTCCGTCTCGCCCCCGGTGGCGACGAGGTCGACCTCCTTGCCGAGTTCGGCGGCAAGGTCGCGCACCACCCTGCGAAATTTTCCGAAAACGCCTTCGATGGGCAGCATCCGGATCGAGAGGGTTTCCTCCCTCATGCCCGTGACGAGACGCTCGACCGTTTCAACCACGGTCTCGAGCTCGGAATGTCCGACATCGGCGGCCAGCTTGTGCAGGCGCGACTGGGCGATCACCAGTTCCCCGAGCTGATCCATGATGCGGTCGAGCTTGGCGGATGCCACGCGCAGGCTGTCGGCGGGCCGGTTTTGCCCCGGCCGCGCCACCGGTTGGGCCGGTCCGTCCGCGCGGGGCGACGACATGCTTGCGGACGGGGCTTCTGCGCGCGTCCGCGCGTCGGTACCGGATGCGCCGGGCGCCGCCTCGGACGGCTCTTCCAGCGGCTCGATTTCGAGGGTCGCGTCGTCGGCGAAGATGAACACGCCCTCGATCTCCGCCCGCGGCCGGTCCGTACGAAGCACGACCTCCCAGGCAAGATAACTGTCCTCGGGGGGCATCGCCTCGAGCGTCGGAACCGCGGTGGTGTCGAGCATGACGTCGAGCGCACCGAGCGACGCCAGTTCCTCGATCAGAAGATCCGGGCGCATGCCCTGGCGCAACGCCTCCCGGTCGGGGCGGAAACGGATATGCCAGCGCCGCGCGCGATCGGTGGCCACCGCGTCATGTCGGGTGGGGGCGGGGGGCGAAGATGTCTTCGACGTCTCGCCGGTGACCCGTGCCAGAGCCTCGAGCAGGCGCGCCGCCTCGGGCGACGTGTCGGGCTCATCCGCAGCGTCGCCGTCTGCGCCGGCCTCGAGCAGCCCGATCATGTGGTCGCGCGCACGCAGGCACAAGTCGACAAGCGACGGATCGACGGTGAGATGACCCGCGCGCAGCTGATCGAAGGCCTCCTCGAAATGGTGGGTGAACCGGCTGAGATCGGTGAACCCGAACATCGCTCCGGATCCCTTTATCGTGTGCAGGGTGCGGAATACGGCATCCAGACGCTCGGGATCCGCGTTCGCCTCGAGGTCCAGAAGCTGACCTTCGAGGCCCTCGAGCAGATCGCGGGCCTCCTGAACGAAGCTGGCGATGGCGGGGTTGATCTCGGCAGACATGGCGATCACCCCAGCAACTTGTTGACGACGGCCGTCAGCATGTCGGCGTCGAAGGGCTTGTTGATCCAGCCGGTCGCGCCCAGCGCCTTGCCGCGGCTCTTGGCGGCGGGGTCCGACTCGGTCGACAGCATCACGATCGGAACCCCGGCATTGGCCGCCGAGCCGCGCGCCTGCTCGATGAATTCGAACCCGTTCATGTTGGGCATGTTGAGGTCGGTGATGACCAGATCGATCTTCTGGGAGGTGAAAGCCGACAGCCCCTCCGCGCCGTCAGCCGCCCCGACGACCCGGAAACCTTTCTGGCCGAGGGTGAAGGCCACCATGTCGCGGACCGATTTGCTGTCATCGACCGTGAGAACCGTACGTGTCATCTTGCTGTCCTCCGAAGGACGCGACGCCAATTACGGCGAAGCGCAGTGTGGCCATCTTCGAAACCGGGCATTTGCGGCGTGCGTCCGACCTCTGACCGCAGCCGCATATGATGCGGCACCTCGTCGTGTCAAAACCCCTGAGTTCCGGTTTTATTTCGAATTTTCATATACTTGTCATTCGATTCCCTTGGGCGCGCATGCAGCGACGCCGGAGGCTCAGAACAGAATGTCATCGAGGGATTGCGAAGCGGGCGCTGTCGCCTTCGGCGCGGCCGTACCGTCCAGCCCCACGTGCACATCCCTCTCGCTTTGCATCGTGTAGATCGCATTCAACGGTGCGAGGCTTTCGAGGGCGGCGCCTGACAAGGGGGTCGCTGGCTCCATCGCGCGGCCGCAGCGGCGCAGCGCCTCGACCGCTTCGGGCAGGATGGCCAGGGCGCCGAGCCCTTCCTCGACGGCGTTGGACAGCGTCGCGGCGTCCGCGCGCGCGCTGTCACGCAAGGCGGCAAGGTCGGATACGCCCTTGGCGACGTCATCGTGACGCGCGCGCGCCGCGGCGAGGCTTTGGTGCAGCTCTGCGGCGCGATCCTCCAGGCGCGACAGGGTCGCGCTTTCGATCAGTGCATCGACATGGGAGAAGGCCGTCTTGCAGGCGTCGGCTTGCGCGCTGCACCGGGCCGCCGTTTCCTGGACCGTGCGCGACAGTACGTCCATGGCCGCCTTCGACATGCCGCTGCGATCGGCCAGCAATCCCGCGTTGATCGATGCGAGGGTGATACCCTCGGCGGTGTCCAGGAGCCGCGCGAAATCGGAGCGCGCTTCGGACACGCGGGTGCGCACGGCGCCCGCAGCTTCCAGGGCCGCGGCCAGCGCGGGGCCCAGCAACCGCTCCAGCCGTTCGGCCTGCGCCAGTTCGGTCGACAGGCCCTCGATCAGGGCCTCGGCTTCGCCACCGATGTCGCCGGCCAGCATCTGGGCGGCGTTGCGCCCGTTTTCGCGCATCCGCGAAAGCGCGGTCCGCAAACGGCGCAGCACCTCATCGGTGTCGGCGCAAGCCGCTGCGATCTGCGCCGAGGCGAGCGCGCGGGCGGCGACCGGGTCGGCTGTGGTGCTTGAAAGAATGGTGCCGACATGGTCCAGCCGCTGCGAAAGCTCGTCGGCGTGCTGGATGCCGGCGATCAGCGCGCCGGTTTCGGTGCGGCTCGTGGCCTCCAGCCGCTCTGCAAGCCTGTCGAGGCCGTTGCTCAGTTCGCGGTTGCGATCGTGGATGTCGGCGTGACGGGCGCGCGCCGCGCCGCCGAATGATTGCGCCTCTGCCGCGCTGAGGGCCGTCGCGCCGATCTGGCGGAGCGCCGCATCCCTGCGCTCGCGAATCTCCTGGATCGTGCTTTCCAGGCTGCCGGCCGATCCGCGCAGTTCCTCTGTCATGTGGCGAAGCGATGCGACGAACCCGTTGATCTGCTCCATGCCGCTCGCATTGCCCGTGATCCGGCTCATGGTGGCGACCATGGCCAGCTGGCGTGTTTCGCGCAGGATGGCGCCGCTGGCCGAGAACGCGCCGTCAAGCCCTTCGGCAAGCGCGCCTTGAGCGAGCTCCTTGGCCTGGGTGGCGAGAAGCTGCGCGATCTCCTCGCAGATGCCGGCAAGCGCATCCTGCGTGCCCGGGTCGTCGAGACGCGACAGCAGCGCGCCAAGCCCTTTCACCGCGCCGCCCACGTCGCCGAGGCTTTCGTTGGCGCCGCCGAGGCTTTGCGAAAGACGTTCGAAGGCGGCGACCACGCGGCTGCGCGCCTCCTCGGCCTGCGCCAATCCTTCCGCGACGATTTCAACCGTGTCCTTGGGCATCTCTTGCTCGCTTGGCAGCCGCTCGATGGGACGTTTCTTCCTGACCCCCGTTGACATCCGGTTACCGGCCAAGCGCGCCGTCGGTCCGGCGCTGGCAAGCGATCGTTAAGCGAAGGGCGCTACCAACGGCCTCGACCGTAAAGGAGGTTGCCGTGCCCGCCGATTCGCCCGACCTGCAGATTCTCGACATCGACGCGGCCCTGGACCTGTCGGGCGCGCAGTCGGTGCATGCATCGCTCTGCGCGCGGCTCGCCGATCTCGATCCGGCCCGGCCCGTGCGGCTGGAACTCGGCGAGGGGCGGGCCACGGCGCCGGCGCTGCAGCTGCTTCAGGCGACGCGGCTTGCCCTTCAGGCGCGCGACATCGATCCGGCCCTTGGCCCTCGGGCACGGGCTGCGCTGGGCCCGCCCCCGCGAGAGACCTGATTCTTCCTTGGTTCCGTTTCCCGGTTCGGCACGTTTCAGGAGGTTCCCATGCGCCCGACCCTAAAGGCCAAGCTGGCCGCGACCTTCACGCTCGTTCTCGTCCTCTTCGGCGCCCTCGTCTTCGTGTCGGAGCGCAATCTGAAAAGCCTCGACTCCGTGCTTGACCAAATCGTCAACGAGAGCGCCGACAATATCCTCACGGCTGCCGACATGCGCCGGCACGCGCTCGAAATGGAAATCGCGATGAACCGGCTGATCGTCGCCGACGAGCCGGCCGAACTCGAGGCGGCCGAGGCGGCAATCGCGGCTCATGCTTCCAAGCTTGACGCTGCGCTCGCGCACATGGCCGAGGGAGCCGGTCCAAACTTGCTCGCGCAGATGGCCGACATCCGCGGGGCGCTTGACGATCTCGACGACATACTCGGCGAAGTTGCGACGATGTCGCAGGCCCAGACCAACACCCGCGGCCGCCGGCTTGCGCGCGATGCCGGCGAGGCTGCCATCGCCGAAGGGAGGGAGGCCGTTTCGGCCTTGCGCGGTGCCGTTGCGCGAGGCGCCGGGGTGGACGCGAACGCCGTCGACGGCGCGCTCGACGAGATGGCGGACGCGTTTCTGGCCGCCCAGGCGGCGGCGCAGATGACTTTGCTCGAGGCCGATCCCGCGGAGCAGGAAGAGGCTTCGGCCAAGCTCGACGCGGCATTGGCCAGAGGGTCGGCAGCGCTTGCGCGGATCGACGCCATTCTCGGGGTGACCGCCCGCGCCGAGAGGAGCGATCTGCGCGATGCCTGGGACAGGTCGGCCTCCGTCCTGGACGAGGTGCGCATGCTGGCGCTGGAGAACAGCAACCGGCAGGCGGAGGCATTGGCGACGGGGCCGGCCGATGCGGCGTTCGAGCGGGCGCTCGACACCATTTCCGAGGTTTTCGCCGGCAGCCGTGCCGAGATGGTCGATGCCCAGGCCGAGGCCGATGCCACTTACGCAGAGGCCCGGTCGATGCTTTTTTCCGCCGCGGCCCTGGCGTTCATCGTCAGCCTCGCCGCCGGCGCATGGATCATGATATCGATCACTCGTGGTCTCGGTCTGGCAACGGATGTGGCGAACCGGGTCGCGCGGGGCGATCTGGACATTGCCGCGGCCAACCGACCGCGCGACGAGATCGGCGATCTCTTGCGCGCGATGGACACGATGGCCGGGGACCTGCGCGGCATGACCCGTGCAGCGGAAACCATCGCGAAGGGTGATCTGACCGCGAGCGTCACGCGCCGCTCCGAAGTGGACGCGCTCGGCATCGCGCTCGAGGACATGCTGGCCCGTTTGCGCCAGGTCATTTCCAGTGCCGGTGCCAGTGCCGACAGTGTCGCCGCCAGCGCGCAGGAAATGAGCGCCACTGCCGAACAACTCAGCCAGGGCAACACCGAGCAGGCGGCTGCGGCAGGCCAGGCCAGCGCCTCCATGGAGGAGATGTCGGCCACCATACGCCAATCCTCCGACAACGCCGCCCAGACCGAGCAGATCGCCACCAAGGCGGCGCAGGAGGCCGAGGATAGCGGCCGCGCCGTGGACGAGGCGGTCGCCGCCATGAAGACCATCGCGGAGAAGATCACGATCATCCAGGAAATCGCGCGCCAGACCGATCTGCTGGCCCTCAACGCCGCCGTGGAAGCCGCGCGCGCCGGCCAGCACGGCCAGGGCTTCGCCGTCGTCGCCTCCGAGGTGCGCAAGCTGGCCGAGCGAAGCCAGCAGGCCGCGACGGAGATTTCGTCGCTTTCGGGACGTACGCTCGATGCCAGCGCCCGGGCGGGCGAGATGCTCCGCGCGCTGGTGCCTTCGATCCAGCGCACCGCGGATCTGGTGCAGGAGATCTCGGCCGCGGCCCGGGAGCAGACCACGGGCGCTGAACAGGTCAACGAAGCGATCCGTCAACTCGACATCGTGATCCAGCAAAACGCCTCTGCCGCGACGGAGGCCGCCTCGTCCGCCGAGAGTCTCGCGTCTCAGTCCGAGCAGATGCGCCAGGTGATCGGATATTTCCGCCTGTCGGACGCATCCGGAGAAGTTTCGTCGCCCGGTGCGACGACAGGGGTGTCGCCCGCGCCGCGTGGCCTGCGTCCCGCGACGGAGGCATCCGGCTCGACCGTAACGGCCCGGGCTTCCATGCCGCCCGTCGTGGCGGGTGGTCAGGGAGTAACGCTGGATCTCGGCTCCGAGGACATCTCGGACAGCGATTTCGAGCGCTACGCGAGGGAAAACACGCGCGCGGCGGGCCGGGCCTGAGATGACAGGGGGAACATCGACGTGAGCGCGATGACGCATCGCGGGCTCGGCGGCGCGGCGGGTGCCGTCGAGACCTCTCCTCCGCCGGCGTTGACCGAGGTCCAAGCAAGCGGCTTGTGCGACATCATGCTTCGCGTTTCCGGCGTGCGGATCGATGCCGCCAAGCGCAGCTTTCTGGAGCTGCGCGTCGGGCGACGGCTTCAGGCGACGGGAGCGGCAGATTTCGACGCCTATCTCGCCCATCTGCGGGGCCCCTCGGGCGCGGCCGAGCGCCAGAACCTCGCGGAGGCGCTGGTCACCCACACCACGTCGTTCTTCCGGGAGCGGGCGCATTTCGACTGGCTTGCACAGGAGGGCATAGACCAGGTGGTGGCCTCCGGCGCAGGGCGGTCCTGGCCCCTCACGGTCTGGAGCGCCGCCTGTTCGACCGGGGCGGAGATGTGGTCGGCTGCGATGGTGCTGGATCAGGCCGCCCGGTCGCGTGCCGGCGGGCTGCGCTGGGCGGTAGTGGGCACCGACATCTCGCGCCGCATCCTGCAACGGGCCGCCACCGCGATCTTCACCGAAGACGAGATCGAAGGTCTGCCGGAGACCTTTCGCCGGCGCTATCTCATGCGGTCCCGCGCGGGACGCAGGCCGCTTTACCGCATCGTGCCGGAGTTGCGTGCGCAGGCGCGACTGGCCTGGGCGAACCTGTCAGAGCCGGCCCGTGGCCCGGCCCTGACCGCCGACATCGCCTTTCTGCGCAATGTCCTGATCTATTTCCCGCCATCCGAGCAGCCGATGATCGCGGCAGGGGTCGTGGGCCGCCTGCGGCCAGGCGGGTATCTCGTCACCGGTCACGCCGAGGGGCTGAGCCGCGTGCCCCAGGGGCTGCGGCAGGTCGCGCCCACGCTCTACCGCAAGGAGGGCCCGTGATGTCCGCGCAGCCGCGGCGCCCGCTCAAGGTGCTCATCGTGGATGACAGCGCGGTGGTGCGTCAGACACTGTGCGAACTGATCGCGTCCGACCCGGGGCTGGAAGTCATGGGTGCGGCAAGCGATCCCTTCGCCGCGGCGCAGCGGCTTCGCGTTGAAAAGCCGGACGTGATCATTCTCGACGTCGAGATGCCGCGCATGGACGGGGTGACCTTTCTCAAGAAGCTCATGGCCCAACACCCGATTCCCGTGGTCATGTGCTCTTCGCTCGTGGGCGCCAATACCGCGACCCTGACCGCGGCCATGGCGGCCGGAGCCGTGGACGTGATCTGCAAGCCGCAGGTCGGCATTCGCGGCTTTCTGGAGGAAAGCCGGGTTCGCATCTGCGACGCGGTGCGCGCGGCCGCGCAGGCGCGGCTGTCGCGGTTGCGCCCGTCCGAGGTGGAGGCGAAGCTGACCGCCGACGCCATGCTTCCGCCGCCGGGAAGCAGGGCGATGGCGCGCACCACCGACAGGATCATCGCCGTCGGCGCCTCCACCGGCGGGACCGAGGCGCTGCGCCTCTTCCTGCGCCAGATGCCGGCCGGATGCCCGCCGATCGTGATCGTGCAGCACATGCCCGAGACGTTCACCGCGGCCTTCGCGCGGCGCATCGACGGGGAGTGCGACATCTCCGTGCAGGAGGCCCGGCCGGGGGACCGCATGCTGCGCGGTCATGCCCTGATCGCCCCCGGCAACCGCCACACGATGGTCACCCGCTCGGGCGCGCATTACGGGATCGACGTGCGCGACGGGCCCCTGGTGTCGCGGCACCGCCCGTCGGTGGACGTCCTGTTTCGCTCGGTGGCGCAGAACGCGGGCTCCAACGCGGTCGGGATCATCATGACGGGCATGGGCGATGACGGCGCGCGCGGTCTGAAGGAGATGCGCGAGGCCGGCGCCCGCACCTTGGGCCAGGACGAGGACAGCTGCGTGATCTACGGGATGCCGAAGGAGGCAAGGCGCATGGGTGGCGTCGAGGAGGAACTGCCGCTTCCGCGGCTCGCCGCGGCCGCCATGAGGCTCTGCCAGGAGTGAGGCCCTTTTTGCCGCACGGCGGCGCTTTCGAAGAGAGGCGACCCAGCCGGTGCGAGCGAGCGGTCGTCGCCCCGCACGCGCCAGCCGAGGTGGCAAGAGGAGCGATGCGCCACGCTGCATGCGTCCGGCCCCGGCAGAAAAGGCGTGACGGCGGCTGGCGCGCGCCGCATTTTGCACGCTGTCACGGGCCACGGGCAGGCCGGACATGGGGTCGCGGCAGACACCCGGCGCATCGACACCGCGCGGGCCGGGGCGCGGGCGACGGGGTCTTATCGTCCCGATCCACCTTGTCTCGTCGGGATCTTCCACCTCCGGCGTCCGGCGGGCCTTTCCGGGCGGGCCCCGCCGGGAAGCGCCCGTTTGCCGGGCCGGGGCGGTGTCGCTTCGTTCCCGAGTCGCGAATAATCACTGTTCAATGCGCCGAGCGTTCTCCAGCACGAAACGACCCGGCGTCAGCCATCTCCCGAGTTCCGCGCTGGTTTGCGGTGGATCAATGGAACATCACCCGGGGCGGGCACACTCGGAGGGCTGCTGCCGGCGGCGGGTCGCGCCCCGCCGCGTTCGTCACGCACCTGTGACACTTGGCAGCTAACTCCGCGTCGAGCGGTCTGCCGACTCGCTCTTTCGATGCAGCACAGGGAGCTGGACATGAAGGACTTTGAGCGGGACTATCCCGACCACACGCAGGCGATGGGCTACGAGCACGGCGACGAGCCGCAGTGCAACACGTCCGCCAATCGCAACTTCTACGACGTGATGGAGGCCCGCGTCGCGCGTCGCGGCTTCATGATGGGGGGCCTCGCCACCATCGCCACCGGTCTGATCGGCGGCGCGCTGTCGGGCAAGGCGGCGCTGGCGCAGGGCACCTCCAAGCTGATCGGGTTCAAGCCCGTGCCGGTGAGTTTCGAGGACGTCGTGGTCGTCCCCGAAGGCTACAGCTTCCAGGTTCTCGGCGCGACCGGCGAGCCGGTCTCGGGCGACATGCCCGCCTTCCGTTCCGGCGCCAACACCGGCGCGGAGCAGGAGCACCAGATCGGCCAATGCCACGACGGAATCCACTTCTTCCCGATCGACGGTGTCTCCTCGGAGGACGGTCTGCTCGTCCTCAACCACGAGTACATCGAGCCGCGCTTCCTGCATGCCGAAAAGGAAGGCTACAAGGGCGTGGCGCATGACAAGCGCAGCGTGGTCTACGACGCCGACGGCATGCGCGACGACGACGAGGTGCGCATGGAGATCGCCGCCCACGGCATCTCGATCTATCGTACCGCAAGGCAGGCCGACGGCCAGTGGGCCATCGTCGCCGACCCGCACAATCGCCGGATCACCGGCAACACGCCGATGGAGATCGGCGGCCCGGTCCGCGGCTCGGCGCATGTGCGCACCAAGTACAGCCCCGACGGGACGATGACCCGCGGCACGGTCAACAACTGCGCCCATGGCGTGACGCCGTGGAACACCTATCTCGCCGCGGAAGAGAACTGGGCGGGCTACTTCTCGAACACGACCCAGATCGACCAGAAGCCCGACCTGCCGCGCGAGCATGCCCGCTATGGCGTCTCGACCAACCCGAACGGTGGCCGCTACGGCTGGCACAAGGCGAAGTCGGGCGCCGACGAGTTCGTCAGGTTCGACGCCACGACCCGGGGCGCCTCGGCCACCGAGGACTACCGCAACGAGCCCAATACCTATGGCTGGATGGTCGAGATCGACCCGTTCGATCCCGCAAGCACGCCGGTCAAGCGCACCCATCTGGGCCGCTTCGCGCATGAGGGCGTCGTGTTCGCCCCCGTCGTCGAGGGGGCTCCGGTGGTGTGCTACTCGGGCGACGACGCCCGGTTCGAGTACATCTACAAGTTCGTCTCCGACGGCGTCTGGGTGCCGGGAGAGACGGATGGCTCGATCCTCGACAGCGGCACGCTTTACGTGGCCAAGTTCAACGACGACGGCACCGGCGAATGGCTGGCTCTGGCGCCGGGACGCAACGGGCTGACGCCGGCCAACGGCTTCGCCGATCTGGCCGACATCCTCGTGAACACCCGCCTCGCCGCGGACCATGTGGGCGCGACGAAGATGGATCGCCCGGAATGGGGCACCGTCGATCCCAACGACGGCACGCTCTACTTCGCGCTCACCAACAACTCCCGCCGCACCCAGGCCCAGACCGACGCCGTCAACCCGCGCGCGGAAAACAACTTCGGCCAGATCGTGCGCTGGAACTACGAGAACGTCGACCACACCAAGGCGACGTTCCAGTGGGATCTGTTCGTGATCGCGGGCAACGCCCGCAACTCGGCGCTGGCCACGGGCGGCGCGTTGGGCGACGACAGCATCTTCGCCTGCCCGGACGGGCTGTGGTGCGACAACGATTCGCGGCTGTGGATCCAGACCGACATGGGCGATACCGGTCCCGATTACGAAGGCCCGCTCAAGGAGTTCGGCATGAACATGCTGCTGGCGGCCGATCCGGCCACCGGAGAGATCAAGCGTTTCATGACAGGACCCTGGGGGCAGGAGTGCACCGGCGTCGTCAGCACGCCGGACGGAAAGACCATGTTTGTCAACTTCCAGCATCCGGGCGCCCACGCCTCGGCCGAGCAGTTCGCCCAGGGCGACTTCGGGTCGGGCTTTCCCGACTACGACGGCACCGTGCCGCGTTCGGCCACCGTCGTCATCACGAAGGACGATGGCGGCTTCATCGGCACCTGACGCCGGACTTAGAAAGACGGAAAGGGCGCGGTTTCGCGCCCTTTCCACGCGACGCCCGGGACCGAAGGCAACGCGCCGCGCGCAAGGGAGGCCGCCCCCGTGACGGGATACCGCAGTGCCGCGATCATCTGTATCCTTTCGCCCCTGCTGACGGGGCAGGCGATCGCGGATCACACCGCCGAGATCGCGCGCGGAGAGGCGCTCTACATCGCCAACTGCCGCGAATGCCATGGTCCGACCGGGGCCGAGGGCGAGGTGGGCGACATTCGCGGATTGCCCGCGCGCGTTCTGCAGCACGCCACGCAGGCCGGCATCGGCATGATGCCGCGGATCGCGCTCGCCCGGGAGGATGTGGCCGCGATCGCCGCCTACCTGGCGCAGTCGCGCGAGTGACGTGAGGTGCGGCTCTCGGCGCGCGCGCTGGGATCAGGCGCCAAGTTCGTGCACGTAGGTGCCGCCGCGCTGGCTGACCACGTAAAGCGAGCCGTCCATCACCGAAAGAATGGCGGTGACGCGCCCGCCGCGGCGTACTTCCGCGCCGCCCCGGTTCGACAGCGCGTTCCGGATCGCGGGTCCGTGTTCGAGGATCTCCTCGCGCGAGAAGCCGCTGCGCCCCATCGCGATCACGAGATCGTCGGCGGACACGCGCGCCGTCTGACCGCCCGAGATCGGCACGACCCCCGAAAGGGAGTTGGAGACGTTCACGTCGGCGCAGGACGCCAGTGCCGACACGACCAGGAAGATTAGCGTCTTCTTCAAGCTCACGCCCTCCCTCACCGGTAGCCAAGCCGGTCCATGGCGGCGGCAAGCTCGGAGCGGAAGGCCGTCTCGTCCACCTGGCCGAGCGGAACCGCCCCCGGGTTGCCGCTGCGAAAGCGGCGGTCCTCGGGTTCCACCAGCGTTGCCGTCACGAAGATCGCCACCTGCTGCGTCCGGCTGCGCGAGGTGTCGTTGCGGCCCAGAAACGGAAGGTTGCGAAGCCCCGGTATCCCGCTGCGGCCTTGCTGGCTGCGAAGATCGGAAAGCCCCGCCACGGCCGCGGTCCCGCCGTTCTGAAGCTGCACGGTGTTCTGCACCGTGCGACGGTTGACAACGGGCAGGTTCTGCTCGCCCCGCGCCACCACGTCGGAGACCTCGAGCTCCATGTCGAGCGTGAGCGTCCTGTCACGGCCCACCTGCGGTGTGATGCGCAGGATCGTGCCGGTCTCGATCTCCTCGAGGTCGCTGCGGATGAAGCTGTCGTTCTCGGTCAGGATCTGGAAGAACTCGGCGGTGGTCACGCGGATCACGGATTCGATCCCGTCCTGCGCAAGAACCTGCGGGCTTGCCACGATGGCGGCCTGGTTGTTCTCGGACAGCAGGTTCAGCGTGAGGCCGAGCGCGTTCGTGAAGGTCCGGCCGCTGGTGTAGCCGAGCGCGATCTCAGAAATGTCGGTGGTGCCGTCGGTCCGGTTCGCGCCGGCGGTCAGGCCGGGCGGCTGGAACTGGGTGCCGAGATCGAGGAAGGCGGTGGTGTCGAGCACGACCACACGCGCCTCGAGCATGATGTGCTTGCGCGGCTGGTCGATCTTGGCGATGTCGGCGTGGATCTGGCGCGCGATGGCGGGCGGCGCGTTGACCGACAGCGTGTTCGACACCGCGTCGGCGCGCACATGGGTGGCGAGGTTCTCGGGCAGCAGGTTCGTCACCACCTCCGCCGTCACGTGGTCCAGCTTTATCAGGCCGGTATCGTAGACGTCGCGCGCATCGACGTTCTTGGGTGGAAGCGGACGGTCGAGGCGCTGGACGAGTTGCAACGCCTCCTGCCGGACGGAGGCGGGGCCGCTGATCGACAGGCTGTTGCGGACCTGGTCGGCGCGCACGTAACCCTGCAGCCGCTCGGGCAGAAGCTCCCGCGCGCTGGCCGCCTCGATGTAGGTGAGCGCGGCGAAGACGGTCTGGTCGGAGTTCGGGCGGTCGATTGTCTCGACGTCCTGCAGGATGACCTGCAGAAGCTCCGGCGGCGCCGAGATGACGAGCCGCCGGTTCGCGCTGTCGGCGCGCACGTATTTGCGCAGCGGCTCCACCAGCAGGTCGCGCGCGGCGGAGGCTTCGAGATTGCGCAGGGCGATGACCTCCGTGTCCGACACTTCCGCGAAGAGGTCGGCGCGGGGATCCGGATTGTAGACGAGGAAGTAGTCGGGCCGGCGCACGACGCGATAGCCGGTGCCGGCCAGCACCAGGTCGAGCGCGTCCTCGATCGTGGCATCCTCGATGGTGACCGTCACGATACCCTGCACGCCGGGGTCGGCCACGATGTTGGCCCCCGTCTGCGCCGCGATATCCTCGAGCGCGGTGCGAAGATCGGTCTGGAAGAAGACGTTGTCGACGATGGCGCGGCTCTGGGCCTGCGCGACGGTGGCGAAAGCGATCGCGAGCGCGCACAGGACGCACGCAAAAAGCCTGCCGGTTATCGGTCTCACCTGCATTTTCCTGCCTCGAAAGGTCGCCGGTAGATCCGGCCTGTCCTTGCCGCGCCGCGCTGCTCTGTGGATCGTTTTTCGCGGCACATTCGATTTCCAGTTTAGCTACCATGCGGAAGATCCTGAAAACAGTCAAATTTGTCCGGGCCCGGGGAAGTGTCGTCAAATTGCCACCCTGCCGGGGCGCGCTGGGGATGTCCTGGCCGGCGCGGCGTCATCTGTTCGCGCGGCCGGGTGGGCGCCGCCGTATCGGGGCCGGGCCTCTTGCGGCGGGAGCCATCGCGAGGAGGGTGCTGCGCCGCCGCGCCCATGCCGGAGGTTCACGGCGAAGCGCCCCATTGATCGGAACGGGGCGGCCGCCGGGACGAGGCGCAACCTTAAAGAGATTTAATAATTAATTAACATCTATTGCGCGATATTGGAATTGTATCAATGGTATAGGCGGTGCCGCAGGGCAGGGCGCGCGCATTGTCGCCTTCTCGGCCTCAATTCGGCCCCGGGCCGCTCAATTTTTCGACAATCTCTCTCATTAACCCTCTGAGGGCCCGGGCCGCGACCCGAAGTCCCGCGGCGCGACCCTTTTTGAGCATTGCCTCGAACACTGGAGGACAGACATGAAGAAACTTGCAGCCACGGCGAGCGCCCTCGCCCTTCTCGGCACGGGCGCCTACGCCCAGTCCACCGACACAGTCACGCTGAATGCGACGGTCGGCGACTACATCGCGATCACCGACAGCCAGGGGTCGACCATCGGCGACCTGAACATCGCGACCGGCTCGGGCGATGGCGCGAACAACAACGTGAACAACAACGGCGCAGGCGACGAAAAGGCCACCTTCACCGTCACGGCCAACGTGGACTACGACATCGCGCTCGCCTGGGAGACCTGGATTGACGCCGGTGTCGGCGATCCGACGCCGGGATACGCGCAGGCCAACTACTACAACTCGGTCGCCGGCTGCTCCATCGGCGGTGCCGTCCATTTCGACGAGACGCCCGGACAAGACGGCACCGGTGTGAGCTACCCTTCGGGCGGGGCCAATCCGTGGACCGTGGGCACGGCCTACGCGCCCGGCATGGACGTCGTTTACGGCATCGGCACCTCAGCCTCTCCGGACATCACGGACTGCACGAACGACGTCGCTGCGCCCGGCACCTACTCGCTCGACGTCGCCATCACGGTTTCGGCCTCCTGACCGCCACCGACGACCTGTGTGGAGGGGCCCCGTTCTGCCTCTCCGCCATCGCTTCACAGCCGCGCGGCCCGCACCCGGGCGCGCGGCTGTGTTGCCTTCGACGCCCCGCTCGGATTAGCTGACCGCGCATGACGAGACCCTTTCGCACCCTAATTCCGCTTCTTCTCGCCGCCGGCCTCGCCGTGCCCGCCGTGGCGCAGCAGGGCGGGCAGGTGGTGCCGCGGCCGGGCGGGCGGGATGCGCTGCTGGTGCAGGTGCTCGACCGGCAGGTGGACTACGTCGTGGCCGATCTGCTGGGTGCGCCGGGCTTCGAGACCACCGAAGACACGGCGCGGTTCCGCGTGCTGTCCACCGTGCCCTACACCGTCACGATCGGCTTTCCGACATGGCAGCCGGCCCCGCCCGCGCCCGCGAACTACCGCCAGCCGGCCTTTTCGGACGGCGCCCCCCGGAGCGGCGGGCGGGTCTACCTCGCCCGCGACCGCGCGGGGGGGGGCAGGGGCCGGCCGGACTGGCTCGGCCCGCCGGGGCGCCCGGACTGGCTGGGCGAGACCGGCCCGCCCGACTGGCTGGACGATCCCGGCCGTCCGGGACGCCCCGGCCGCCCGGGGGGCGGCGGCAATGGTGGCGGGGAGGCCCGCATCTACCAGGACGCCGATGGCCGGCTCGCCGCCCTGGGCGCGCGCGGCGCCGCGCTCTGGGGCGTCGGGGCCGATCTGGGCCCGCGCTTCACCGACAATCCCACCGGGCTGCCCGCGCCCGGCATCTACAGCCTGGAGGTGGAGATCACGCTTCAGCCGCGCTGAGCGTTGAAAACCGCCGCGGCCTGTCGTAGCGAATGCGTGGCCGCACCGACCCGCGGCGCGACATCCCAGCGAAAGGGCCGTCCCCGTGCGCGCAGCCTTGCTTGTCCTCCTCGCCCTTCTGACCCTCGGCGCGATGGCGCCCGGCGCCGCGGCGCAGGGCTTCCAGGTGCGCCCGCTCACCGTGGAAGGCGAGGTGCCGCCCGGCACCACCGTGGACATTCCCATCGAGATCACCGGAACCTCGCAGCTCGAGGGGCGGCTTCTGGAGGTGGACGTGGTCCAGCTGGCCCAGACGCCCGACGGCGCCTTCACCATCGTGCCCTACGAGGAGGGCGGCCAGGTGCTGCCGCGCTCGGCCGCGCCGTGGATCACCGCGCCCTCCGAGGTGCAGGTGGACGCGCGCCAGACGACGATCCTCGAGGTTCTGATGCGCGTGCCCGCTTCCGCGCAGGGCAGCCATGTCGCCGGCCTTCTGCTGACGGCGCGCCCGCCCGAGGATGCCGAGGGGCTGCGCCTGACCCTGCGCCTTCTGGTTCCGATCATTCTCGGCACGGAGGGGCGTCCCGCCCGGCAGGACGTGCGCCTTGCCGATGCGACGCTGTCCTACCGCTTGCCGGACGTCACGGGCGCAGAGGACGCCGCCGCCGCGCCGTTTCCCGAGACGACGGTGGTGACCGCGCGGGTGGAGAACCGCGGCGGCACCTACTCCCGCTTCGGCGGCGACATCTGGGTGGACTACAAGGATGCCAGCGATACCTGGCGGCAGATCCGCCGCGTGCCCATCGAGGAGCGGCGCCTTCTTCCCGAAACGACGCTCATGGTGCCGGTGGACCTCGGGCGGCTTCTGCCCGCGGGCGACTACCGCGTGCGCGGAGAGCTTTACGTGGACGGGCGGCGCACGGTGCCCCTGCGCCGCGAGATCGCCTTCGAGGGGCATCCCGACATCAAGGACCTGGTGACCGACATCGAACTCGGGCTCAGCCCCGAGGTGTTCGAGTACGACTACCGCGCCGGCGCGCGGCGCACCGGCAGCGTCACGGTCGAGAACCCCTCGATCGATCCCGTCGACGTGACGGTGGAGGTCGCGCTGCCCGAAGGGATGGGCGGGCGCGCGAGCGCCGAGCTGCGCGGAGAGGACCTGTCGGCGGCCGGCTGGATCGACGTGGCGCCCGCGCGGTTCACCCTGCGGCCGGGCCAGTCGCGGAACCTGCGGCTGCTCGCGCGGTTTCCCGGCACCGACGCGGCGCACCGGAACTACTACGCCGAACTCCGGCTCGACGCGCGCTACGGCGACGGTCAGCGCGCGGGGTCGGCCACCGCCCTCGTCGAGGTGACGCGCCCCGAGGGCGAGGACGTGGCCCGTGCCGAGCTCGAGCCCTTGCGCGTCTCCAGCCTCGAGGAAGCGGGCCACTACGCGCTCGCGCTGCGGGCGGTCAACACGGGCAACGTTCTGCTGCGCCCCGAGGCGCGCTACAGCCTTCTTGCCGCCGACGGCGCGGAGCTGCGCCGGGGAGATCTCGCCAGCGAGGCGGCCGGGCCGCTGATGCCGCTCGCGGCCCGGAGCTTCGGCGCCACGCTCGACCTTTCGGAGTTGCCCCAGGGGAAGTATGTGCTCCTGACCATTCTGCGCGACAGCGGGCGGGAGGTCGGCGAGGTGACCCAACGCCTGTCCCGCAGCGCGGAAGGCGTCGCGGTGGAGACCGTGCGCTGACGGCGAAATCGCCGTCCGTATCCTGTTAACGCATCGGCTGCACACTGTCGCCGCGCACCGGCCTTGCGCGCCGGCCGCGTGAAAGTGACGAGTGATTCGACAAACGCTGGCGCCGCCGGGCGCGGTTATGTTAGTGTTCTCACTACATATAGGTGAGGCCATAAAATGTTGAGCAGCTACCGCCTCCTCGCCCTAGCGATAGGCTTCCTCGCCGCGCCGCTGGCCGCCGCGGCAGAAATCGACAGTTCGGTGTCGGGCACCTGGGCGCTTGAACGCGACATACCCGAGAACGCGTATGTGCTGGCCGGACGCGGGGCGCTCGGCAACTACCTCATCTGCTTCGATGCCGGGAATGTGGGCCGCGTCGTCGTCGCGGTGGGCGGCGAGCGAAGCGTGCTTGCCCGCGGCTCCTGCACGCTTTTCGCGCCGACGGCCGAGAACGGGATCGTGGTGAACTTCGACGACTAGGCGGAAAGCGGGGTGGCGCTCGGTACGTTCCGGATGATCCTGCAGGGCGACGACACCGACGACTGATCCCCGCGCCGGGTCACCGGCGCGGGACATGCCGGGTCCCGGGGGGCGCGGCCGGCGCGCTCATTCGCCGGCGGGCGGCGTGCAGGGGTAGGCGCGCCCGTCGGGCAGCGTGCAGAGCGCCGACAGGAAGCCCTGCGGAAGCGCCCCGTAGGTGGGCAGGGCGTGGCTGCGCTCCTGACGGTCGAGGTAGTCGGCGCAGGCCGCGATCCGGTAGGTCTCCCGCCGCCACTCCGAGACGTACCACTGCGCGAAGGCGCGCGCGGCGGCACGGACCGGATCGCCCGTTTCGGCCATCGCACCGGCGAAGGCGGCGGCGATGTCCCGCTGCCCCGGCCAGGCGGCAAGCGCGTCCCAGACGGCGGGCGCGCCCTCGGCGCGGAGCGCCCAGGCGACGTGGAGCGTGACGGCCGTGGCGTCCGCCTCGAGGGCGAGCGTGGCACGCGCGGTTTCGCCCATCGACAGCGCCGGACCCGGGCAGGCGCCGGTGCGCGCCTGGTGCAAGTGGCGCAGCTCGTGGATCAGCACCGCCTGCCGCATGGGCGGGGCGAGGGCGGCGCGCAGGACGATGCGGTTCTCCTCCACCCCCAGATAGCCCTGCGCGTCGAGAAGCGCGTCCACGAGGCAGATCTCGGGGGCGCCCTCGGCCAGCGCGCGCTCGAGGCTATCGAACCGGGCGAGGGCGGGGCGGAGGCTGTCCACGAGATCCGCGACCTCGTGCTGGCGCGCCGTCACCGGCGCGTCGTGGGGTGCGGCGAGGCATTGCCCGCCGAAGCCGTCAGGCTGCGCGAATGCGGGGAGCGCCCAGAGGCTGGCGGCCACCAGCACCGCGAGGCTTCGTTTCCGCATGATCACTCTCCCGCCGCTTGGCCCGAAGCCTAACGAGATCGGCGGGAATGTCACGAGGGGCAGGGCGCTCAGGCGACCGGCGCGGCGACGCAGGCGCGGAACCGTTCGACCGGCTCCGCCGCGCCGTCGAGCGGGAAAGCCACCGCCGTGTCGCCGAGACGCGCGGTGGCGGTGTCGTTGAACTGAAGCCCGTCGAGGACATTGCCGAAGCCGCGATCGGTGACGGTGAGCGCGCGGCCCGCCTCGCCCAGGCCGTGGCGCGTGGTGGAGATCGTGAGGCCGCGGGGCCCCTCGAAGCGGATGGCGAAGACCGGCCCCCCGGGCCAGGGCGCGCCCGCCCGGGTGATGGTGATCGCGTATTCCGGGATGGCGGGATCATGGGTCACGACCACCGCCGCCTCCTCCGTCGAGTGGGAGAGGGTGCAGAGCGGATCGGCCGAGAACTCCCAGGCATGGAGCGGGCCGGCGAGGAGGCAGAGAGCGAGGGCGAGGCGCATGGGCGAGAGATAGGGCGGAGACGCGCCGTGGCCATGGGCTCCCGCGGCGTCGCTGGTGCCGCGTAGGGTGCGTGATATCACGCACCGGCCGATGTTTCCGGATCCCGATGCGGTGCGTGGCGAGCACGCACCCTACGCCCCCGCCGCCTCACATTCCCCCCGCGCTGCCCTCCATGCGGTGGGCGTAGGGCGCGTGATGTCACGCGCCGATGCACGATGGGCGGCGCGGTGCGTGGCGAGCACGCAGCCTACCCCTGCGCAGCTCGCAAGGTAAATTTGAGTGGGACAATCGCAACAATTACGAGAATAACTATGCTGCTCCCCGATAGGATTATGCCCAGCCACAGAAGCAACGATGAAAGTGAGACGCTCAATAGAGTTGTTGTCGAGGCAACGCAAATTGCTTGAGCCGCAACAATGATCAATGGCGAAGATATCAGAAGTGCGAACGACCATATCAAGCCGCACCTCTGAAACACGCGATGGAGTGCATTGCTTGAGTAGCCGACTGATTTTGGGATGAGGGAATCCAGCCAAGCGTTGCTTCGCCTTAGGTGCGCCATCCTCATATTTGGTTGTTCAGACCCAGTTAAGGAAAACAGCTCTATACGCATTCGAGTGAGTGTATACGCGTCAAGACCAATGTAAACAATGGACGCAGTAGCCAGCCCGAGTA